>CADBYZ010000069.1 GCA_902799075.1 Oscillospiraceae bacterium | reverse complement strand
CTTCTCTACTTCACCGACGGCATGGGCATCTACCCCGAAAAGCGCCCGGACTACGAGGTCGCCTTCGTTCTGCTGGATGAACCGCCCCTGTCCGTAAAGATACCGCCCTGGGCAGTGCGCATCACGCCGGAGCTGCCCTGGAAAAAGCAGCATGACAATCTGGACGAGTTCTGGCAGGAAGAAGTGCTGGCCGAATTACCTGAATTATGAGGAATATACCATGAACATCAAACAAGCCAAGGAACAGATCCGCAATACCCTGCGCGCCTACCTCAGCCGGGACGCGCTGGGCAATTACCGCATCCCCGCCGTGCGGCAGCGCCCCGTGCTGCTGATGGGCCCGCCGGGCATCGGCAAGACCCAGATCATGGAGCAGATCGCCGCGGAGGAAAACGTGGGGCTGGTGTCCTACACCATCACCCACCACACCCGCCAGAGCGCCGTGGGCCTTCCCTTCATCGAAAAGCGCGTCTATGGCGGGGTGGAGCACACCGTCACCGAGTACACCATGAGCGAGATTTTGGGCTCGGTGTACGCCCTGAGCGAGAAAACCGGTATCCGCGAGGGAATTTTGTTTCTCGACGAGATCAACTGCGTGTCCGAGACCCTGGCCCCGATGATGCTCCAGTTTTTGCAGTGCAAGACCTTCGGCAACCAGCGCCTGCCCGAGGGCTGGCTCATTGTCGCCGCGGGCAACCCGCCGGAGTATAACCGCTCGGTGCGGGACTTTGACGTGGTGACGCTCGACCGTGTCAAGCGCATCAACGTGGAAGAGGACTTCGCCGTCTGGAAGGACTACGCCCTGAGAAAGGGCCTGCACGGCGCGGTGATCTCCTACCTCGATCTCAAGAAGGAAAACTTCTACCGCATCGAAAATTCCGCCGACGGCATGCAGTTTGCCACCGCCCGCGGCTGGGAGGACTTGAGCGAGATCCTCTACGCCTACGAGGCCGAGGGCATCGCCCCGGACATGGAGCTTGCGGTGCAGTATATCCAGATGCCGTCCATCGCCCGGGACTTTACCAATTATTACGCCCTTTACAACAAGTACCGCCAGGTCTATCATATCGACGACATCCTCCGCGGCAATGTCCCGAAGGTGACGCTCTCGGAGTTTGCCGCCGCGCCCTTCGACGAAAAGCTCGCGGTGATGGGCCTCATGCTGTCGCGGCTTTCGGAGGCCGCCCGCGATACGCGCCGCCAGGACGCCCTGTGCACGGCGCTGTATGACGGCCTCTCCGCAGTCAAGGCGCGGCTTCCCGCATCTCCCGCCGACACGCTGCGCGAGATCATCACCACCCGCCGGGCAACCCTCAGGCGCGCCGCCGACGCGGGCCAGGACGACCGGGAGCAGAAGTACCTGCGCCAGGCGGAGTTGGGTCGGCTTGAGGATTATTTGAAAACGCTGGACGAGTCGCAGGACGCGGATATCCAGTTTGAAACGGTGCGGGAGCTCTTTGCCGAGGATACGGCAAAGCGCGAGAGCCTCGCCGACGGGACCGGCGCCATGTTTGACAGCGCCTTCCGCTTTCTCGAGACCGCCGTCGGGCCGAGCCAGGAGCTGGTGCTGTTTGTGGGCGAGATCACGGCAGGCTATGACAGCTCCTGGTTCGTGGCGGAGTTCGGCTGCGAGGCGTATTTCCGCAACAACCGGGACCTGCTGTTCGACGAGACGCGGCAAAATCTTCTTGATCGCCTCAGTCGTGCTTGATTATTTCGTCGGATTATGGTAAACTGAACGAACAAAAATTAACCCGACTGTCACCATAGTACGGACGCAAGGAGACATTATGAAATATTTAGTCGTTGTTGCCCATCCCGACGATGAGGTACTGGGCGCAGGCGCGAGCATCTATAAATTTGTCCGCGAGGGGAATCAGGTTGCGGTCGCCACGCTCGTAAACCACGCCGCGGCGCGCCGCAATCTCTCCAGCCACCTCGGCGAGGAGCAGGAGAAGGCGCGGGCGCTGCTGGGCGTCGAGAAATCCTACGCGGCGGACTTTCCCAACATCAAGACCAACACCGTGCCCCATCTGGAGCTGGTGCAGTTTGTGGAGAGCTGCCTGCAGGATTACGAGCCGGACATCGTCATCACCCATTGTCCCGCCGAGACCAACATCGACCATGCCATGGTGAGCGGCGCGGTGCAGGCCGCGCTGCGCTATCCCCAGCGCAACGAGGATGCAAAGCCCATCCGGGAGCTGTGGTACATGGAGTCCGCCTCCTCCACCGAGTGGTGCGTGGATTCCTCCGTGCGCCGCTTCACGCCGAACCTCTTTGTGGAGGTAGGCGAGGAGGGCCTTGACAAAAAGCTTGAAGCCCTGGCGTTCTACGCGGGCGTCATGCGCGATTACCCGCACCCCCGCTCGACTGAGGCTCTGAGGGGCCTTGCCGCCTGGCGCGGGGCCCAGGCCGGCTGCAAGTATGCCGAGGCTTACGAGGCGATCTTCCGCCGGATCTAAGGAGGAGACACCATGCGATTTCTGTATCTCTTTCTCAAGCGCCTGTTCGACATGGGCTGCGCTCTGCTGGGGCTGATCGTCTCGGCGCCGCTGTGGCTCATCATCGCGCTGGGCATCGAGCTTTCCGACCCCGGTCCCGTCTTCTATATTGCCCACCGCACCACCAAGCATAACCGGGTCTTTGACATGTACAAGTTCCGCTCCATGCGTCAGGGCAAGGCCAACGAGTCCGTCTTCCGCGGGGAGGAGGACCGTATCTTCCCCTTTGGCCGCCTCATCCGCGCAACGAAGCTGGATGAGCTGCCCCAGCTCATCAATATTCTCATCGGCGATATGAGCATCGTCGGCCCCCGCCCCGCGGCGGTGGACCAGGTGGAGATCACCCGCGGCGGCCGCTTTGCCGCGGCAGGCGAGGTGACCTCGGGCCTGACCGGTCCGTCGGCGCTGTACGACTACCTCTACGGCGACCAGATCGAGTCCGAGGAGGAGTACCTGCGCGACGTGCTGCCGACGCGCCTGGAGCTGGACCTTGTGTACCTCGACAAGCGCGGCGTTTTCTTTGATTTCAGGATGATCTGGTGGACGGTCGTGTGCATCGTGTACCAGCTCGCGGGGCGCGTGCCCGAACATATTTTCAACACCCTGCTCAAATGGGCGGCGGAGCACAGGAAGGAGCCGGTATGCGCGGCAAACTGAGAGTTGTGGTCATGACCCAGGCCGACCGCTTCTTCATCCCGCGAAACATCGACAAGGCGGCGCAGGTCTGTGAGCTGCTGGAGGTCGTGCAGGTCGACTGCAAGAGCGCGCTCGAGAGCAAGACAAAGGATTATCTCAAGTGGTTCGGCCCCTGGCAGTGCGCGAAGATGGGCTTTGTCACCGCGGGGCGTGAGGCGGAGAAATACCTCGACCGGCTCGCGGGCTACAGGCTTTTCGGCGGAAGCTGCTCGGTACAGGACGCGGCGAAGAAAAACGGCATCCCCTACCGCATCATCAACGACAGCAACGACCCCGCCTACGTGCGGCACATCCGGGACTTAAACCCCGATCTCATTATTTCGTATTCCGCCCCGCAGGTCATCAAGGATGAGCTTTTGAGCGTGCCGAAGTACGGCGTCATCAATGTCCACGGGGCGCTGCTGCCGGACTACCGCGGTCTGCTGCCGTCGTTCTGGTATCTGTACAAGGGCGAAAAAGAGGGCGGCGCGACGGTGCATTACATGAGCGCGAAGATCGACGACGGGGACATCATCGAGCAAGGGAGCGTGGACATCTCCGACTGCAACAGCATGTTTCGGCTCATGAAGAAGACCAAGACCATCGGCGGCGACCTCATGGTCAAAGCCATCGAGGAGATCGAGGCCGGCACGGTACAGACGCGAAAAAACGAGACGGAGAAGGGCAGCTACTTCACCTGGCCCACCGTCGAGCAGGCGCGGGAGTTCCGCAAAAAAGGCAAGAAGCTGATCTGATCTGTACAAAGGGCCTGTGAAAAAAGGCAATAGACAATACAGGGGCCGCGGCTTATCACGCGGCCCGCGCGACAGGACACTGTAAGAAAGCAGACAGCCCCCGGCAAAAACGTACCGTGTTACGGATTTGCCGGGGGCCAATGTTTATTTACCGGGTGCCGGGGCGTCGGCTGCTTTTCAAAACAGCCCCAATGTGCGCAGCACGACGATCCAGCCGAAGAGCGTCAGGCACGACAGGGCCGTGTCGATGACCACGATGGAGGCGGCAAGCTCGCCGTCGCCTCCGAGCTCGCGGGCCATGGTGTAGGAGTTCACCGCCGTGGGCGGGCCGAAACTCATCATCACCACGCCGAGCCCCACGCCCCGGATGCCGATGGCGGCCGCGCAGACAAGGGCCAGGGCCGGGATCACCACCAGCTTGAAGGCCACCGTGATCCAGAGGCTCCGGGCATAGCCTTTGATCCCCGCCGGGGTGAAGGACGCGCCCAGGATGAACAGACAAAGGGGCGTCGCCACGGCGGCAAGGGACTTGAGGGCGGAGGCAAAGGCCGGGAAGGCATAAACGGGCAGGTTCACCGCCTTGGCAAGGAGGGCAATAATGGTAGCGTCGATGAGGGGGTTGAGGGCAATGTCCCTGAGCATCTTGCGCAGATCGATCTTCCCGCCCGCAAACATTTCCAGAAACACCACCGACAGCATGTTGTACATGGGGATGTCAACGGCGATCATCAGTGAGGCAAGACCCGTGGCACTGCCGCCGAACAGGGACTCGAGCAGCGGGATGCCAAGCAGCACATAGTTTCCGCGAAACATGCCCTGGGCCATGACGCCGCGCCGGTCGCCGCGCTTTTCGGTGAGCACGGCCGTTGCGAGGGCGATGCCGCCCGAGACGATGAGTCCGACGAAGGTGAAGATCACGAGCTTTGCATCGAAGACCTCGCCGATGGGGGCGTCGTAGATGCTGCGGAAGACCTGGCAGGGGAGAAAGACATGGAAGGCGACCGAGTTGAATTTGCCGAGGGACGTGTCGTCCAGCTTGCCGCGGCGGCGGACGAAGAGGCCCAGGGCGATGATCAGAAAGCTTGGCAGCACGGCGTTGACCGCAACGATCATATGGTTGAACATGGTATCCTCCTTAGTCGCGCGTGAGCTGGCGCACCATTTCCTCCGCCGGGTCGAGCAGCGGCAGGCGCGTGTACCCCCGCATGGCTTCGGTCAGATAGGGGAAGTGCGTGCAGCCCAGCACCAGCGCCTCACAGCCGCAGGCTTCGAAGTAGGTCATGAGCGTATCGAGGTGGCGGCGGCGGATGATCTCGTCCGGGGCGATGCCCGCCTCGATGTCGATGGTGACCTCGGGGATGCCCGCGGGCTGGAGCAGGATGTCCGGGTTTGCGCGCACCATGGCGGTGTCGATCCCGGCGAGGGCCTGGCCGTTGTAGGCCACCAGCGCAAGGCGGCGGTAGTTTTTTGCGATGCTGCCGTAGGCGTCCATGGGCGTCACGATGCGGATACCGAGCTCTTTTGAAAGTGCCGGGAAATCCGCCGAGCCGGACAGGGAGTTGCAGTAGATAAAGGCGCTGCCGCAGCCGCGGTCCATGGCGTTTCGGATAATGGCGGAGAGCACCGCGTGCTTTTCGTCTCTGGATTTTACCTGGAAGGCGGCCTGCTCCAGCGGGTGCCGGGACACGGGGCAGTTCAGGGCTTGAATGCCGTGGGCCGCGAGCACGTCCGCGCCCATCTGTGTGTCCACCGGCGTTCCCGCCAGCACCGCCACAGGCTTGTCTAAAATGTGCATGGGATCATCTCTTTTCGTCTTGCATCATTATAATTAAGTGTTCATAGATACTTACCTGCGCAGATGCGCCCCCCATTCTTTCTTTTCTTTCTTGTGAGAAAAGAAAGAATGCGCCGCGCCCGGTGTAAGAAAGAAAAGAACGCCAGACGCGGGTATCATTGCACTTGTCTGAACATTTCACTCGCGGATTCGGTACATTGTACAGCTATGGGTGCAAGAGGTATGCCTTTCATAGCTTCCCGTCCGCGCTCTGCGCTGCATGTTTCACAAGTCTTACCTCTTGTCCTTCAAATATGAACTCTTCACTACCAAGCAGCGGCGCGAGCGTAAGCGAAGCCCTCCGCGGTCGGCGAAGCGCAGGACCGTATACCACTTGTGAGCGCCCTTTTCTTTTCTTACACCGGGCGCGGCGCGTTCTTTTCTTTTCGGCAAGACGAAAAGAAAAGAATGGGGGGCGCATTACGCAGGTAATGATTTCTGAGCTGTAAAATAAATATTGCGCAGTTCATACTATACCACACCCCGCGCCTTCGTGAAAAGCCCTTTCTTGACAATAGGCATATACCGTGCTACAATGTAGACACAATCGAAAGGGGTGCTGGAGGCTTCCGGCTGAGACGAGGTAAATGCGCCTTGAAACCCTGGAACCTGATCCGGATAATGCCGGCGTAGGAAACAGTTTGCGCAGTGCTTTGACGCAGGTTCAGTTTTTGAGCCTGTTTTTTTTGCGCATATTGCTTCCCAAAACAAGTTATGGGAGGAAACATCATGAACAAATCCAAACTCACACTCCGCTGCCTGACCGAGGGCGCGATCTTTGTCGCGCTGGCCCAGGTGCTCGGCTACCTCAAGCTATTTGAGCTGCCGCAGGGCGGCTCCATTACGGTGTCGATGCTGCCGATCTTCATCTTCTGCGCCCGCTGGGGCTTCGGTCCCGGGATGCTCGCAAGCTTCGTGTTCAGCCTTCTGCAGCTGCTGCTTGACGGCGCCTACGCCTGGGGCTGGCAGTCGATGCTCGGCGACTATATCGTGGCCTTTACGGTGCTGGGTCTTGCGGGTCTTTTCCACGCGCGGCGCTTCGGCTTCTTCACCGGCACGATCGTCGGCTCCCTCGCCCGCTTTCTCGTTCACTATCTGGTGGGCGTGTGGGTCTGGGGCGAGTACATGCCCGAGACCTTCTTCGGCATGACCATGACCACCCCGTGGTTTTACTCCTTCCTCTATAACGGCAGCTATATGCTCATCGACATGGCGCTCTGCCTGCTCGTCGGCGTGCTGCTGTGGAAGCCTCTGGGCTATTACATCCGCGGCTTGGATCTGAAATAAGTGCTGAAATCACTGGACAATCCGCGCGCTGTGCGATACAATAAAGGCAATCTCTCGTATATCACCATGAATGAAAGGATAGATCGAACGATGATTGCCTGGAAAAATCTTGACACCCTGGCCTCTTACAAAAAGCTTTCCGCGCTCAAGCGCGTGAACCTGCCCGACGCCATGAGCGGCGAAAAGGGCGCGGAGCGCGTTAAAAAGTACAGTGTCCCCATGGCCTGCGGCCTGAGCTACAACTTTGCAGCCAAGGCCGTCGACGACGAGGTGCTCGCCGCCCTCTCGGAGCTTGCCGCCGAGCAGCAGCTGACCGAGAAGTTTGCCGCGCTTTATAACGGCGAGATGATCAACACCGGTGAAAAGCGCCTGGTCCTCCACCAGCTCACCCGCGGCCAGCTGGGCGGCGCCGTCATGGCCGACGGTCGGAACAAGCGCGACTTCTACGCGGGCGAGCAGGCCAAGGCCGCCGCCTTTGCCAATAAGGTCCACGCGGGTGAGATCACCAACGCCTCCGGCGAGAAGTTCACCACCGTCGTGCAGATCGGCATCGGCGGCAGCGATCTCGGCCCCCGCGCCATGTACCTGGCGCTGGAGAACTGGGCCAGAGCCAACGGCACCCTCAAGATGGATGCACGCTTCATTTCAAACGTCGACCCCGACGACGCGGCAAGCGTGCTCAAGACCATCGACCTCAAGCACTCCCTGTTCGTGCTGGTGTCCAAGTCCGGTACGACGCTTGAGACCCTGACCAACGAGAGCTTTGTCAAGGACGCCCTCAAAAACGCGGGCCTCGACCCGGCAAAGCACATGGTCGCCGTCACGAGCGAGACCTCGCCCCTGGCCAAGTCCAGCGATTATCTCGCCGCCTTCTTCATGGACGATTACATCGGCGGACGCTACTCCTCCTGCTCCTGCGTGGGCGGCGTGGTGCTGTCCCTGGCCTTCGGCCCCGAGGTCTTCGCCCGCTTCCTCGACGGCGCGCACGCCGAGGACCTGACCTCGAAGGAGACCGACATTCTCAAGAACCCCGCTCTGCTCGACGCCCTCATCGGTGTGTACGAGCGCAACGTCCTGGGCTACCCCGCCACGGCGGTCCTGCCCTACTCCCAGGCTCTGAGCCGCTTCCCGGCCCACCTTCAGCAGCTCGACATGGAGTCCAACGGCAAGCACGTCAACCGCTTCGGTGAGAGCGTCGACTACCCCACCGGCCCCATCATCTTCGGTGAGCCGGGCACCAACGGCCAGCACTCCTTCTATCAGCTCCTGCACCAGGGAACCGACATTGTCCCGCTGCAGTTTGTGGGCTTCCGCCGCAACCAGGCCGGCATGGACGTGGACATCCAGGGCAGCACCAGCCAGCAGAAGCTGTGCGCCAACGTCGCCGCCCAGATCATGGCCTTTGCCTGCGGCAAGTCGGACGAGAATCCCAACAAGAGCTTCGAGGGCGGCCGCCCCTCCAGCATCATCATCGGTGAGCAGCTCACCCCCGAATCCCTCGGCGCGCTGCTGGCCCACTTTGAAAACAAGGTCATGTTCCAGGGCTTCTGCTGGAATCTCAACAGCTTTGACCAGGAGGGCGTGCAGCTCGGCAAGGTGCTTGCCAAGCGCGTCCTGGCCCACGACACCGACGGTGCTCTGAAGGCTTACAGCGACCTGCTGGATATCTGATTTTTCAAAATATGCTCTACACAAAGCAGGGAACGGCGCCGCCGATCCCTGCTTTGTCATTCTGAGCGAAGCGAAGAATCTTTTCTTCCCACTTCTGCCGAGGAAAGATCCTTCGCTGGCGCTCAGGATGACAGTTAACTCATAACTACACTTTCCACTTTCCACTTTCCACTTTCCACTTTCCACTTTTCACTTTTCACTTTCCACTTTTCACTTTTCACTTTTAAAACCAAAAGCCGCCCCGTCAAATGACGGAGCGGTTTTTGGTTTTATCAGAGCTGCTTCTGAGCGTTGATCTTGATGCCGGGGCCCATGGTGGAGGCGGTGACGCAGGAGCGGATGTACTGGCCCTTTGCGGCGGCGGGCTTGGCCTTGATGACGGCCGCGACCAGTGCCGCGTAGTTCTCGTACAGCTTCTCGGCGCCGAAGCTCACCTTGCCGATGGGGCAGTGGATGATGTTGGTCTTGTCCAGACGGTACTCGACCTTACCGGCTTTGGCTTCCTTGACAGCCTGGGCGACGTTCGGAGTGACGGTGCCGGCCTTGGGGGAAGGCATGAGGCCCTTGGGGCCGAGGATCTTACCGAGACGGCCGACGGTGCCCATCATCTTGGGGTTGGCGATAACGGTATCGAACTCGAACCAGTTCTCCTTCTGGATCTTCTCAACGTAGTCCATGCCGCCGGCATAGTCGGCGCCGGCTGCGAGGGCCTCGTCCACCTGCTCGGGCGGGCAGAAGACCAGCACGCGCACGGTCTTGCCGGTGCCGTTGGGCAGGACGATGGCGCCGCGGACCTGCTGGTCGGCGTGACGGCCGTCAACACCGAGCTTGAGGTGCAGCTCGACAGTCTCGTCGAACTTGGCCTTGCTGGCCTGGCACACCAGGTTCAGCGCGTCCATGGGATCATACAGGTTCTGTTTATCAATGAGCTTGGAGCTCTCTTTATAATTCTTTCCTCTAAACAATTTAATTTCCTCCTAAAATGTGGTTGATTCGGATTTTTCATAATTACTGCTTCAAACCCGTAGGGATGGCGGTGCACTTATACGTCCGCCGAAGCAGGTAATCCTCCCACGTTTGGGAACTCAGTCCCCGACGATGACGCCCATGGAGCGGCAGGTACCGGCGATCATGCTGATGGCGGAGTCGATGTCCGTGCAGTTGAGGTCGGGCATTTTCTGCTCGGCGATCTTGCGGACGTCTTCCTTGCTGATGGTCGCGACC
>CADBYZ010000068.1 GCA_902799075.1 Oscillospiraceae bacterium | reverse complement strand
CGTGGAGGACTTCCACGGCGAGATGGACTTCAAGGTGGCCGGCACCAAGAAGGGCATCACCGCCATCCAGATGGACCTCAAGAACGACGGCCTCAAGCACGAGATCGTCAAGGAGGCCTTCGAGATCACCCGCGAGGCCCGTTTCCAGATCCTCGACGAGATCCTCCTCAAGGCCATCCCCGAGCCTCGCAAGGAGCTTGCCAAGACCGCGCCCAAGATGATCCAGATGAAGATCAACCCCGACAAGATCCGTGAGGTCATCGGCTCCGGCGGCAAGGTCATTCAGAAGATCACCGCCGACACCGGCTGCAAGATCGACATCAGCGACGACGGCACCATCTTCATCGCCTCCTCCGACATCGAGGCCTGCCGCGCCGCCCGCAAGACCATCGAGGATATCGTCTTCGAGCCCGAGATCGGCGCGCTGTACTACGGCAAGGTCAGCAATGTCCGCTCCGACTTCGGCGCGTGGGTCGAGCTTGCCCCCGGCAAGGACGGCCTCGTGAAGATCAAGGATCTGGAGTTCAAGCGCACCGAGAAGGTGGAAGACGTGCTCAAGCCCGGTGATATGACCTGGGTCAAGGTCATGAACATCGGCCCCCGCGGCATCGACCTGAGCCGCAAGGACGCCCTGCGCGAGCGCGGCGAAGCCTGAGCAACCGAATAGATACGACAAAAGGGAGGAGCCTGCGGCTCCTCCCTTTTCGTAATACATGTTTATGAAAACTCTTTGATCTCCGTAAAGCCCACCGGGCGGATATGCATGACCTGGCAGCTGCCGGGACCGAAGACCGCGTCGATCTCCGCGCGGAAGGCATCCAGCAGGTCGTCCGGCACGAAGGCCTGCACCGTGCCGCCGAAGCCGCCGCCGTGAATGCGAAAAGCGCCGCGATCGCCCAGCACCTTCTCGCACAGGGCGAGGGCCACCGCCGCTGCCTGATCCTGCGTACTGCCGCAGACCACCACGTTCTGGAGATACACCCAGGAAGAGCGGCCGGACTCGCGCACGACGGCGAGGAAACGGTCAAAATCGCCCGCGCGCAGGGCCTCGACAATGCGGTCGACCCGGCGGTTTTCGTTGAAGATGTGCACCGCGCGCAGCACGGCACGGTCGCCCGCCTCCTTGCGCAGGGCGGGGAGCGCCGCGTAAAACGCCGCCTCGTCCACCTCGCGCAGGACCTTTTTGCCGAAGTGGGCGCTGATCTTTTTGAGCTCGCCGGGGATGGCGGCGTACTCGTCGGAGAGGTCCGCGTGGTCGGAACGGAGGTTGATCATGCACAGGCTGTGATGGGCGGAGGCAAAGTCAAAGTCCACCGGCGTCACCACGGGCGCTGCGGGATCGGCAAAGTCGATGGCGATAATGCCGCCCCAGGCCGAGGCCATCTCGTCCATCAGGCCGCAGGGCTTGCCGTAGAAGACGTTCTCGGCCTTCTGGCCCATGATGGCAAGATCGGTGGCGGTGAGGGAGCTGAAGCAGAACAGGCCGTTGACCACCGCGCCGATGAGGATCTCAAAGGCCGCCGAGGAGGAAAGGCCGCTGCCCTGCAGGACGTTGGAGGTGATGCAGGCGTCAAAGCCGCCCACCGCGAAGCCGCGGGAGGCCGCCTCCGCGCAGATGCCGCGGATGAGGGAGCGGGTGGTGCCCTCCTCGCTCTTTATGGGGGTCAGCGTGTCGAGGGTGAAGGAAATCATGTCGTAGCCCTCGGACTTGACGTTGACGGTGGTGGTGCCGTTGGCTGCCGCCGCCGCCAGCATGTCCATGTCCACGGAGGCCGCCACGACCTTGCCCAGCTGGTGGTCGGTGTGGTTGCCGCCGATCTCGGTCCTGCCGGGGGCCGACCAGATACGGGCGTCCTTCTCGCCGAACAATGTATCAAACTGCCCGAGCAGCTTTTCGATTCTTGCGTCCATGTCGTTCTCCTTATTTTATAGTCTGGGGTTTCTTGCCCTGAGCATACCGCGAAAAAGGGCGTCTTGTCAACTCTAATTTAGGGTTGTGCGTTGCAAAGCGGAGGAGGCTGTGATATGCTTGCCCAAACGGGAAGGAGGCCGGTGCCATGCTGTATGTGCGGCCTGATTTTTACGATGACTTTCACTGCCTCGCGGCCGCCTGCCGACACAGCTGCTGCGTGGGCTGGGAGATCGATGTGGACGGAGACAGCCTGAAATACTACCGGAGCATCCCCGGGGCGCTGGGCGAAGAGCTGCGGCGGCAGATCGCGCTTGAGCCGTCGCCTCACTTCCGCCTCGGTGAGGACGAGCGCTGTCCCTTTCTGCGCCCCGACGGCCTGTGCCGCCTGATCGTTCAGCTCGGCGAGGACAGCCTCTGCGACATCTGCGCCCTGCATCCCCGCTTTTTCAACGACTACCCCGGCAGGACGGAGGTGGGCCTGGGCCTGTGCTGCGAGGAGGCCGCGCGCCTGCTGACCGAGGGCGAGGGCCCGCTGCGCTTTCTGACAGAGTCCGACGGGGAGGGGGACGAGACGCCCACGCCGCTGCTTAAACTGCGGGAAAAAATCTTCGTCCTCCTGGCGGACGACGCCCAAAGCCTCACCACGCGCATGGACAAGGCACTCGGCCTCATGGGGCAGGACCTCCCGGCCTTCGACGGCGAGGACACCGCGGCCTTCTTCCTGACGCTCGAACGCATGGACGAGGCCTGGACGGCGCTGCTTAAAAAGCTAGAGCCCGCGCCCAAACTGGAGCCGCGACTGAGCCGGACGCGCTACGCTCGCCTCGCCGCCTATCTGGTCTACCGCCATTTCGCGGCGGCTCAGACGGAGACGGAGGCGGCAAGGCGCCTGCAATTCTGCTTTCATGCGGCGCGCCTGGTCTGCGCCCTGGAGCCGTACAGCCCCGACGCCCTGCGTCTTTTCTCCGCCGAGATCGAATACTCGGACGAGAACGTGGAGAAGATCTGCGCATGGCTTGCAAATTAAATCCCCCTGCGCCGCAAATCGCACCACGACGCATAAAAGCTCACGCGCATGGGGATTTTTGTGCATGTGATTCGGTTGCCCCGTCAGGGGCGAGAATCACGCACTTGAATCAAATATTTACTGTGAAAGCGAAGATTTCACAGTAAATACAAGGTTTTACAATTCGGTAACAAAACTTGACTGTTCTCTGAAACATCTTTTTAGTATGATAAACCTGCAAGCAAGAGATAACGTTTCTTCAAAGTGTTCTCAATAACAACAAGCAGGCAGAGTGGTCAGGCACTCTGCTTTTGCTTTATGCGAGGAGTTTTAAAAATGACACAGGACGAACGCTTGAACTTTCTCGTCGAGGGCTTCATGGCCGATTCCGGCGAGTACCGCGAGCTCGGGACGCCGGGGGATATCGAGGGAAAGCGGCAGCTTCTGCGCTCGCTTATGAACATCCGCATGCCGCGCCCACTGCCGGAGGAGCTGCTTGCGGTTCAGGACGAATACCTCCAGGCCCGCGCGGAGGAAAAGGGGATCGTGACACTCGCGTACATCCCGCCCCTTGAAAGCGCCCGCCCCTTCGCGGACAGGCTCTCCCTCTGGCAGGGGGACATCACCCGCCTTGCGGTGGATGCCATCGTCAATGCCGCCAATTCCGCCATGCTCGGCTGCTTCCAGCCTTGCCACAGCTGCATCGACAACTGCATCCACACCTACGCGGGCGTGGAGCTGCGGGCGGAATGCGCAAGGCAGATGGACACTCTGCGCCGCAGCCGCGGCCGTCGCTATGAGCAGCCAACCGCCGTCCCCATGCTGACGGAGGGCTACAACCTGCCGGCCAAAAAGATCGTCCACATCGTCGGGCCTATCGTGGACGGGCAGCTCACGCAGCGGCACGAGGCCGAGCTTGCCGCCTGCTACCGCAATACCCTGGAGCTCTGCGCGGAAAACAATCTCCGGAGCGTGGCCTTCTGCGGCATCTCCACCGGGGTCTTCCGCTTCCCGAAGCAGCGCGCCGCCGAGATCGCCGTACAGACGGTCACGGACTGGCTCACCGCCCGCCCGGACGCCATGGACTGCGTGATCTTCGCCGTCCTCAGCGACCGCAGCCGGGAGATTTACGAGAGTATTTTGAAATAGTATAAAACAAAGACCCGTGCGGCGAACCGCACGGGCCTTCGTTTTGGGAGAAAAGAGAGGATTTATAGGAGAAAGAGAGGTAGCAAAGAATGGATCAGGCGGGCCGTTCCTCGTCAAAGGTGACGGTCACGACGCGGTTTTCATCGGCGCGGTAGAGTGCGATGTCCGTCGTCTCGCCCGCGGCGTGGTGCTTGATGGCGATGCGCAGATCGTCATAGCTGCGGACCGGCTCGTCGCCGATGGCGGTGATGATGTCGCCCGCCTGAATGCCCGCAAGCTCGGCGCTGCTGCCGGCGTCCACGCTGTCGATGTACGCGCCCACGGGCCAGCCGTAGTACTGGGCGTACATCTCGTTGTACTTGGAGTTGACCGACACACCCAGATGCGCCTTACCGGTGACATAGCCGGTGGTCAGCAGATCCTGGGCGATGCTGACGGCATCGCTGATGGGGATGGCAAAG
Source organism: Oscillospiraceae bacterium (assembly GCA_902799075.1). GTDB lineage: Bacteria > Bacillota > Clostridia > Oscillospirales > Oscillospiraceae > Limivicinus. The sequence continues at coordinate 5,637 of CADBYZ010000068.1, read as the reverse complement.
CCGATACCCTCCACGCCGGAGCTTTTATATTTTGCGGTCACGATGCCGACCACCTCGCCCCGGGCGTTGTACACGGGGCCGCCGGAGTTGCCGGAGTTGACGGCGGCGTCGATCTGGAACATGGTGATCTCGGTGCCCTTGGCGTCGGTGGAGATGCTGCGGTCCTTGGCGCTGACATGTCCGGTGGTCATGGAAAACTCCAGCTCGCCGAGGGGGTTGCCCACGGCGTAGACCGTATCGCCCACGCGAAGGCTGTCGCTGTTGCCGAGGGTGGCGGCGTTGAGACCGTTAGCGTCGATCTTGAGCACGGCCACGTCGTTGTCCGCCTCCACGCCCACGATCTGGGCCGGGTAGCGGGTGCCGTCGTGTGTCATCACGTTCACATCGAGTCCCGCCTTGTAGGCGTCCTCAATGACGTGGAAGTTGGTAAGGATATAGCCGTCAGCCGTGATGATGAAGCCCGAGCCGCTGACGGCGGCGGAAGAGCGCATGCCGAAGTAGTTCATGTAGGTGACTTCGGTCGTGACGCCCACTACCTGCTCGCAGGCCATATCGTAGAGGTCGCCCGCGCTCATGGTGCCGCTGTAGGCGGTCTCGGTCGCGGAGACGCTGCCGGCGCTGCCGCCGGTACTCTGCTTGATGACCGTGGGCTGTCTGAAGCTCTCGCCGAGCTCCTCCACGCTCTGGGAGAGGGCGCTGAGTCTGCCCTCCATGCTGCGCCCCACAAGGGCGGCGCCGCCCAGCCCGCCGAGGATGGCACAGATGAGGCAGCAGGCGATCAGTGCGCCGGGGCTTACGCCCTTTTTGCTTTTTTCCGTCCGGCTCTGGCGCACAGGGCGCTCAGGCGGGGTGTAGTAACGCGGGGGCGTGGTGCTCTCGTCGGCGCGTACATAGTGCGCGTCGGAATAGATGCGGTCGGTATACGCGCTTTTATAGTGGTATTCGCCGTTGACCCGGTCGGTATCCGTGCCCTGCGGGTTATCGTTCACCGTTCTGAATTCGTCTTCCGGATCGAACATTGCTCTCAAAACCTTCTTGATTCTGGAATAATCTGCTTTCAGTTTACGTGTATTACTATACGCGAAATTTGTGTCCCTGTCATGAACAAAGGAACAAGGATTTTTAAACGTTCAGACAGCGGCGCTCAGAGCGTGATCTTGATATTGCTGTAGCTTGCCCACTGGCCCTGCATGTAAAAGTCGATGACAAGCGGATCGGGAAGCTCCCCGACCGTACAGTATTCGCCGAAGCCGGTCTCGTCCCCGAACCAGCGGTAGCCCACCTGGTAGGCCACCCGGTAGGTCCCGGCGGGCAGATTGGTCTGTCCCACCTCGCCCTGGCGCACGTAGAAGGTGACTGACGGGGGATCGGGATTGCCCTCGAGAGCGGCATACTCGTCCGTCACCCGCACCAGCACCGGGCCGCTGAAGGCGTCGATCTCCAGCACGCCCCCGCCCTGCACCGCGAACGTGCGGGAGATCTCGGTCCCGGTCTCCGGCTCCTGCTCCCTGAGAAGCTGATCGAGCCGGTCAAACTGCGCCTCGCAGAGCTTGAGCGCGCTCTCATTATCACGGTATTCCTCCTCCAGCTTAACAAGCGCCCGGAAAGCCTCGTAATAGCTGCCGCCGTCGATGAGCGCGCCAATCTCGTTCATTGCGACGGTGACGGCGCTGTTGTCCGGTGTGGGCTCAGGTGTCGGCTCCGGTGTGGGGGCGGGCGTCGGCTCCGCGATCAGCTCGGGCGTGGGGACCGGCGTGGGCTCAGGCGCTTTCGCGCGTGCGCAGCCTGTCAGCAGCAGGACAAGCAGCAGCGCCGCAAGGACAAGGCACAGGCGTCTCGTCATGAAGGACTCACTTCCTCAGAATGATCTGTTGCTCTTACCTTACCATATCGTGAACGGTTTTTCAACCGTTCACGCTTACGTCAGAAGAAGCTCGCGACACTCTGTTTTCGTCAAGCGTGACGAAAACGCCGTTTTGCTCCCTCCTTCTTCCTTACCAAAATCAAAGCATCGGCTTTGATTTTGAGAGGAAAACGGAAGGAACGAAATGCAGCTTTCGCCCTTAGGAGGAAGCGGAATGCAGTGAGTTTCGTTTGACGACAAGGCTGAGAAAAGCTATAATATAAAGAGAAAAATGACAGGAGGGGAATGCCATGAAGGTCCCAATCGCAGCGACGACAGCGGCGGCGCTGCCTGTTCTGCTCTATGCCGAGGCGGAGTACTTCTTCCGCTATACCTTCAAACGGAACGACAGGGTGCCCTGGTCCAACCTGGACGACGAGCGCATCCTGTTCGACCGGGACTTCTTCGAGCGGCCCGACCGCCGGGCGCTGCAGATCACCAGCCGGGACGGTCTGCGCCTCAGGGGCTGGCTCTACGATCAGGGAGCGGACGTGACGGTCATCCTCTTCCACGGCTACCGCGGCGGGCCGGAGGAGCTGAGCGGCATCGCCTCGCGGCTGTACGAGAGCGGGATGAACGTGCTGCTGGTCTTCCACCGTGCCCACGGTATCAGCGAGGGCAGGTACTATACCATGGGGACAAAGGAAAAATTCGACGCCGTGGACTGGGCAAGGGAAATCGCCCGCCGTCGGCCCGACGGGAAGATCGCGCTCTTCGGCTGGTCCATGGGCGGCAACACGGTGATGGGCGCCGTCGGCGAGGAGCTGCCGGAGAACGTCCGCTGCGCGGTAGCCGACTGCGGCTACGAAAACCTCAAGCCCCAGATCCTCTACAGCTGCAAGCGGGCCATGCCGAAGCTGCCCGGCAAGAAAGCTGTCCTCTGGCTGCTGGGCGTCCACTGCCGCCTGTTCAAGGGCTTTGAGATCGATGACCCGAGAAGCGCGTCCCTCAGCCGATGCAGGGTGCCGATGCTCTTCATCCACGGCGAGAAGGACCCGGTGGTGCCCTACGAAAACCTCAGGCTGTGCTATGACGCCTGCGCGGCCGAAAAGCACCTTTCTTCCTATACCGAGGCTGTCCACATCGCCTCCGGCAGCTCGGAGACCGAGCGGTATTTCGACGAGCTGATCGGCTTTATACGCAGCAATACGTAATAAAGAAACCTGTCATCCTGAGCGCAGCGAAGGATCTTTCCCCTAACATGTACCAAAGATCCTTCGCTGTGCTCAGGATGACTTTTCTCGTGTATTTAGAAAAAAATCTAAATACCTGTTGACAATCCATATACGCTGTGCTATCATCTATTTAGAAAAAAATCTAAATACCGAGGTAAGGAGCTATGGGCTTCAGTGAGACAATGAAGGCGCTGTCCGATCCCGCGCGGCGGGAGATTTTGAATATGCTCAAGTCCGGGCGCATGACCGCCGGGGACATCGCGGGGCGCTTCGACATGACGGGCGCGACGGTGTCCTACCATTTGTCACAGCTTAAAAAAGCCGGTCTCGTGTTCGAGAGCCGGGAGAAAAACTTTATTTATTACAGTCTGAACGCCTCCGTTTTGGAGGAGGTGCTGCTCTGGCTGCAAAGCCTGAAAGGAGTGGAGGAACATGAAGAATAAGAAAACGCTTGTGATCACGTCGCTGATCTGCCTGCTGCCGATCATCGTCGGGGCCCTGGTATACAAACGCCTGCCGGAGATGATCGCGACACACTTTGACCTCAACGGCAATCCCGACGGCTGGTCGAGCCGCGCCTTCGCGGTCTTCGGCCTGCCCGCGATCCTGCTGGCGGTGAACCTGCTGCTGCCCCTCATGCTGAGAGCCGACCCGAAGCACGAGAACATGAGCGGCGCTCTTGTCAACATCACGATATGGACGATCCCGGTGCTGTCCCTTCTCTGCTCAGGGCTTACGCTGGGGCGGGCGCTTGGGTATGATGTGCGCATCGAGCGGGTGCTGCCGGTATTTATGGGCGTGCTGTTCATCCTCATCGGCAACTATCTGCCCAAGACCAAGCAGAGCTACACCATGGGCATCAAGCTCCCCTGGACCCTGGCGAGCGAGGAAAACTGGAACCGCACCCACCGGCTCGCGGGCTTTCTGTGGGTGCTGGGCGGCGTATACTTCATCGTCATGAGCTTCATCGGCTGGAGCGTCCCGGCCTTCGTGCTCCCGCTTGCGGTGATGGTGCTGGTGCCGATGGCATACTCGTACCTGCTGTACCGGAAAGGGATTTGATACAGAAAAGCGACCCGCCTGATATGCACGTCAGGCGGGTCATTTGCCGTTATATGAACTTGTCAATGGCCTCGTTGAGCTCCTCGAGCGCGTGGTCGCCGCTGTCTACGCCAGCGATGCAGTGCTCGATGTGATCCTTGAGGATGATCTTGGCCGTGCTGTTGAGTGCCGAGCGCACCGCCGCCAGCTGCACCAGCACTTCGGTACAGTCGCGCCCGTCCTCCACCATGCGCTTGACGGACTCCAGATGCCCGATGGCGCGGGCCAGGCGGTTGACCACCGCCTTGGTCTGGGTGTGGTCGTGGTGGTGGGTGTGTTCCCCCTCGTGGGAGTGGGTATGCTCGTGGCTGTGGGCATGCTCCGGCTCCAGCTCGTGGGCGTGGACATGGCCGTCGCCATGATCGTGATAATAGAGCTGCTGTTCGTTTTCCATGGTGCGCGCTTCCTTTTGCGTAGTATTAAACAGTATACCACACAGTTTCCGCTTTCGGAACCCCCGTGGGGGGATATTATTGCCGTTTCGCTCGCCCCTGGCGGGGCAACGGCCCAGGCCGACTTCTCTTGGCCTGCGGCCAATTCACCTTTCCGCGAAACATGGCAAAATTGCTCACCAATCAATTCAAAAATTAATTGGCGGAGCAATATTTCACCGCCGCCTTGAGGGCTTCGGCGCGGTCGGTGATCTCCCACTTGACGCCCAGGTCCTCACGGCCCATGTGACCGTAGGCCGCAAGCTGGCGGTAGATGGGTTTTCTCAGGTCGAGGTCGCGGATGATGGCGCTCGGGCGCAGATCGAAGACCTTCTGCACAGCCTCGCCGAGGGCCGCGTCCGAAACCGTGCCGGTGCCGAAGGTCTCCACCAGCACACTCACCGGAGAGGCAACGCCGATGGCGTAGGCAAGCTGCACCTGGCAGCGGCGGGCAAGACCGGCGGCCACCACGTTCTTGGCCACCCAGCGGGCGGCATAGGCCGCCGAGCGGTCCACCTTCGTCGGGTCCTTGCCGGAGAAGGCGCCGCCGCCGTGGGGGGCGCTGCCGCCGTAGGTGTCCACGATGATCTTGCGGCCGGTAAGGCCGGAGTCACCCTGCGGCCCGCCGATGACGAAGCGGCCGGTGGGGTTGATGAAATACCGGGTGTTCCCGTCGAGAAGCTCGGCCGGGACGGTGGTCTTGATGACCTTCTCGATCATGTCCGCGCGGATCTTGTCGAGCGTCACCTCCGGGGCGTGCTGAGTGGAAATGACGATGGTGTCCACGCGCACGGGGCGGCGGTCTTCGTCGTATTCCACGGTGACCTGGGTCTTGCCGTCGGGGCGCAGATAGTCAAGCTCCCCGCTCTTGCGCACGTCGGTGAGCTTCTTTGCAAGCTTCTGGGCAAGGGAAATGGGCAGCGGCATGAGCTCCGGGGTCTCGTCGCAGGCGTAGCCGAACATCATGCCCTGGTCGCCCGCGCCGTTTTGCAGCTCGTCCACCTCGCCGCTCTTGTTCTCCAGCGCC
>CADBYZ010000067.1 GCA_902799075.1 Oscillospiraceae bacterium | reverse complement strand
CTGCCGCAGTTTTTCAAGGCGATCAAATCGGCAGGCCTGGGGATTTCGGACATCTCCTATGTGCTGGCTACGCACTATCACCCGGATCACGTCGGGATCATTGGGGAGCTTCAAAGGCTGGGCGTTGTCCTGCTGGTTGTTGACGTTCAGTGCGGCTTCCTGCACTTCCCGGATGAGATTTTTTCAAGGGACAGGCGGCTACACTATATACCGATCGACGAGACCGTGGCAAAGATCATTCCCTGCAGGGAGAGCCGTGCATTCCTGCATAGCTTGGGCATCGGCGGCGAGATCGTGCATACCCCCAGCCACAGCGAGGACAGCATCTCGATCCTTCTGGATGACGGAGACTGCATCGTCGGCGATCTGGAACCGTATTCTTATCTGAATGGGTATGAAGAGAACCCCAGACTGAAAAAGGACTGGGACCAGATCCTGAACCGCCACCCGCGATGGGTTTTCTACGCTCATGCGAATGCTCAGGAGATGTAAGCGAGCGGCAATTCTGAGGCTTATGTATAGTTGTATGAACACTAATGTATAGTTGTATGTACATAGAGTCTTCGAATCGCATTGATACCTGGTCTCGGCAGACTATAGCCGGCTTTTTGCACTCGTCTGAGAAAGGCCTTCCTCCAGACTGAGAATCGGCATAGATCTCATTGGAGTCAATATCAGCCGCGGGAATGGACCGTGCGTGTAGAATACGTATTTTATGCGCACAGAATACGCATTTCACGCACAGAAAACGCAATGTATGTGCATAGAAAACGCATTACTACGCTTGTGCGCATTGTAAACGCATTGAACGTGCATTCACTTTTTGCAGACTCCCGGATATATAACAGCGGCACTGCCCGGTCTTTTCGGAGATTTGGGCAGTGCCGTTTTGCGCGGAGGCTGAAATTTGACCCGGGTGCTGAGATGTGATATAAATAGGATAACAGTTTCCCGGTCTGCCGTATGCAGCCACAGTCTCTCTTTTGACGCCCAGCGTCCTGTCTCAAGGCTCAAAGAGCCAAATATACGCCGCGTATGCTCCGATTTGCACAGCGCGGTGCACCTTCACTTGTCGGGTTCTTGCCAGCCCGGCGTTTTTTCGTATGTTGTCCGGCTCCTCGTCAGCCGCCATCTTTCTCATGCTCCGGCAGTCAATCGGCCATGCGGCATGGAGGAGTACAGTCTCCGGTAAAACAGCCATTCAGACGGTATGGCGTAAACACCGTTCAGGAAGCGGCAAACCTTCCGCCCTGCGCACCGCGTCAGAAAACGCGGCGCCGACAGCGCAGGCAAGATCCCCGGCAAGGGCGCGAAAGTTTGGGGTTCGGGCGAGTCGGCTTCCGGGAGAAACGGAGCGGAAACGGCAGCCGGTGCCAATGGGTGAACTATGCCTGTTCGCCTCGATGGCGATACCAGGCAAACATATACTGCTGATAGATCCCGTTATACGGGGAGTAGGCTTCAAAGGGATAGCCCTTCGGATACTCCTGGGCGAGTACGCGGTTCACCCACACATCCTGCGGGAAGGCGTTCAGATGATGAAGCCCGAAAAGGGAGACACAGTTTGCGACCTTCACCCCCACACCCAAAAGCCCGGTCAGGGCGGCAAGGGTCGTCTCTTCATCCGCGTCCCGGAGCGGCTCCAGACTGATTTCACCGCGTAAAACCGAGAGGGCGGCCGCGTGGACATAGCGGCAGCGATAACCGAGCCGGCAGTGATTGAGATCTTCCTCGCTCAAGGCTGCGACGGCCTCGGGAGCGGGGAAGGCATAATAGACCTCGCCGCGGCTGTCTTCCCGCTTTGCGCCGGATGGCGGGGATGTTTCGGTTCTGCGAGATAATAAAGGTGACCAGCATCTCCCACGAATCCTGCCGGAGGATGCGGATACCCTTTTCGTTTTCAGCGGCGAGGGACAAGAACGGGTCTGACTTGGGATCGATCCGGGCGCGTATCCGGGCGTAGTCCTCGTCGAGATCCAGATAGCTTCGCCAGAAGGCGTCGAAAATCTCCTCGCTGCAATCCAGCTCGTACCGGTTTTGACCCAGCGCGGTGAGATACAGGCAGCGGCTTCCGGCGATGATCCGGTATGTACGGGGTTCGATCTTCGTCCAGCGAAAGCACTGGCCGCTGTCCGCGATCCGGTCCGGATCGAGATCGTCTGTAAAACTGAGAATCATAATTCCTATGCTCCAAACCGAGATTTATGCCTGGATTATATAAAAAGTTTTCGACAAATGCAAACGTGAAGCCGAAAATCGGGTTGAAAACGCGAGATTGCGGCGGGTTATAAGGAGTTTTCGGTTGGCGGTTGAGGCCGATATGGAAATATGGTATACTCAATGTATCATTCTTTACATCATAGCTCCCGAAAGGAGTAACAATTATGACAGAAGCACAGCAGCGTGAGGGCGCAAGACAGTTTTACTATAGATGGAACGGGAAAGGGCGCGAGGACGAAGATGCCCGGTCATATTGGATCGAAATACTGACCAATATCCTCGGGGTTGAGCGGGTGACAGAGCGTGTTGATTTTGAAAAGAAAGTTATAGGGCCGGATGGAAACACAAAACGAATCGACGTGTACATTCCGGAAACACACGTCCTGATTGAGCAGAAGAGTCTCGGCATAGCCCTTGATAAGCCGCAGGCGGGACATGGCGGCATGACGCCTTATGAACAGGCAAAAATGTATGACAACGGGCTTATACGCAGTGAGAAGGCCCGCTGGATCGTCACATCCAACTTTGCGGAGATTTGGATTTATGACATGGAGCAGCGAAAACCCGAGCCTGTAAAGCTGGCGCTGGCGGATTTGCAGGCCAAGTATCATATGCTGGACTTCCTCGTAAATAAGGAAACGAAGAAAATCACCGATGAAATGAAGCTCTCGCTGGACGCAGGGAGGCTTGTCGGTAAAATCTATGATGCCTTCCTGAAGCAGTACAAGAACCCGGAAGACCCGGAAACACTGAAAAGCCTGAACAAGTTATGCGTGCGGATTGTATTCTGCCTCTATGGAGAGGATGCGCTTATCTTCGGCAATAAAAAGAACATGTTCCACGATTATATGGAGCAGTTTGATGTAGCCCACGCTCGTAAGGGCCTGCGTGATCTGTTTCGAGTGCTCGACCAGAAGCCGGAAGAAAGAGACCCGTATCTTTCCGACGATGATCCTCTGCTTGCCGCGTTCCCTTACGTCAACGGCGGTCTCTTCTCTGATGAGGATATTGAAATCCCGCCGTTTACCGACGAGATCATGAATCTCATTCTCCGCAAAGCCTCCGACAACTTTGACTGGTCTGAGATCAGTCCCACGATTTTCGGCGCGGTCTTTGAAAGCACCCTGAACCCGGAGACCCGTCGCAGCGGTGGAATGCATTACACCAGTATTGAGAACATCCATAAGGTCATTGATCCGCTGTTTCTTGATGATTTGAAGGCGGAGCTTGCGGAGATCAAGGCCATCGCCGTGACAAAGACTCGGGACAAGCGCCTGCATGAGCTTCAGGATAAGCTGGCTTCGCTGGCATGGCTCGATCCGGCGGCGGGCAGCGGGAACTTCCTGACGGAAAGTTATCTGAGCGTTCGCAAGCTGGAAAACGAAATCATTGACCTCCTGTACCACGGACAAATCACGATGGGGGAGGCCCTTGACCCGATCAAAGTCAGCATCAGTCAGTTTTACGGCATTGAAATCAACGACTTTGCCGTGACGGTTGCGCGGACAGCCCTCTGGATCGCCGAGAATCAGATGATGAAGGCGACAGAGGACATTGTTCACATGACGCTGGACTTCCTGCCGCTGAAAACCAACGCACATATCGTGGAGGGGAACGCTCTGCGGATAGACTGGAATGATGTGGTGCCGAAAGAAAAACTGAACTACATCATGGGGAATCCGCCGTTTGTAGGTGCGCGGCTGATGAGCAAGCCACAGAAGGAGGATGTTCTTTCAACTTTTGGGGCAAAATGGAAAAATGTCGGGAACCTTGACTATGTTTGCTGCTGGTATAAAAAAGCGTCTGAATTAATGAAAGATACTGCAATAAGAGCCGCACTTGTTTCAACAAATTCCGTTAGTCAAGGTGAAACTGTGGCTGACCTATGGAAGCCGCTCTTTGAATCTGGTGTACATATTGATTTTGCTTATCGCACATTCGTATGGGACAGTGAGGCGTCTATAAAGGCTCATGTACACTGTGTCATAATAGGTTTCAGTATTGCACTAAGTCCAAAAGAAAAAACTATATTTAGTAATGGAACATATCATACCGCAAATAACATCAATGGCTATCTTGTAGATGGAGATAATATTTTCGTTGAAAACAGGGAAAAACCCTTATGTGATGTTCCAGAAATAGGAATTGGGAACAAACTAGTTGATTTTGGATATTATATTTTTACCAGTGATGAAAAGAACTCTTTTATTCGATCAGAACCCATGGCGGTTAAGTATTTTAAACCATGGATAGGCGGTAATGAGTTTATAAAATCAGCACCAAATAATGAAGGATTATATCTTCTTTGGCTGGGAGAGTGTTCGCCGGGCGAGCTTCGCAAAATGCCCAATTGTATGAAAGTCGTTGAAAAAGTTCGACAGGCTCGTTTAGCAAGCAAAAGTCCAGGTACTGTGCAACTTGCAGATCGTCCAACGAGATTTCATGTTGAAAACATGCCGAAAGGAAAGTATATTGTAATTCCTGTCGTTTCTTCGGAACGTCGGAGATATGTACCAATTGGGTATTTAGATGAAAGTACCTTCTGCAGCCAAAAGTTAATGTTAATGCCTAACGGAAAACTATATCATTTTGGCGTTCTTACATCTAACGTTCACATGGCTTGGATGCGGGCAATATGTGGGCGACTGAAAAGTGATTATAGTTACTCTAAAAACATCGTCTACAACAACTTTCCATGGCCTTCCCCCTCGCCGGAGCAAAAAGCGCTGATCGAACAAACCGCGCAGGCCATTCTGGACGCCCGCGCCCTCTATCCGGACGCCTCACTTGCCGACCTATACGACGAACTGACCATGCCTCCGGAGCCCGGAGCTTCGCAAGGCCCATCAGGCCAATGACCGCGCGGTCATGCAGGCTTACGGCATGCCGATCAAGGAAACCGACGAGGCTGCATGTGTGGCATGGCTCATGAAGCTCTATCAGGAGAAGATAGCGGAAAAGGCATAAAAGCTGTGATGAAAAAGACATGGCGATAGTTGCCGAATGTGTAAAGCATCCCGTTTCACCGTAGGGGCCGACGCCCTCGGCGGCCCGCAAGGAACAGCTCAAAAATCCCCGGCAAATACGCGCATATGCTACGAATTTGCCGGGGATGCTTGCAGGCATTGAAATTCTACTGCCGGGCCGCCGAGGCGTCGGCCCCTACAATGTTCACGCTGGTTTGCGGCTCTTTTTCTGTTCTGAACCGGTTCGCGGAAGTCCCCACCGGGGACTTCCGGATTTGATTCGAATCTGATGCACTTAGCCAAATACAAAAGCCAGTCCTTACGGACTGGCTTTTGTATTTGGAGCTGCTACCCAGATTCGAACTGGGGACCTCATCCTTACCAAGGATGCGCTCTACCTGCTGAGCTATAGCAGCAAAGTACATGCCCCTTTGAAAGGGGCATGTGTGGCGACCGAGAAGGGACTTGAACCCTCGACCTCCGGCGTGACAGGCCGGCGTTCTAACCGACTGAACTACTCGGCCACGGCTTGATTATAATAGCAGACATCCTTCGATTTGTCAAGCACCTTTTTTTCAAAAAATCGCAAATATTTTCCAAGCAGTTCCAAACCGGCTGAATTGGCGGGAGAGGGGCTGCTTTTTCTCATTTTACCAGCGCTTTGTCTTGCAAATACGCCGGACGGATGATATAATTTTAGATTGTAACGTGATTTTGCGTCCGCACGTGCTGTTGTGCGTGCCGATTTTCTGACTCCGGAGGGAGAAGATGGGCTTTAAGAAAGTGCTGCAGCGGGTCCTGGCCCTGCTGATTATCGGCGGCGCGCTGGTGTTCGGAATGTCCGGCGTCTACCACGAAGCGCCGTGGATCCTCAAGCCGCTGATCGGCAGCGTGAAGGTGGAGCTGGGCGGAAAACGTATTTCGGCCACGGAGGACAGCGTCCGGGCTGTGATCGGAAAACGGGACGTAAAGCAGCTTGACTACTTCACCAATCTGAAAAGCGCGGACTTCCGCGGAAGTACCTGCTACGAGGAGATCATCGCCTGGTCTCAGGCGCACCCCGAGGTCACGGTGCTCTACTCGGTGCCGCTGCCGAACGGCCAGCTGGTTGACAGCACGGCGCAGGAGCTGGACCTGACCTGGATGACCACCGCTGATGTTCAGGCGGTACGGGACGCGCTGGTGTATCTGCCCAACATCAACGCATTTCGCTTTGGCGAGGTGGGCGGTGAAAAGCTCCGCGTGGAGGATATGCAGGACATCCGCCTGGATCGCCGCAATGCGGAATTTGACTTCTCGGCCGTCATCGACGGCAAGGTTTACAGCGGTGACGCCACGAGCCTCGATCTGCGCGACGCGAAGCGCGAGAATATGCAGAAGCTGACGGCGGTGCTGATGTGCATGAACCGCCTTGAAAGCGTAGAACTCGGCAGCGAGAGCACCGGCGTCATCAACTGGGAAGACATCGCCATGCTCAAGTCGAACTGCCCCGATGTGCAGTTTCATTACAGCTTCACCCTTTACGGCAAGGCTACGGATCTGGACACGGAGAAGCTGGACTACCGCGGCGTCAAGGTCGGCGACAACGGCGACCAGCTGTTCAAGGTGCTCTACTGCATGAACCATTGCAGCTATGTGGACATGGACAACACGGGCGTCTCCTACCAGTCGCTGGAGAGGATGCGTGAAGAATACCCCGAGACCAAGATCGTGTGGCGCGTCTGGTTTGGTGACAACTACAGCGTGCGCACGGATGCGGAGCGCATCCTCGCCTCCAAGCCCACGGTGGGCGGCATGATCGACGACGCGTCGGTGCTCAAATACTGCACGGATGTCAAGTATCTCGACCTGGGCCACAACGACGATCTGGCCGACCTCTCCTTCGTGTCCAACATGCCGGAGCTTGAGGTCTGCATCATCGCCATGACGGCCATCACGGACTTAAGTCCCCTGAGAGACTGCCCCAATCTTGAGTACCTGGAGCTCAACTCCACCAACATTTCCGATCTCAGTCCGCTTGAAAATGCGACGGGGCTGCACCACCTCAACATTGCCGGCTGCCCGCGGATCAAGGACATCACGCCGCTCTACGGCCTGACGGAGCTGGAGCGTCTCTGGATCGGGCGCGACACCCCGGTCCCGGCGGAGCAGGTGCGGCACATGAAGGAACTGGTGCCCACCTGCAACATCAACACCACCACCGACGATCCCCACGGCGAAGCCTGGCGCTTCACGGCCTACGACCCGGAGATCCCGAAGTATTACTGGGTGCCGCGCTACGAGCTGCTGCGCGAGCAGATGGGCTACAACTATCAGGAGTACAGCTTCTACTGGCTCGATCCCTATTGCGATAAAGAAGCCCCCGAGGAATACAAGGGGATGTTTGGAAAAGAGGTCTACGGACTATGATGGAACAGAAACGGCGCGCGCTGGGCCTCCTGCTTGCGCTGATGCTCTGCCTGCCGCTCGCCGCCTGCTCAAAGAAGCAGGAGGCCCCCGCACCGACAGCGGTGCCCGCACCGGCGGCGACCGAGGCGCCGGCAACGCCCGCTCCCACGCCGATACCCACACCCACGCCCGTGCCGGAGATCCGCATCATGGGACAGGCATACGAGCCGGATGCAGCCATGGTTGAGCTGCGGGGCCTCAAGGACGCGGACGCCGCCGCCACGGCGGAAGGTCTGCGCCGCCTGCCCGCCCTTTCGCGCATCCACATCGGCAGCGAGACCGAGACGCCCTTGAGCTGGGAGAGCCTCAAGCTCCTGCATGACGCCGCCCCCCAGGCGGTTATCGACTATGCCTTCACGATTTTCGACCGCCCCTTCAACCTCAGCGACCAGGTCATGGATCTCAAGTACATCCCCATGGAGGATGAGGGCGCGCTGGTGGCAAAGGTCACCGCCTGCATGTCGAACCTGCGCCTGCTGGACATGGACAGCTGCCGGGTGCCGAACGCCGCGATGGCAAGGCTGCGCGACAGCCTGCCGGATACAGAGGTGATCTGGCGCGTCAACTTCGGCTCGGGCTATACCGTGCGCACGGATGTGGAGCGCATCCTCGCCTCCATGCCCGGCCAGGGCGGTGAGCTTGCGCACAATAACGTGAAAAACCTCATGTACTGCACCAAGGTCAAGTATCTGGATCTGGGCCACAACAACTATCTGGACACCATCGAATTCTGCCGCTACATGCCGGATCTCGAGGTGCTGATCGTGGGCATGACCTTTGTGGAGGATTTTTCCCCCATTGCCGACTGCCCGAAGCTTGAGTACCTGGAGGCCATGACCTCCCGCCTGCATGATCTGACACCCTTTGCCAATCTACACAACCTCCGTCATTTGAATATATGCTACAACTTTGCCGTAACGGATATCTCACCGCTCTACGGCCTGGATCTGGAGCGCCTGTGGATCGGCCAGCACGACCCCGTCCCGCCGGAGCAGATCGCCCATTACCGTGAGCTTCACCCCAACTGCGTCGTCAACGACACCACGCCCGATCCCACCGAGGAGTTCTGGCGTTTTGCAGACCACGGCGATGCGGACGGCTATCAGATGTACGACCCGCGCTATGAGCTTCTGCGCCAGCAGTTCGGTTATTCCGAGGAGCCCTATCCCTTCTACTGGACGGACCCGATGTATGACTACAGCTGCCCGCGCGAGGTGGAGGAGGACCCCGGGGTGACGGATTTTGTGGGGCTCAATGATGAATACTACGAAGTATGGTGACGAATAATCCTATGACAAGAAAAATCCTGTGCGCACTGGTGTGCGCGCTGCTGCTGACCGGTTGCGGGAAAAAAGAGAGCGCCGCCGGACCTGTGCCCGCTTCTGCCCCCGCCCGGGCCTCTGTGCAGCAGGTCGTCTTCGCGGCGGGCAGCGTCGGTGCGGACACGACCGAGCTGCGCCTGCCGCTCGCGGCAGGGGAGACGGAGAAGCTTGCCTCCCTGCCGGGTCTTCGCTTCGCGGATTTCAGCGGCAGCGCCGATGAAAACGAGATCGTAAACTGGGTCAGGACCCACCCCGAGGTGGAGTGCTACTATACCGTGACGCTCCCTGACGGCACGGTACTCGATTCCGGCACGCGCAGCTACGACATGAGCGGCCTTTCCGCGGAGGCATGCGAGGCCGCGGCGGCAAAGCTTGCCCTGCTTCCGGAGCTTAAAAACGTGCGGCTCGGCCGCGAGGGCGGCGTACACAGCTGGGAAAGCCTCGGACGCCTGCGCGCGCTGCTGCCGGGCGTGGCCTTCAAATACGGCTTCAAGCTCTATGGCAGGGAGTGTGACCTGTCCGACATGTCCCTGAACCTGAGCCATGTGCCGGTCACGGATAACGGCGACGCCCTGCGCCGGGTGCTGCCGCTGATGTCGGCGCTGAACTACGTGGACATGGACAGCTGCGGCGTGAGCAATCAGGAGATGGAGAGGCTGCGCGCGGAGTTTCCCGATGTGAAATTCGTCTGGCGTGTCTGGTTCGGCGAGAATTACAGCGTGCGCACCGACGTGCAGCGCATCCTCGCCTCCAAGGTCACGGCGGGCGGTATGCTTTATCCCACGGATGTGGAGGCCCTGTCCTGCTGTCACGATGTGGTATTTCTCGACCTGGGCCACAACAAGCAGCTGACGGATATCTCCTTCGTCTCTCAGATGCCGAAGCTGGAGGTTGCGATCCTCGGCATGTGCGACTGGAAGGACGCAGGCCCACTGTCGGGCTGCGAAGAGCTCGAGTATCTGGAGATGTTCTCCACCAACTGCACCGATCTGCGCCCGCTGTCGGGCCTGAGCAAGCTCAAGCATCTGAACATCGCGGGCATCCCCGAGCTGGAGGACATCACGCCCCTGTACGGCATGACGCAGCTTGAGCGTCTGTACCTCGGCAGCATGAACCGCGTGCCCTGGGAGCAGTGCGAGGAGTTTCAAAAGCGCGTGCCCAACTGTGAATTCGACACTGGAGTCTATGACGATCCCACCGGCGGCCACTGGCGCTGGGACAGCGAGGGAAATCTGGTGGAGCGCTATTATCTGCTGCGCGTGCAGTTTGATTACTACGAGGACGACGCCTATTCCTTTAAATGGAATGATCCATTATATAAGGAAGACAACGGCGTCTCATAAAGGAGACTTTTATGAAGAAGCAGTTTTATCTTCGCGGTCTGTGTCTTGCGCTGCTGCTCCTGTGCTGCCTGTGCCTTGCCGCCTGCGGAAAGACCGGCAGCGCCTCGCAGCCCGCCGCCCCTGCGGCACCCACGCCGGAACCCACGCCCTCACCGGTGCGCTTTTCCGCGGGCGAGGTGGCGTATGCCTCCCAGACCCTGCGCATGCCCCTCGCCTCCGGCGAGACTGCGCTGCTCGACACGCTGCCCTACCTGCAGAGCGCCGATCTGACCGGCAGTGCCAATGAGGAGGAAGTCGCCCGCTGGGCCGCCGCCCATCCCCAGGTGCAGACCCGCTACAGCGTCACCCTGCCCAACGGCACCGTGCTCGACACCGACACCGAGAGCGTCGATCTCAGCAGTGCCACGGCCGCCGAGGCGGAGGCCGCAGCCTACAAACTGGCCATGCTGCCGGGGCTCAAGAGCATAAACCTCGGTGCGGAGGGCAACGGATTTACCTGGAGCGACATCGCCCGCCTGCGCCAGATCCTGCCCGAGACGGTGTTCAAGTACGCCTTCAAGCTCTACGGCGTGGACTGCAACCTGTCCGATACCACCATCAATCTCTTCCGCGTGTCCGTGCCGGACGACGGCCGACTCGTTGACGAGATCATGGGCTACATGCCCCAGCTGACCTACGTGGACATGGACTCCTGCGGTCTGCAGCCCAAGCGCCTGGAGGAGATCAACCTCAATCACCCCAACGCCAAGGTGGTCTTCCGCGTCTTCTTCGGCGACAACTACACCGCCCGCACCGATGCCGAGCGCATCCTGGCCTCCATGGCCTCCCGCGGCGGCATGCTCAACAACGACAACGTCCAGGGCCTCTACTACTGCCACGATGTCAAGTACCTGGACCTGGGCCACAACACCTCGCTGAGCAACATCGGCTTTGTGGCACAGATGCCGAAGCTCGAGGTCGCGATCCTGTCCATGTGCAATATCCCCGACGCTTCGCCTCTTGCCAGCTGCACGAACCTTGAGTATCTGGAGATTGCAAATACCTATATCTCGGACCTGCGCCCGCTGTCCGGCCTTACGAATCTGCGCCATTTGAACGTGGCGGGCATCGGCTATGATCAGCCCTATGACGGGTCGGAGCGCATCCAGCTCAAGGACATTACGCCCCTGTACAATCTGACCGGGCTCGAGCGCCTTTGGATCGGCGCCTACAACCCGGTCCCTGCCGAGCAGGTGCAGGAGATGCAGCGCCGCGCGCCCAACTGCGAGATCGACCTTTCGGTGTACGAGGACCCGGTGGGCGGACGCTGGCGCTATATCGACCTTGCAAACTACATCGACACCTGGGTGGACACCTATCATCCCCGCTATGAGAAGCTGCGCGAGCAGTTCGGGAATTATGAGTACACGGTCTACAACTTCACCTGGAACGACCCGAAGTACGACTCCAACTATGTCCCCGCGGCCACCCCGGCACCGGCTGCTACGCAGGCCCCTGCCGTACAGACTCAGCCCCAGTATCAGCCCGAGACCCAGGCCCAGCCGGAATACCAGCCTCAGTACCAGTCGGAGTATCAGCCTGAATATACGGAGAATTACCAGCTCCCCTTTGATCCCTATCAGAATTTCTCGTACAGCAGCGATCCCTATGCCCAGACGGTTCCGGACAACAGCACGCAGACGCCGACAGATACCAACGTCTGGGCGTCAGATACTGTGCCGAGCGAGCCCTCGGTGCCGACAGTCCCGCAGGATGATCCCATTGTTACAACGCTGGTACCTCCTGACAGTACCGAGGGGGATATATTTACCATCACAGGCTGAGGGGAAGGGAACGAGCATGAGAAACTATCAGGAAGAATTTGAAAAGCGCGTGGCCTATATCCGCGCAAAGCTCAAGGAGGCTCATGCCGACGGCATCATCTTCGGAAACTCCGGCGGCAAGGACAGCGCCCTCGTGGGCATCCTCTGCAAGGCGGCCTGTGACAATACCGTGGGCATCATCATGCCCTGCGCCTCCCGCCAGAACTACGGTCAGGACAGGGACGACGGCAACGCCCTCGCCGCGCAGTTCGGCATCGAGACGCGCGTCGTTGACCTCACCGCCGTGCGGGAGGCGGAGCTGAAGGCCCTGGAGGGTGTCTCGGCGCTGAGCGACATGGCCGTGGCAAACATCGCCCCGCGCCTTCGCATGACGACCCTCTACACCATCGGCCAGTCGGAAAACCGCCTTGTCGCCGGCACCGGCAACCGCAGCGAGATCTACATGGGCTACTTCACCAAGTGGGGCGACGGGGCCAGCGACTTTAACCCCATCGCCGATCTGTGCGCAAGTGAGGTATTCGAGTTCCTGCGCTACCTGAACGCGCCCGCCTCCATCGTGGAGAAAGCTCCCTCCGCCGGACTCTATGAGGGTCAGACGGACGAAAAAGAGATGGGCGTGACCTACCGCGCCATCGACGGCTGGCTCCTGCGCGGGGAAGCGGAGGAGGCGGACAAGGCCGTCATCGACCGCTATCACAGCCGCAGCGAGCACAAGCGCCGCCCTATCAGCACCTTTGAGAATCCGTAATTTATCTAAAAGTAAAATGTGTCATCCTGAGCGAAGCAAAGGATCCCGTATGTCCGGTACAAAACCGGGGGATCCTTCGCTGACGCTCAGGATGACACGTTTTTTACGCTCTCGCGTATCTTCCTGTCTGGTCGAAATAGAATACCGGGGCGGCGCCGGTGACGAGCAGCACCATGTCGCCCTGGGCGGTGAGATACCCGTCGCGCGTATAGAGCCGCCGGATAACGGGCTCCCGGCTCAGAACCCCGCCGCTTGCCCAGGCGGGGAGTGTGTTCGTGATATATCCCTGCAGGGCCTCGCGCAGGGCCTCGCCGTCCGCTACCCAGCCGAGCCGTATCCCGTCCACGCGTACCTCGTCGCGCAGAACGATACCCTCCGTTGCCCGCAGCAGCACATCGGTGAGCGCCCGCACATCCTCCGACGGCCTGGCAAAGCGCAGGCGGGTATGCTTCTGAAAGGCAGGCAGCAGCGCTTCTTCCCGCAGGATCTCCTCCGCCGCGCCCCGGACGGCAAGCTCCGCCCGCTGTGCCGCCCCCGGCGAGAGGCCGGAGGCGATGCGCACCCCGTCGAGCGTGTAATCACAGCAGGGACGCAGATGCGCGCCAACGGTCAGCAGCAGCGCCGCAAGCAGCAGGACAGCCTTCTTGAGCAAGGTCGGCACCTCCTTCATGGTACAGGTGAAAACAGTATAGCGCTGACATGCAACGAATTTGCACCAAACGGGTCGGCCGGTCACAGCGCCTCGATCCTTGCGGCCGACACCTCGTAGGCGGTACGTTGGATGAAGCCGTTCTCACCGGGCTTGAGGTATTCCCGACTCTGAAAGCGCCCCTCCAGGCGGACCTGAGTCCCCACAGTCCAGCGCGACGCCTCCCGGGCCCGGCTGCCCCAGCAGATACAGGGCAAGTAGTCCGAACGGCCGCCCCGCCGGTTGACAGCCACCAACAGATCGCAGATGTCGCGCCCCAGAGGCGTCACGCGGACATTGGGCGCCTTGCAGAGCGTTCCCGTGAGGCTTACAAAGTTGTCGTCCGGCTCGTCCGTGAGCGAGAGCTCCCGTGCCAGCACCGTCAGCACCAGCTTCGCCCCCTCTCCCCGACGGTTATTGAAGCTCCGCAGCTCACCCGAGACCAGCAGCCGGGGCCGCTCCTCCGCCTCCGCCGCCGCGAGCAGAGAGGGCCTGAGTACGATGTTGAGGATGTCGCGGCTCCCGGACAGGCGCTCCACCTCCAGCGGGAAGCACCAGAAGTCCTGTCCGCCCGCCCTGTGGGACCAGCGCGGCGCGCCCGCCATCGTCCCGCACAGCCGCACCTGATTGTTTTCCTGATTCAGTTCCATGCGCATGCCGTCCTTTTCGTTGATATGCTCCATCCTATTCGGCACTTGCGCTTGAATATGTCCGGCAGGCGCGATATAATACAAAGCGACAAAACATGAAAAGGAGACTGCTTTTATGGATATCCGGGACATTCTCGTAAAATGCGACCACACCCTCCTGCGTGTCGACTGCACCGGCGAGGAGATCCGCGCCCTGTGCGACCAGGGCATCAAGTACCACTGCGCCAGCGTCTGCATTCCGCCCTGCCATGTGGCGGGGGCCAAGCGCTATGTGGGCTCCAGACTCACCATCTGCACGGTCATCGGCTTTCCCAACGGCTACATGACCACCGCCGCCAAGGCCTTCGAGGCTGCCGACGCGGTGAAAAACGGCGCTGACGAGATCGACATGGTCGTCAATCTCTCCATGGTCAAGGACGGCTGCTGGGCCGACGTGGCAAACGACATCCGTGCCGTGCGCGAGGCCACCCGCGGCAAGGTCCTCAAGGTCATCATCGAGTGCTGCCTGCTGACCGAGGAGGAGAAAATCAGGCTGTGCGGGATCGTCTCCGACTGCGGGGCCGACTTCATCAAGACCTCCACGGGCTTTTCCAAGGGCGGCGCGACCCGTGAGGACGTGGCCCTCCTGCGCGAGCACTCCCCGAAGACTCTCATGGTCAAGGCTGCCGGCGGCATTGCAAGCCTGCAGGACGCGGAGGACTTCATAAACCTCGGCGCCGACCGCCTCGGCACCAGCCGCATTGTGAAGCTTGCCATGGAGCAGGAGAACCAGATCGGCGCGCCGAACGAAAATTACTGATAAAAGTTCTTGACAATGTTCTGCAAACCTGCTATATTACATAAGCTAAAACAAAGAAGGTACGGCATCCACCCGCTCGGATGCCGTGCATCCGAGCTTTTCATTTTTCGGAGGTGTTCACAATCGCAAACGCTGTTCATCAAATCAACGAAGAGATCCTTGACAAAGAAGTGCGCCTGATCGGCGATCAGGGCGAGCAGCTCGGGATCATGCCGGTCGAAGAGGCCCTGCGCATCGCCACCGAGCATGAGCTTGATCTGGTCAAGATCGCTCCGGGCTCCAATCCTCCCGTCTGCAAGATCATGGACTACGGCAAGTTCCGCTTTGAGCAGGCCAAGAAGGAGAAGGAAGCCAAAAAGAATCAGCGCGTGATCGAGATCAAGGAGATCCGCATGTCTCCCGGCATCGACACCAACGACTTCAACACCAAGCTCAAGAACGCCCAGAAGTTCTTAAACGACGGTGACCGCGTGAAGGTCAGCGTGCGTTTCCGCGGCAGGGAGATGGCCCACACCGAGATCGGCGCCGTCCTGCTCAAGGACTTCGCCAATCAGTGCGCGGAGATTGCCAACATCGCCGTCCTGCTCAAGGACTTCGCCAATCAGTGCGCGGAGATTGCCAACATGGATAAGGCCCCGAAGCTGGAGGGCCGCAACATGTCCATGTTCCTCTCTCCCAAGCCCCAGGCTCCGGCCAAGAAGCCGGCAAAGCCCAAGCAGCCCAAGGCGCCCGAGACAGCCGAGCCCGCGCCCGAGGCGGAATGATCTGTATACAGTGGGAGCAATCCCTGTATTGATAATGGAAGGAGAAACTACTATGCCTAAACTGAAGACCCACAGCGGTGCCAAGAAGAGATTCAATCTCACCAAGTCCGGTAAGGTCAAGCGCGCACACGCTTTCAAGAGCCATATCCTCACCAAGAAGACCACCAAGCGCTGCCGCCGTCTGCGCGACGCGGCCTACGCCGACGTGACCAACGAAGCTACCATCAAGAAAATGATCCCTTATAAATAATTAAGGGCTGACGTTATATAGGAGGATATTGAACTATGGCAAGAGTTAAAGGCGCAATGATGACCCGCAAGCACAGAAATAAGGTTCTGGGTCTTGCAAAGGGCTACTGGGGCAACAAGTCCCGTCACTATAAGATGGCCAATGAGCAGCTGATGAAGTCCGGCCGCTACGCTTACGTCGGCCGCAAGCAGAAGAAGAGAGACTTCCGTCAGCTCTGGATCACCCGCATCAGCGCAGGCTGCAAGGCAAACGGCATGAACTACTCTACCTTCATGCACGGCCTGAAGCTGGCCGGCGTCGACATGAACCGCAAGATGCTCTCTGAGATGGCGATCCATGACGCCTCCGCCTTCACCGCCCTGTGCGAGATGGCAAAGGCCGCGAAGTAAGTTTTTTAACCAGAAAATACCTGTCCGGTACCTGCGTACCCGACAGGTATTTTTCCATTTTAAATCAGCATTTCAAAGCGCACTTTTATAGTCATGGCGCTTTGCACAAAAATGAACGAGCAAATCTGACACAATGCACGAAGCCAATCGGGGAGCCCTAAAAATGACTTGACAGTGGGCGGCGGCATTAGTAAAATTGCATACAGGAGTTTGGAAACTTCAAAATTTTCAACTGGAAAGAGGAATCCCAAATGAAAAAGATACTGGCGCTTTTCCTTGCGCTGACCATGATTTTCGGCCTCGCGGCCTGTGGTCAGAGCACTGCTCCTGCGTCCGCTCCCGCAGCGACTGAGGCCCCTGCCGCAACAGAGGCTCCCGCCGCCACCGAGGCCCCCGCAGCGACTGAGGCTCCCGCCGCCGCGGAAGCCAAAACCTATAAAGTCGGCGTCGCAATTTACCAGTTCGACGACAACTTTATGACTCTCTACCGCAACGAGCTGCTTGACTACTTCAAGAGCCTCAACACCGACGCTGTCAAGTACGACGTCACCATTGTTGACGGCAAGAACGACATGGCCGAGCAGAACAACCAGATTGATAACTTCATCACCCAGGGCATGGATGCTATCATTCTGAACCTCGTGCAGACCTCCTCCGCCGATGCCGCGATCGACAAGATCGTTGACGCGGGCATCCCCTGCATCCTCATCAACCGTGAGCCCCTCGGCGAC
>CADBYZ010000066.1 GCA_902799075.1 Oscillospiraceae bacterium | reverse complement strand
TCCTTGTTTTTATACTGGCTGCGCTCGTCCTGGCACTCGACCACGGTGCCCGTAGGCAGGTGGGTGATGCGGATGGCGCTCTCGGTTTTGTTGACGTGCTGGCCGCCCGCGCCGGAGGAGCGGTAGGTGTCGATCTTGAGGTCACCGGGGTCTAAGTGAAAGTCGATCTCCTCCACTTCGGGCAGCACCGCCACAGTGGCGGCGGAGGTGTGGATGCGCCCGCCGGACTCTGTGACCGGGACGCGCTGGACCCGGTGTCCGCCGGCCTCAAACTTGAGGCGGGAGTAGGCGCCCGCGCCCTCGACCACGAAGCTGATCTCCTTGATGCCGCCGAGCTCGGTTTCGTTGATATTGGCAACGTCGATCTTCCAGCCTTTCGAGTCGGCGTACATGGAGTACATGCGGAAAAGGTCGGATGCAAAGAGCATCCCCTCTTCCCCACCGACGCCGCCGCGTATCTCCATGATGACGTTCTTGCCGTCGTTCGGGTCCTTGGGGAGAAGCAGGATCTTGATCTCCTGCTCGAGGCGTTCCCGGTCGAGCTTGGCCGCGGCGTATTCCTCCTGGGCCAGCTCCTTCATCTCAGGATCGGACATGAGCGAGAGGGCTTCGTCCATGGCGGCGCCGGCCCTGTTATACTGCCGGTAAGCGGTGATCAGCGGCTCGAGCTCCCGCGCTTCGCGCTCATACTTTGCGTACAGGGCGGGGTCTGAGTAGGTCCCCGGCTCCTCCATGCGCGCGCAGAGCAGATCATATTTGCTTTCAAGTTGCCTGAGTTTGTCAAACATGGCATACCCTCCCGAAAATGACAAAGTATTATATCATGTCCTCAAAGGAATGTAAACATGAAAAGGAGCCGCAAACGCGGCTCCTCGATTCGTATCTGTTCAGCTTCCGAGATACGCCTTCTTCACGTCCTCGTTGACCAGCAGCTCTCTGCCGGTGCCTGTGAGGGTGATGCGGCCCGTCTCCAGGACATAGGCAAAGTCCGCGACCTTGAGGGCCATGTTGGCGTTTTGTTCGATTAATAGCACTGTCACGCCCTGGTCGTTGATCTGGCGGATAATGTCAAAGATGCCCTTGACCACCAGCGGCGCAAGGCCGAGGGACGGTTCGTCCATCATGATGACCTTGGGCTTGCTCATGAGGGCTCTTGCCACGGCCAGCATCTGCTGTTCGCCGCCGGAGAGGGTGCCCGCCATCTGCCAGGAGCGCTCTTTCAGACGTGGGAACAGCTCATAGACCCACTGCAGGTCCTTTTCGATCTGGGCCTTGTCATTTCTGAGGTAGGCCCCTATGCGGAGGTTTTCCAGTACGCTCAGGTTTGTGAACACGCGCCGCCCCTCGGGCACCAGCGCGATGCCCTTTTCGAGGATCTTATTAATGGGCATGCCCAGAATCTCCTGCCCGTCGTAAGTGATGGAGCCGCTGTCGGCCTTGACGAGGCCGGAGATGGTGCGCAGTGTCGTGGACTTTCCCGCGCCGTTTGCTCCTATGAGGGTGACGATCTTGCCGTCCGGCACCTCGAGGCTCACGCCCTGCAGGGCGCGGATGCCGCCGTAGGACACGTGCAGGTTATCAATCTTCAGCATCTTCTACCACCCCCAGATAGGCGTCGATGACCTTTTCGTTGCGCTGGATCTCGTCCGGCGTGCCGTGGGCAATGAGCCGTCCGAAGTCCAGGACGTAAATGCGGTCGGAGATGTCCATGACCAGGTCCATGTGGTGCTCGATGAGCAGGATGGTCACGTTGAAATCTTTGCGGATCTGCGCGATGAACTGCGTGAGGTCGCCGGTCTCCTGCGGGTTCATGCCGGCTGCCGGTTCGTCCAGCAGGAGAAGCTTCGGCTCGGTGGCAAGGGCGCGGGCGATCTCGAGGCGGCGCTGTTTGCCGTAGGGCAGCGAGGTCGCCAGATCGTCCTTTACGTCCTCCAGGCCCACCACGCGCAGAAGCTCCATGACCTCGGCGCGGTGCCTCGCCTCCTCGCCGCTGTTGAGGCGGAAGGCGGCGGAAAAGAGATTGCTGGAGCGCTTCATGTGCTTTGCAATCAGGATGTTGTCGAACACCGTCATACTCTTCCACAGGCGGATATTCTGGAACGTGCGCGCCATGCCGAGGGCTGTGAGCTTGTCGGGCGTGGGCTCCTTGACCTCGTGGAACATGTCTCCGTTTGCGCCGAGATAGCTTTTTTTCATCTTGCCGTGGGGATAGTTTTCCACCACGCACGCCCCGTCAAAGCTGACGCGGCCGTTGGTCGGGGCGTAGACGCCGGTAATAACGTTGAAGGCCGTGGTCTTGCCAGCGCCGTTGGGACCGATGATGGCGACGATCTCTCCCTCACGGACCTCCATCGACAGGTCGTTGACAGCCACGACGCCGCCGAACTGCATGGTGACATGCTCCACCAGCAGTTTTGTTTTCTGCTCGCTCATGACTGTGCCTCCTTCGCCGGGTCTTTCTTCTTTTTCCGGAACAGATCAGGCAGCTCCTTCTCGCCCAGGATGCCCTCGCGGAAGAAGAGCACCACGATCATGATGATGACAGAGAAGACCACCAGCCTGAAGCCGTTGCGGAAAATGTTCGGCGCCTCGATGCCGAGGAACTTGCCGGAGTCGAGGCCGCGCAGCCACCATTCGGACGCCGCCACGAACAGCAGCGAGCCGATGACCGAGCCGGTGATGGAGCCGATGCCGCCCAGCACCACCATGAGCAGGATCTCATAGGTCATGGCGGACTTGAAGTTGTTGGCCTGGGCAATGGACAGCACCATCGCAAGCGTCGCACCCGCAACGCCCGCAAAGAAGGAGCTCGTGACAAAGGCGATCATCTTGTGCTTGGCAAGGTTGATGCCCATGGCCTCCGCCGCCACCTCATCGTCACGGATGGCCTTGAAGGCACGGCCGTAGGTGGAGTTGACGATCAGGACGATGAGGGTGATCGACACCGTGGCGATCAAGACCGGGACAAAGGTTGACAAACTCAGCTTTGTCCCCGCGATCTCTAATTTAAACTTGCTGGCGCGGGCAAAGTTTTTCAAAAGGTTGGAGCCGTTGGTGATGGGGCCGAGCTTGCTCCACTGGAAGACGGCGCGGATAATCTCGGCAAAGCCGAGGGTCGCGATGGCGAGGTAGTCGGACTTAAGGCGCAGGACCGGCAGGCCGATGAGCCAAGCCATCAGCGCCGCGACGAGACCCGCCAGCACCAGCGCGATGAACACGCCGAGGGCTGTGCCGAAGCCGCCCATGTGCTGGGAGAGCTTTTCCGGGATGGAGAAGCGGATGGCCGCGTCAAAGTACTGATACACGGCGTCGCGGGATTTGTCGGGGATGGTGAAGATGGCGTAGGTGTAGGCCCCCAGGAGCATGAAGCCCGCGTGGCCCAGGGAGAAGAGACCCGTGTAGCCGTTCAGGAGGTTCATAGACACGGCGGCGAGGGCGTAGACGGAGCCCTTTTGCAGCACGATCAGCAGCATGCCAAGCTTATCCGTGGGCTTGATCCACTGGTCAAGGCAGAAGATCAGCGCGAGAAAGGCCAGCACGCAGAGGAAGGCGATCCAGGCGTTTTTCCTTTTTTGGCTTTTGTTTTCGAGCATATCCTTCCCCTCCTCTCAGACCTTGTCGGTGCTCTTCTCGCCGAAGAGGCCGGTGGGCTTGAATACCAGAATGATGATGAGCAACACGAAGGTGAAGGCGTCGGAGAAGGTGGCAAGGCCGATCTGCTCGCCGATGACGCCGTTGACGATGAGGATGGTGTCAAGGCCCTTGATGACGCTCTCGGCAATGCCGATGATGAAGGCGCCGATCACCGCGCCGGGGATAGAGCCGATGCCGCCGAACACCGCCGCCACGAAGGCTTTCAGACCGGGCATGGCGCCCGAAGTGGGCACGACGCCGGGGTAGTTGGTGAAGAAGAGGATGGAGCCGACGGCGGCGAGGAAGGTGCCGATGATGAAGGTCGCGGAGATAACACGGTTGATCTGAATGCCCATGAGCTGGGAGGTCTCAAAATCGCGGGACACCGCGCGCATGGCCATGCCGATCTTGGTATGGTTAATCAGCATGACGAGGGCGAAGACCAGCACGATCGTGAGAAACGGCGTGATGACCGTGACGCGGGAGGTCTCCATGCCGAAAAGGCTGATGCGGTCCGAGATCCAGGGGATCTGGGGATAGTTCTTGTTCAGGCCGCCCGTGATGTAGAGAGCGAGGTTCTGGAGCAGATAGCTAACGCCGATGGCGGAGATCATGACGGACATGCGCGGCGCGGTCCTGAGCGGCTTGTAGGCCACGCGCTCGATGGTGAAGCCCAGCAGCACCGTGATGAGGATCATCAGCGGGATCGCGAGGTACAGCGGCAGAGACGCAGAGAGATACACCATCACAAGGCCCGCAACCATGAACACATCACCGTGTGCGAAGTTTATCAGGCGCAGGATGCCGTAGACCATGGTGTAGCCGATGGCGATCAACGCGTACTGCCCGCCCACGGAGATACCGGAGATGATATAAGGGAGGGTTGTTTTCAAAACATCCATAAGCGGATTTCCTTCCTGTGGGGGATTTTATATATACGTCCCGGATTAAAGAGTGCGGCGTTTGGATTAAGGCGTTTTACAATCGGTAAAACGCTGACCCACTTTTTCATATACATGCAAGTGCTGGCGGGAGCTGTGACCCCCGCCAGCGAAGAAATCATTTGATTGATCCGAAAACTCAACCGACAGTGGCGACGGCCACGAAGTCCCAAACGCCGGTCTCGGTGTTGCACTGCTTGACGAAGGCGCTGTCGCGCTTGGCATCGCCAATGTCGTCAAAGGCGATCGAGCCTGTCACGCCGGTGTAGGTAACGCCGGGCAGGACCTCAAGCACGTCGGCGGGATCGGTGGAGCCTGCGGCCTTGAGAGCCTCGAGAGCCATGTAGTAAGCGTCATAGCCCATGACGGTGACGGCAGCCAGCTCGTCATTGCCGCCATTGTTGGCGAGGGCGGTGGCGTCAGAGTTGATCCAGGACTTGATGCCGGCGTCGAAGTCAGCATCAGCGCCTTCCTGATAGAAGGTGGTCACGCAGATCTTGACATTGGTGCCCTTGGCGGCCTGGAGGATGACGTTGGAGTCCCAGGTGTCGCCGGCGAGGATGGGCATGCCCAGAGCCTGGGTGTCAGCCTTGGCAATGATCTGGGCGGCAGCCTCGGTGGAGACGGGAGAGAAGAACACATCGCAGCCCTGGTTCTGGGCGTTGGTGATGTAGGTGGAGTAGTCGGAGGTGCCTTCCGGGAACTGCTCATAGACGCAGTTGTCCTTGCCGAAGGCCTCGATGAAGTAGTTGCAGAGACCGCCGGAGTAGTCGTCGCCCTGCTTGGCCAGGCAGTAGGCCTTGGTCGCGCCGAGCTCGCTCTTGGCGAAGTTTGCAAGGACGGTGCCCTGGAAGGGATCGAGGAAGCAGATGCGGAAGTACACATCGCAGCCCGCGGTGACCTGGGGGTTGGTGCAGGTGACGCCGATGGCGGGGACGCCGGCAGCGTCAAAGGTGTCGCTTGCGGCGATGGAGACGCCGGAGCCGTAGGAGCCGAGAACCAGGGACACGCCGCTGGAGATCAGGGTCTGGGCCGCGGTGGGCGCCTTGTCGTTGGAGGAGGCGTTGTCAGCGTAGACAAGCTCCACATCGTAGGTGGTGCCGTCGATGTCGACCGTGGGGGTCAGGTGGTTTGCATACTGCATGCCCAGGACCTCCTGCTTGCCGCCGGCGCCGTTGTCGCCGGACTGGGGCTCGAACACGCCGATTTTCACGACGGGATTATCGGCATGGGCAGCGCCCGCAGAACACAGGGCAAAGATCATGATCAGGGCCAGTGTTAAAGACAGAACCTTTTTCATTTTGTTTCCTCCCTTTTTGAGTCCGTATTTCAAAGACAGCTGTCTTTGTTCTAACACAAGCTTATTATGCACGTTAAACCGCTAATTTGCAATTGTGGTTTTTTTGAAAAATTTGAAGCAAATCTTTTCCTCTTTCGTCAATTTAGACAATGACCGTGCTTTTCCGCCAATCCTCCCCGGGTGTGCCGCGTCCCGCCGGCAGACAGGCCAGGCGGTAGAGCTCATGGGCCTCCGCGCAGAGTTTGAACACTTTTTGCGCCTGCAATCCGGCTATTTTGATCTCTCCTGATTTGCTTATGACCGGCAGCGGCGTTATTCCCCGCATAGACGCGAGGTGAGCCCTCCCCCTCTCGTTCGAGGCGAGGACGCGGATGTAGGGCGGAACGGTCTTTGTATCTTCTGCACAAAAGCCGAGGGCAGCACCGTACAGCATACGCCGCATGCGGGCTTCGGTATACCGTTTATTGGACGCTTCTCTGACGATTTCTTCAATCTTCCCAAACCGCCACAGGGCGCGGTACAGACGACGGCCTGCGCCGCCGCCCGCGTCCGGCAGGTCATCAAATTCCTCCGGGGCGAGCCGGTACAGGCGTGACAGCAGCGCAGTTTCGAGCAGATCCCCGCGCGGTATGCGGCCTGCCTGTATCTCGCGTGCGAATACCGTCATGGCGGGTGCGGGGATGTTGGCGGAGATGTCCTCACCGCCGCGCAGCCTTTCACGCAGGCGCATGGCGGAGGGGTACTCCCCTTCTCTCTTGCTGTCATGGGCGGCGCCTTCACGGCGGATCGCCAGCGGCTCTATCCCCACGCCTGTTTTGGCTATTGCCTTAAGGTACTCCACCGCGAGGATGTCATTGGGGTTTGACAGCAGCGCCGCCGAGTCCCCCAGTGCCTCCGCCGCCGCGAGCTGCCGGGCGCGGGCGAAGGAGAGCGTTTCGTCCGCGTCCATGAGGGCATGGATGCGGTCCTGGGCTTCTTTCCCTGAGAGGAAGGCCGCAAGGGAACGCAGCGCCGACGTGTCAGCGCTCTCGCTGCCGAAGCTGAGGATGTCGCAGCCGAGGGCCGCGAGCAGCGACACCGCCCCGAAGGCAAAGCCTTCGGCAGAGCTTAAGCACCAGGGCAGCGGCAGCTCTGTGACGAGATCCGCCCCGCAGCGGCAGGCGGCCTCGGACCGGGCAAATTTATCGAAGACCGCCGCCTCACCCCGCTGTACGAAGTCCCCGGACATGACACAGATCGTCACCGTATCCGCACCAAGCAGGCGCTTTGCCTCATTCAATTGATAGAGATGCCCGTTATGAAAGGGGTTATATTCACAGACGATACCGACTGTATGCAAAACCGAACACTCCTTAAAAAAATCTTGCTTTTTCCTGTAAATGTATTAGAATAGACACAGGCATATTTTATAGGACAATCGCAGCAATTACAATAGAAAGGGATAGTAACATGAAAATTTTAGTCATCAACGCCGGCAGCTCCTCGCTCAAGTACCAGCTCATCGACATGGAGACCGAACAGGTCATGGCCAAGGGCCTTTGCGAACGCATCGGCATCGACGGTCACCTCAAGCACAGCCCCCTGGTCGGCGGCAAGCCCGTCTTCAATGAAGATGTCGCCATGCCCACCCACTCCGAGGCCATCGCGGCTGTCATCGACAAGCTCACGAGCGCGGAATACGGCGTTGTCAGCTCCATGAAGGAGATCGACGCTGTCGGCCACCGCGTGGTCCACGGCGGCGAGAAGTTTGCCTCCTCTGTCAAAATCGACGACGCCGTCATGGCCGCCATCGAGGAGTGCATACCCTTCGCGCCTCTGCACAACCCCGCCAACATCACCGGCATCAAGGCCTGCCGCGACGTGATGGGCGACGTACCCATGGTCGCCGTGTTCGACACCGCCTTCCACCAGACCATGCCCGGCAAAGCCTATCAGTACGCTGTCCCCTATGACTACTACAAGAACGACGGCATCCGCCGCTACGGCTTCCACGGCACCTCCCACCGCTACGTCTCCGGCCGCTGCGCCGAGATGATGGGCAAGCCCATTGAAGAGCTCAAGCTCATCTCCTGCCACATGGGCAACGGCTCCTCCATCTGCGCCATCGACGGCGGCAAGAGCGTCGATACCTCCATGGGCTTTACCCCTCTGGTGGGCCTGCCCATGGGCACCCGCTGCGGTGATCTGGACGCGGGCGTCATCCAGTTCATCATGAACAAGTACGGCATCGACATCAACGAGATGCTCAACATCCTCAACAAGAAGTCCGGCGTGCTGGGCGTTTCCGGCGT
Source organism: Oscillospiraceae bacterium (assembly GCA_902799075.1). Lineage (GTDB taxonomy): Bacteria > Bacillota > Clostridia > Oscillospirales > Oscillospiraceae > Limivicinus. The sequence continues at coordinate 10,736 of CADBYZ010000066.1, read as the reverse complement.
GTCCAGCGACTTCCGTGACCTCTCCGCCGCCGCGGCTGACGGCAACGAGCGCGCCCAGCTCGCTCTCGACATGTTCAGCTACTGGGTGGCCAAGGTCGCCGGCTCCTATGTCGCCGCCATGAACGGCGTGGACGCCATCATCTTCACCGCCGGTGTCGGTGAGAACGACAAGGATACCCGCGCTGCCATCGCCAAGTACTTCGGCTACCTCGGCGTCAAGATCGACGAGGCCGCAAACTCCAAGCGCGGCGAGGACATCATGATCTCCACCCCCGACTCCAAGGTCAAGGTCTTCGTCATCCCCACCAACGAGGAGCTCGTCATCGCACGCGACACCAAGGCCATCGTCGGCTGATTTTTCCGTAAATGCAGAGGCCGCACCGGACCGGTGCGGCCTTTTCCGAAACAGTACAAGGAGGTTTCCCAATGCCCACATTTGTCGACTTTTACTTCCCCTCCAGCACCGGACGCAATACCATCCACGGCCTCAAGTGTCTGCCCGACAGCAAGCCCAAAGCCGTCGTTCAGATCGCCCACGGCATTGCCGAGCATATCGAGCGCTACCGCCCCTTCATGTCCTTCCTCGCCGAAAACGGCTATGTCGCCGTCGGCAACGACCATCTCGGTCACGGTAAGACCATCCGCATCCCCGAGGAGCAGGGCTTCTTTGCCGAGGAAAACGGCTGGGACTACGTGGTCGCCGACATGGACAACCTGCATGACATGATAAAGCGGGATTTCCCCACCGTCCCCTATGTCTTCTTCGGCCACAGCATGGGCAGCTTTCTCACCCGCACCTATCTCATCAAGCACCCCGACAAGTATGACGCCGCCATCATCAGCGGCACCGGCCATCAGTCCCGCCTCATGGTCATCGGCGGCTATGTCGCGTCCTGCTTCTTCGTGCTCAAGGACGGGGCCCATATCGTCGGCACCACGCTCAACGACATTGCCTTCGGCTCCTACAACAAGGGCTATGAAAATCCCCGCACGATCTACGACTGGCTCAGCCGCGATCCCGCCGTGCCGGACGCCTATGCCGCCGATCCCCTCTGCGGCTTCATCGCTACGAACGGCCTGTTCTGCGACATGATGTACGGCATCAAGTTCATCACCGATCAGGCCAACATCAACAAGATGAACAAGGAGCACCCCATCTACTTCATGTCCGGCGACGCAGACCCCGTCGGTGAAAACGGCGAAGGCGTCAAGCGGGCTTACGAGGCTTTCTGCAAGGCTGGCCTGCACGATGTGTTCATCCGCCTCTACCCTGGCGGACGGCATGAGATGCTCAACGAGATCAACAAGGACGAGGTCTATCAGGACATCCTTACCTGGCTCAAGGAGCGGGTCGGATAACCCACATATTTTACTTACATATCGGCTTAACGCAGCAAAACCAACTCCAAGTCTGTCATTGCGAACCAGTAACCGATGTCACTGGTGTGGCAATCCGTACTCCCAGCGGCCAGGTACGATTTCTGAGTTGGTAAATGCCTCCGGCGGGCGGATTGCCACGTCACCAGTGTGCGCACTGGTTCCTCGCAATGACGGGACTAGTTCATTAAAGTCGATACCCATAAAACAAAAAATGACGCTGCTTTCGCAGCGTCATTTTTGTTTGTCGTTGAATTACTCCTCGACCTCGGGAGCGATGCCGGAGGCGACACCGTCAGCGGAGACCTCATAAATCAGAGCGTCTTCCTCGGCGGCGGGCTCTTCCTCGTATGCTTCCTCAACCTCAACGGGCTGGACGGGCGCGGGCTCGGACAGGGCGCGGATGGACAGGGAGATCTTATGCTTTTCCTCGTCGATGGCGGTGATCTTGGCCTCGACCTCGTCGCCGACGGTCAGCACGTCCTCGGGCTTGCCGATGCGGCGGTTGGCGATCTGGGAGATGTGGATCAGGCCGTCAACACCGGGCAGAACCTCGGCAAAGGCGCCGAAAGGCATGAGCTTAACGATCTTGACGTTGGCGATGTCGCCGACCTGGTAACGGCTGGTGAACTGGGTCCAGGGGTTGCCGTCGGGATCCTTGTAGCCGAGGGAAATCTTGCGCTTCTCTTTGTCGAAGCTGATGACATAGACGTCTAGACGTCGATCTCGTCGCCGACGGAGACGACCTCGGAGGGCTGGTGGATGCGGCCCCAGCTCAGCTCGGAAACATGGACCATGCCGTCGATGCCGCCGATATCGACGAAGGCACCGTAGCTGGTGAGGGACTTGACGACGCCGTGGTACTTCTTGCCGACCTCGATCTCGTTCCAGATGTTTTCGATGCGCTCACGGCGCTCGGCCTGGGCGACGCGGCGGATGGAGCCGACGACGCGTTTGCGGGCCTTGTTGACCTCGGTGATCTTGAGGCGGACAGTCTTTTTGAGGAGCTGGCTCAGCTCGGCATCGCGGGGCAGATCGGTCTGGGAGGCGGGGACGAACACGCGCACGCCCTTGACGTTGACGACAACGCCGCCCTTGTTCTCTTCGGTGACAACACCCTCGAGCACAGCGCCGCTCTCGACGGCGTCCTCGATATCGGTCCACATCTTGGCGGCGTCCAGACGCTTCTTGGAAAGCATCGCGGTGCCCTCCACGTCGTTGACGCGGACAACAACAGCTTCGATGGTATCGCCGACCTTGACGGCGTCTTCGACCTTGATGCCGTCGTCGGTGAACTCGGACGTGGGGATGAAGCCAGAATACTTGGTGCCGAGATCGACACTGATCTCAGTACCGGTAATCGCGACAACCAGGCCGGTTACCTTATCTCCATTATATATTGTTTTTAGAGTCTCCTCCAGCATTTCATCGAAGGACATCTCCTTCTCAACTGTGGACTGCTCATTTTTGATCTCGTCGCTCATTTTGTTTCTTACCTCCTTAATTATCCACGCAGGGGTCGATGCACCGGCAGTGAGGCCCACTGTGTCTGCGGCCTCAAGCCTGTCCGTGTCGAGCTCCTCAGTACGCTCGATAAACTGGACATTCAGGCAGTGCTCTGAACAGATCTGTGCGAGATGCACGCTGTTGGCACTGTGCTTTCCGCCGATGACGACCATTGCGTCACACTCCGAAGCAATTCTCGCTGCTTCTTCTTGCCGCGTGGACGTAGCAAGACATATTGTATCAGATATTTTCGCATTTGTACATCTTTTTTTTATGAACAAACAACATTCGGTAAAATTACTGTGCGTCTGTGTCGTCTGCACCACCACAGTTATAGGTTTTTCCCAAGGATCCGGTTTGGTTTTCAGCCATTTTTCCAGTTCTTCGGCATTTTCAAACACTTCATGTTCCCCGCACCAGCCGCAGATCGCGTTGACCTCCGGGTGGGCGCGCATGCCAATGACGATGGTGAAGCGCCCTTCCTCCTTCGCCCGGGCCACAATTTTGTGGATGGCGCGCACCTTGGGGCAGGTGGCGTCATGGATTTCGGCCCCGGCCTGCTCAAGCGCTTCGTAGATCTCCGGCGCGGCGCCGTGGGCACGGACCAGCACCCGTTCCCCCGCCGTGACCTCCTCCGGCGTGTTCACCACGCGCATGCCCTTTGCCTTGAGGGCGTTCACCACGTCCTCGTTGTGGATGAGCTCCCCGAGGCTTGCGCACGCGCCGTGCTCATCGAGCAGCTTCATCGCCATATCCACCGAGCGGCGCACCCCGAAGCAGAAGCCCGCGCTCTCAGCCACGATCAGCTTTTTCACGCCTTCTCCTCCGGGCTCACGGCAAGACGGTTGATAATGATCTCGCACAGGCGGCCGAAGGTCTCCTCGATGCTCATGCCGCCGCTGTCGAGTTCCACCGCGTCCTCGGCCTTTTTAAGCGGGGCGGCGGCGCGGGTGGTGTCCTTCTCGTCTCGCAGGATCATGTCGCGCAGCACCTCGTCAAAGCTCACGTCACTGCCCTTTTCCTTCAGCTCGTTATAACGTCTTCGCGCACGCACCTCGGCCGAGGCGGTGAGGAAGATCTTGAGCTCCGCGTCCGGCAGGACGACGGTGCCGATGTCGCGTCCGTCCATGATGACATTGTTCTCACGGGCAAACTTGCGCTGCATGTCCAGCAGGAAGCTCCGCACCCTGGGGTGTGCCGACACGTCGGAGGCGCACAGGGAGATCTCCGGCTCGCGGATTTTCCGGGAAACGTCAAGGCCGTTTAAGTACATACACTGCTCCCCCTGCTCGTTATAGCGGATAGCGATATCGAGCGTCGGGAGAAGCTCCATAACCGCGTCCTCATCCTTGCGGTCGATGCCCGCCTCATAGCAGGCAAGGCCCAGCGTGCGGTAGATGGCCCCGGTGTCCACATAGAGGAAACCGAAGGACTTGGCCAGGCGCTTGGCCATGGTGCTCTTTCCCACGCCGCTGGGGCCGTCGATGGCGATTGCGTTGAATCCGTTCATATTGTTTGCTCCTTTTATATAGCGTTTCCGGCGACGAAGCCTGTGGACCAGGCGATCTGAAGATTGAAGCCGCCCGTGTAGGCGTCGAGGTCCAGGACCTCGCCCGCAAAGTAGAGGCCGGAGACGAGCTTTGACTCCATGGTGCGGGGATTGATCTCTTTGGTGCTCACGCCGCCGGCGGTGACGATGGCCTCGTCAATGGGGCGAAAGCCGGAGATGCTGACGGGAAACGCCTTCAAAAGCCGCACAAGGCTCAGACGCTCTTGGCGCGTGATGTCGTGCACGGGCTTGTCCACCGGAATGCCGGATAGGCGCACCAGCACGGGGATCATGGAATGCCCCGCGAGATCGACCAGTGCGTTTTTGAAGTCGCGGTTTGCGTATTTATTGAAATCCCGCAGGACGCGGGCGTCGAGCTTCTTTTCATCGAGACCCGGTTTCAGGTCGATCAGCAGGCGGTATCTCGCCTGCCCCATACGCCGCATGTGGGCGCTTGCGGAGAGGACCAGCGGGCCGGAGACGCCGAAGTGCGTAAACAGCATCTCGCCCAGCTCCTTATAAATGAGCTTGTCGTCCTCGTAGGCCGAGAGCGTCACGTTTTTGAGGGAGAAGCCCTGCATTTCGGCGCAGTATTCGTCCGGGCTTTCCAGCGGTACGAGCGACGGGCGGCGCGGCGTAACCGTGTGGCCCAGCTCTTCGGCGAAGCGATAGCCCGCCCCGGTGGAGCCGGTCAGCGGGTAACTGAGCCCCCCAGTGCAGACGGCGGCGGCGCGGCACGGGAGGCAGCCCTCTCCCGTCATGACGCCCGCCACAGCGCCGTTTTCGGCGATGATCTGCTTGGCGGCGGTTTTCACGGTCTTCACCCCGGCCTTGCGGCAGAGGGACGCGATCGTAGCCGCCACGTCGTTTGCGTTGTCCGATTGGGGAAAAACGCGGTTTCCGCGCTCGGTCTTGAGCAGAAGCCCAGCGTTTTCAAAAAAGGCCATGGTGTCGGCGGGGCCGAAGCGGTTCAGGGCGCTGAAGAGAAAGCGGCCGTCGCCGGGGATGTTTGCCATCATGGTCTTCACGTCGCAGTTGTTGGTTAGGTTGCAGCGGCCCTTGCCCGTGATGCGGAGCTTTCTGCCGAGCTTGTCGTTCGGCTCCAGCAGCACGGTTTTCACCCCGCGGCTTGCCGCCTGATACGCGCACATCATGCCTGCGGGACCGCCGCCGATGACGACAAGCTCTGTGGATTCAAGCTGCATATGTAGTCACTTCTTTCCGAGAAGCTTTGTGATTTCGTCTTTGGTGAGTTTCCGCCAGGCCCCGGTCTTGAGGCTGCCGAGCTCCACGCCGCCCTCCTCCACGCGAACAAGACGTGTGACCTTGAGTCCCGCCTGCTCGCACATTTTGCGCACCTGACGGTTTCTCCCCTCACCGATAGTGACGGAAAGCTGCGCCCGGTCGGGATAGCCCTGGACGATGTCCACGCCCTTGGCCTGTACGGTGACGCCGTCGATGTCCATGGGGCGGCGCAGGCGGTGAACCGCCTTTTCGATATTCTCCCCGGTGACCCAGGTGTGGTATACTTTACTCACCTCGTGCGAAGGGTGCATGACACGGTTTGCAAAATCCCCGTCGTTTGTGAGAAACAGCAGGCCCTCGGAGTACATGTCGAGCCTGCCCACGGGGTAGACCCGGCTGCCGAGCTCCCCGACGAGCTCGGTAACGTTTTTGCGGCCCTTCTCGTCGTGCAGCGTGGTCACATAGCCGCGGGGCTTGTTGAGCATGAGATAGTGTTTTTCGCCCTGCTTTGGCAGTTCCTTCCCGTCCACGGTGATGGTGTCAAGCTCCGGGTCTGCCTTGTCGCCGAGGCCGGCCATCACGCCGTTGACCGCCACGCGGCCCGCGCTGATGGCCTCCTCCGCCGCCCGCCGGGACATAAGCCCAGCGGCGGAGATCAATTTTTGGATTCGTTCTGTCATGGTTTGGTTTCCTTTATATTCATGCACGGATCGGCTAAAGCCGCGTCCCCGGCGTAGATGAGCGGGAAGCGGGCAAGCGTGCTGCCGTCTTTCCAGTACGTGAGCGTGCCCGCCGTGTCCCCCGCGCTTACAGGCGCGAAGACAAAGCGCGGCACTTCCGCCGTGAGTTCGCTGTTCCTGCCCTTCGGCAGGACGAGCTTCGACCCCGGCGTGGGGATCGCCTTCACGATCTCCGGGCTGCCGGTGATCACAGGTACATCGAAGGAAAGCTCCGTGCTCAGATCGTGCAGGGCATAGTCTTCATATGCCCGGTCATACAGGCGCATGTGGTCGTTCCAGTCGTCAGGGTCCGAGAGCGTGACGCACACGAGGCGCATCCCCTCGCGCTCGCAGCAGGAGACCAGGCAGCGGCCCGCCGCTTTGGTATAGCCGGTCTTGCCGCCGATACAGCCCGGACACAGGCTCAGGAGCTTGTTGTGGTTTACCAGTGTCTGGCCCGCGGCACTCGCCGTGCGCTGAGCGTCAAGTGAGCGGAAGGCCGGGTTTTCCATGCACGCGCTCATGAGTCTTGCAAGGTCCCGCGCCGTAGAATAGTGGGTCCCCTCGTCAAGCCCGTGGGGATTTTCAAAGTGCGTGTCCTTCAGCCCCAGCGCCTGCGCTTTCCGGTTCATGAGCCCTACAAAGGTCGGGACGCTTCCCGCCGTGTGCTCGGCGAGGGCGAGGGCCGCGTCGTTGCCGGAGGCAAGCAGCAGCCCAAGCAAAAGCTCTCGCACGCTATAGCGCTCTCCTGCCTTGAGGTACATGGACGAGCCCTCCACCGCGCAGTGTCGGGCCTGCGCCGTCACCGTATCGTCGAGCGCGGCATGCTCCAGGCACACCAGCGCCGTCATGAGCTTGGTCGTGCTGGCGATGAGGCAGCGGCTGTCGGCGTTTTTCGCAAAAAGCGTGCTGCCGTCGTCGGCGCAGAGGACAATCGCGCTTTTTGCCTGCACCGGCGCCGTCTCCGCGTGCGCGGGGACGGGCAGCGCGAGCAGTATAAAGCTTGCGAGCAATGTACAGATTACAGACCGAATAATAAGCACCACCCTGCTGAAATTCTGGGCAGTGCTTATTATGCGCCTTTAAACGCCGATTATTTTTTGTTGTCCTTGTCCTCGTTGTGTTTGTCGATAAAGGCGTCAATGCGGTCCATGACCTGGGGCACCAGGTCGATCACGCGGTCGACGGTGGTGCTGGCGGGCGGGGTGACATTGACCATGCGCACAACGCCGTCCTTGATGATCAGAAAGCCGATGGGTTCGATCTTGACGCCGGTGGCGTTGCCGCCGCCGTAGGGGCGGGTCTCCCCTTCCTTCTTGCTGAACTCCACGCCGCCGCCGCCGAAGCCGACGCTGATCCGGGAAATGGGGACCAGCATGATCCCGTCGGGGGTGAAGATGGGATCGCCTACAACCGTGTCGACCTTGAGAATGTTCTTGACACTCTCCATTGTGTTCTGCATCAGTGCACCGATCGGATTATTCTCCATGTGAGTCATTCCTTTCCTCAGACTTCTCTTTTTGGATCTCTATGTCGGGAGTTGTTTCGCTCTGTTCCTCCATGACGGGCTCCGTGCCGTTCTGTTTGGCAAGCTTGGCCTCCTTGCGCAGGCGCAGCTTGTTCTTGATGAGCACCACGACCACGCCCCAGCCCACCGCGAGGGCCATGCGCACCACCTGAATCAGGCGCAGCGTCACGCTGATTTCAAATTCGACGCTTGGAAATTCTTCAATGAAGTTTGCGTCCGTCCACACGTCGGGCTTGCAGGTGATCTTGAACTTGCGCGCGCAGATGGGGGCCAGCGTGCTCAGGGCCCAGTTGACGTATCCGAGGCTCACGGCGGTGTTGTAGGGGTCGATTCCCCCAGCCGTGAAGTGCAGCATGAACTTTCGCACCGTGAGCTTGCCGAATTTGCCAAGGCCGTTGATCGCCCGCTTGATCAGCTCGAAGATCTCCTCTTTCGTGAAGTTGAGATTCAACTTCTTCTTGGGCTTTTCCTCCTTCGGCTTCTCCTCCTTGGGCGGTTCTTCCTTCTTTGGTTTGGGCTTTTCCTCCTTCGGCGGCTTGTTCGGGTCCTGCGGCTTTTTCGGCAGGAGCTGCAGGGCAAAGCCGTCTATGCGGACTGCGAGCCTGAACACCTTGTCCACATAGCCCACATCCGCACCGATGGGCACGAAGAGCACCAGCGCAAGGATCAGCAGCACGAGTCCCACAAGGATCCAGGCCACCACAGGCAGGTAGATAAACAGCAGCACCAGGGCGACAATGACGCCGAGGGCTATCCATCCGATCAAACTCATCCCTCCTCGCTGTTTGTGTCAGGGGCATCCTCCGTGCTTGTTTGTTCCGTCTGCTGGGGTTTGGTAAGCTTGTCGATCGCGTTCTGTATCTTTTCAAGGCCCTCGCTGCCGCTGATCTCCGGCAGGACGGGGAGCTCTGATAGCTTTGTGACACCCATGGTACGCAGGAACGCGTCCGTCGTGCGGAAGACGGCGGGGCGGCCCGGGGCCTCCAGGCGTCCGCATTCCTCAATGAGGCCGCGCTCTGTGAGCATGCTCACGGTATAGGAGCTGTCCACGCCGCGCACCTGTTCAACGTATGCCCTTGTCACGGGCTGGAAGTAAGCTACAACCGCGAGGGTCTCCAGCGCGCTCTGGGAGAGCATGGGGGGCTTTCGCGTCTCGAGGCAGCGGCTGATGACGGCGGCAAACACCGGGGCCGAGCACATCTGCGCCTTGTCGTCGAGCCGCAGGATGCGCATGCCGCGCTCCTCTTTCTCATAGCGCTCGGCCAAGGCGTCCACCGTATCGGAGACCACCTGCTCGTCCGCCTCCAGCACCAGCGACAGGCGCTTAATGGGCACGCTGTCCCCGGCGGCAAAGAGTATCGCCTCGATGGCTGAAGATAGATATTCTGTCATTTATTCCACGATCTTTTCCATAATTTCATCCACATTGCCGCCGATAAAGCTGAGGCTGTAGCTGTCCTCGGTACGCTCGATGTGGACGCTGCCGATGCTGCAAAGTTCTAGCACCGACACGAAGGTCGCCACGATCTCCGAACGGGAGGTGCACTCGCGGTAGAGCTCCTGCAGGCTCACGTCGCTGCGGCGCAGGCGGTTTAAGATATGCAGGCTCTTGTCGCGCACGCTGTAGACGATCCTCTGCGGCACCCTGGCGCTCATATCCGGCGGGGCCGGCTTGCCGCCGCGGGCATAGATTCGGTACATGGCGCGCAGAAGGTCCGCCGGCTCATGGCGGTATTCGTATTCTTTGCCGACCTTCGGCATCGGCTCGGGCTGCTTTGCGTAGTAGAGAAGGCCCAGCTCCGAGGCCTTTTTGAGCTCCGGCACGATTTTCTGGACGGACGTGTACACGTCCCGCGCCTTTAGCTGCTCGAGGGAGGTCATGAGCAGCTCGAGCTCCGACACCTCCTCCTCGTCGGCGGCAAGGAGAGTGCGGGTCTTGATATAGAGAAGCTGCGCCGCCATCTGGACAAATTCGCTCGCGATCTCGAGGTCCATGCTCTGGGCCTGCTCCAGCCACGCGAGGTACTGGTCCAAAATGTCGGAGATGCTGATATCGCGTATCTCGATCTTGTTTTTGGAGAGCAGCTGCAGGATCAGGCTCAGGGGGCCTTCAAAGTCCTGCATGGCGTCCTTCTCATGGACGATGCCCTCCAGAAAGAAATTGGGATTTTCCATGTGCGTTCACTTTTAAAACAGAGTAATGACCGCGTTGTTGGCCCACTGGGCGAGGGGGAAAAGCTTCATGAAGCACCAGCGGATCGCAGTGGAAAGCGGCCTGCCGAGAACGCCGGACCAGACCAGCGCAAGCAGGATCAGGCTGCCGTAACGCTCATAGCGCATGAGCTTTCGGTAACTGTCGTCCTCCATGAGAGAAAAGACGACCTTGGACCCGTCGAGCGGGGGAATAGGCAGCATGTTGAAAACGGCATAGCCCATGCTGATATAGGCGGTAAGCTGCAGCATGTCCAGCACATAAGCACCGACTCGGATTCCGCCGAGGGGGCGATAGAGCGCGCCGTAGAGGAGCAGGAACACGATCGTGATAAGCACGTTGCTCGCAGGGCCGGCAAGCGCGGTGATAGCCATGTCGCGTTTCGGGTTTTTGAACTTGTTCATGTTCACCGGCACGGGCTTTGCGTAGCCGAAATGCACGGTCAGCATCATGAGCAGGCCGATGGGGTCCAGGTGCTTCAACGGGTTGAGCGTCAGACGCCCGGCCCGCTTCGCCGTATCGTCCCCAAGCCTGTAGGCGACCAGGCCGTGGCTCAGCTCATGCAGTGTGATACAGATGAGAGACGGGATCACGCCGCTC
>CADBYZ010000065.1 GCA_902799075.1 Oscillospiraceae bacterium | reverse complement strand
ACCTCCATCTTCGACGCCAAGGCCGGCATCGCTCTGAACGATCACTTCGTCAAGCTCGTCGCCTGGTACGACAACGAGTGGGGCTTCTCCAACAAGATGATCGACCTCACCCGTCACATCGACAAGGTCCGCAAGGCCTGAGTTGTACGGTAATTGAATCAAAAAATCCCGAAAGGTTCGCCTTTCGGGATTTTTTGTTCCTTGTATGATTTACACAAAAACGGTGGGCAGGTACGAAAACCCCGCCGTGGTATGACAACTGCCAAGAGAAGCCAAAAGTCTTTCATACCATTTTCCGTGTCGGTTTGGGGACGGAAAGAGGGATTTGTATATTGTTCAGGAAAGGCTGTGTTTTTCCAACCAGCGGGCGGGGTTGCCCTCAATATAGGTGTATATTTCCTCATAATCCACGGCGTTGCGGATAACATGTTCATAATATGATTTTTGCCACAATGAAATTCCGGCCTGTTTGGATGCCCAGCGTTTCATCTGTCCGACGACCGTATTCACCGTAGGGGCGGCTATCAGCCGCCCGTCGTTCTCCATTCGCAACAGGAGATGGACATGATCAGGCATGATTACATATTTATCTACGAAAACTCCCATATAGTGTTCGGGGATATTAAAGATTGCCTGCTCTACAGTTTTCCCGTGTGTTGTCAAAGCATACGGAATGGGAACTGCGTTCGACGGGCGGCTAATAGCCTCCCCTACGACACCAGGGAAGGTCTTGCTCCAAAATAGAGGTTCACGATCTCGCGAACAGGCAGTAATGAAATATACACCGGATGTGCTGTAGTCATAATCGGTCAGACGAATTCTTTTCCTTTTCGGGAATTCCATTTCATATAATCCTCTTCATGGATTTCGGGCGGATAATATCCGCCCCTACGGGAATGATATAGGTTTATTCGTAGGGGCGGCTATCAGCCGCCCGTCGTTCTCCGGCGGTGTATTTCCGCACATTTCGTGTAATCCGCATGGCATCATCACCCCGCCTGTATTGTAGCATAAGAAAAAGGGCGGGGAAAGCCCCGCCGCCGCAAATCTTACTGTATCTCTATATTCTTCAAGCCGTGGGCGAGGATAAGGTTGATTAACTCATTGCGGGAGTAGTTTGTTTCCGCTGCTAACTTGTCTATGGCGGTCAATGTGTCTTCCCTGATACGGACAGAGATAATGCGGTTGCCATCCTCACCGCGCTTCTTGATAATCAAGGGTTCGTTCTTCATTAGGCATACCTCCCAAATCTGTAATCATTATAGATTGACAGATTTGGGTAAAATATGCTACAATGTGGATAACAAGTGATATTTACTTGTAATACTAATTGAGAGGGAACAAACAATGACATATTTTATTGTAGCCTTAATCACGGGAATTATTTGTGGTGTTATTTGTGAATCTATTTCTAAGAGTAGAGGAATGACAGGGGGCTTTTTGTGGGGGTTATTACTGGGAATAATCGGTATTATCGTCGTTGCTGTCAGGCCGAATGATGGCCCAGCACCAACCACCCTAAAATCGTCGCATGTTCTTTACTGCAAACAGTGTAATATGATATATAACTATGATATAGCGCAATGTTCCAATTGTAATTCACCACTATTAGAAACAAGTATTCTTCGCTCTGACTGGAAAGAGTATTCGGCAGAAAAGAGAGCGGAGTTGAAAGAGGCGTTTTCAAATGGACAGAATATTATAGACAGGAGTAAGGATTCAGAAATAACTGTCGATACTACGGGGGCAACTGTTTCCAGTGAGGCTGATGAAATCTTGAAGTTTAAGGAATTACTGGATAAGGGAATCATCACGCAGGAAGAATTTGACGCAAAGAAAAAGCAATTATTAGGCTTATAAAAGAAATCTGGCAGGGAGCACGCCACTCCCTGCCTTTACTGTTCCAGCAACCCAATATACTTATACACCGTTGTCCGGCAGATCTCACACAGCCTCGCAAGTTCGGCAAAATGATTCCGTCCGCAGGGGCGGGTTCGTACAGCAATTGATTCAAAAAACCGAAAGGGTCACTTCGTCCGTTAGAGATTTTCTCAATCTTGCATTTTCACTTGCTCTCGCCGCTATAATGCGGTAAAATAATAAATAGAAACGCAGATACGGATATGTAAGGAGGGAAATGCTGTGGTCTATCCATTTATGACACTGGACGACGGTACGGAGATCGTCCACTCGGAAATGAAGGAAGACGGTTCTGTCAAGGTTTTTATTGAAAAACCTGTTATGCTCGGCTTTCACTCTGTGGAATGTCGGCTCCCGCAATATGAGTGGAAGAATAACGACGGCTTCTCCGATGAAGAGCTTGCTTTTTTTGATGAGTTTGTCCACTCCCTCGCACATATAATCATGGAATTGGCACAAAAGGGAGGCTTCGACAGTGCCTCAGATTTTTAAGGTATCCGGATATCTTGTTTTCCTTTGGACGCAAGAGGGAGACCCGCTTGAGCCTATTCATTTTCACATTACAGACGGCGTGCCGTCTGCCAACAGCACGAAGGTTTGGCTGACCTCTACGGGTCATTGCCTTCTCTGCCATAACAAATCCAGAATCCCGGAAGAAAAACTTCGGAGAATCATGATGATTGCAGAGGCCAGACATAAGACGATTGAGGAAAAATGGTCAGCATATTTTGGAAAGATTAGTTACTATGTATGATAACGAGTGGGGCTTCTCCAACGAGATGATCGACCTCACCCGTCACATCGACAAGGTCCGCAAGGCCTGAGTTGTACGATAATTGAATCAAAAAAATCCCGAAAGGTCCGCCTTTCGGGATTTTTTTGCACCATTTGATGCGATTTATTTATCCCTGTCACATCCCCAGCTTTTCGGCCACTTCCTTTGCCGAGAGACACAGGGCGCGGGCGAGCTCCGCGTCCTCGGCCCGGACCGCGATACGCACCGCCGAGCGGACCGCGCTGGGGCTGATATGCAGCGCAAAGTCTTTGCCGCTCAGACGGATGCCGTCGTCAAAGCTTGCGCCGAGATCCAGCATGAGCTCCGACAGTGTCCCCATCAGCCGCGCCCGGTCCTCGCAGTCACAGCTGAGCACATAGCCCTCCTCGCCCTCGTCCGCGGGCTCGGGGCGCCCGGTGAGCTGAAACGCCGCGCCCGGGGTCAGCCGCAGCCTGCCGTCCAGGGCGTCGGCACAGCAGCGGTAGTAGTCCTGCGGGGTGCCGATGTCCCGCCAGTAGCCGCCCATCACCTGGCCGTAGAGCGCCGCGCCCTCTTTGAGAAGCTTCGGGAACAGGTCGCGCCCAAAGTCGAAGGGCCCCTCCGGCACCCGCTCCATGGCGGCGGGGGAGAGTACGTAGATGCCCGTGTTCACCAGATCCGTCACCACCCGCGGCCACGACGGCTTTTCGATGAAGCTGCGGATGCGCCCCTCGCTGTCCGTCACCGCAAGGCCGTAGCGAAGCGGCGTCCTCTCCGCCGAGAGCGCCAGGGTCGCCGCCGCGCCGCGCTCCTTGTGTACCTGCATCAGCAGCCCCAGGTCGTAGTCGCAGGCCGCGTCCCCGGAGATGACCAGAAAGTCCTCGTCCTTATAAAAATCCCGGCAGTTTTTCACGCTGCCCGCCGTGCCGAGATTTTCCGTCTCGATGCGGTATTCCAGCTCCACGCCGAATTTGCGCCCGTCACCGAAGTGGGCCATGATCTCCCCGGCCCGGTAGTGCAGCGCCGCGCAGATGTGCGTGTAGCCGTTTTGGCGCAGCAGCTCCACAATATGCTCCATCACCGGCCTGCCCAGAAGCGGCACCATGGGTTTGGGGTGTTCCCCCGTTACCGGGCGCAGCCGCGTCCCAAGCCCGCCCGCAAGGATCACTGCCTTCATAAATCTTCCTCCCGTGTCAATATCCTGAGTGTATTATTGCGCACTGCGCGCATTTTATGATTGTAAACAGGCGGGAAATTTGGTATAATGATACATCGTATTGTGGAGCACTGTGTTTTAGTTGCGCTGAAAAGGGGGTGCCCGCTTGAATAAGACGCTGCGTGAGCTGGTCGAGCCCGACCTGCTGTCGTATATTCTGCTGCTGCTGTTCGCGGCGGCCGCCATTTATTATCAGCAATTTCCCTTCGCGCTGGGCGCCGGCGCGGCGCTGATGCTGCTGCTGATCGTGGATGTGATCCAGTGGCGCAAACGGGAAAAGCGCCTGCGGGACTTTGTGGAATCGCGCATCTACGAGGCTGAGAGCGCCAAGAGCAGCACGCTTATCAATTTCCCGCTGCCCATCGCCATCTTCAAGCTGGCCGATTCCCGCATCGTCTGGGGCAACGAGCAGTTTTTCCAGATGTGCGGCGAGACCGGCTCGCGCCTGGATGCCAGCATCTCCCAGCTTGTGCCGCAGTTCAACGGCAGCTGGATCCTGGAGGGCAAGACCACCTATCCGACCCTGCTGGAGATCGGCGGGCGCAAGTACCAGCTGCACGGCAGCCTCATCCACTCCGACCAGGAGACGGAGAGCTCCGGCAACATCTTCATGGGCATCACCTACTGGGTGGACGTGACCGACTACGACAATATCCGCATCAAGTACGAAAACAGCCGCCCTGTGGCCGGTATCATCATCATCGACAACATGGATGAGCTGATGAAGAACCAGCCCGACCGCGTCAAGAACGATCTGCGCGACGCCATCGAAGACAGGCTCAACCACTGGTGCGCGGAGTTCAAGGGCTTCCTGCGCCGCTACGACCGTGACCGTTACCTGCTGCTGTTGGAGCAGGAGCATCTGGAAAAACTCAAGGAAGAGAAGTTCAAGATCACCGACGAGATCCACGAGGTGGTCAGCCCCGCCGGGATCGCCGCCACCATTTCCATCGGCCTCGGCGCCGGCGCGGATAACTTCCCCGATACTCTCCAGGCCGCCGACAACGCGGTGGAGCTGGCTCTCTCCCGCGGCGGCGACCAGACCGTCATCAAAAACCGTGTTGACTTTGAGTTCTTCGGCGGCCGCGGCAGCGAGGTGGAAAAGCGCACCAAGGTGCGCTCGCGCGTGACGGCAAACTCTTTTTCCAACCTTTTGCAGGAGGCCTCCGGTCTTCTCATCATGGGCCACCGCAACGGCGATATGGACAGCTACGGCGCCGCTGTGGGCGTGTACAGCGTCGCCCGGCAGCGCGGGATCCGCGCCGCCATCGTGGCCGACATCCAGCGCTCGGCGGCAAAGTCCCTCGCCGACCTCATGCGGCGCGAGCAGGAATATAAGGACGCCTTCCTTGATCCGAGCGAGCTGCCCGCCAAAATCGAACCGGGGACGCTGCTGGTCGTGGTGGACACCAACCGGCCCGAGCAGGTGGAGGTGCCGGCGCTTCTGACCCAGTGCGAGCGCGTGGCGGTTATCGACCACCACCGTGTGGCGGCGACCTTTATCCAGAACGCGGCGCTCAACTACATCGAGCCATACGCCTCCTCGGCCTGCGAGCTGGTGACGGAGATTTTGCAGGAGCTGCCGGATGTGGAGCATATCCTGCCCTGCGAGGCGGAGGCGCTGCTGGCGGGCATCGTGCTCGACACCAAGAACTTCACTCTCCGCACCGGCGAGCGCACCTTCAATGCGGCCTCGTGGCTGCGCAGCGAGAAGGCGGACACCAGCGCCGTCAAGCGCCTGTTTCAGTCAGACCTCGCACAGACCGTGGCCAAATACAAAATCCTGCAGCAGGCGGATATCTACAAGGGCATCGCGGTCGCAGCGCCCACGGAGCCGCAGGAGCGCGTGGTTGCCGCGAAGGCGGCCGACGAGCTTTTGAACATCTCCGGCGTGGACGCCTCCATCGTCGTCGCGCCCGACGGCACCGGCGGCTCCTTCGCCTCGGCCAGGTCCATCGGGGATATCAATGTGCAGATCCTGATGGAAAAGCTCGGCGGCGGCGGCAACCGCAGCGCCGCGGCGGTGCAGTTCCCCGACATCCCCCGCGAGGACGCGATCGTGAAGGTGAGAGAAGCAATAGACGACTACTTGTCGTAGGTAAAAAAGAATCGGCGGACCCCTCCGGCTTGCCCCTCGCGGGAGATCGGGGCAAGCCGCCTCCCCTTGCAGGGGAGGCAAGTATACGAATGTTCCATCCTGAAAGGAGTCTTTAATAATGAAAGTTATCTTCAATACCGACGTAAAGGGTCAGGGCAAAAAGGGCGAGCTGAAGGAGGTCTCCATCGGCTACGCCAGAAACTACCTCATCCCCCGCGGTCTCGCCGCTGAGGCCACCACCGACAACATCAACGCCCTCAAGCTCAAGGAGAAGGCCAGGGCCGCGCAAGCCGCGCGCGAGAAGGCCGAGGCCGAGGAAAACGCCAAAAAGCTCGAAGGCGTGCAGGTAGTCGTGCGGGCCAAGGCCGGCGGCGCGGGCAAGCTCTTCGGCGCGGTCACCTCGCAGGAGATCTGCGACGCGCTCAAGGAGCAGTTCGGCATCGAGATCGAGAAGAACAAGATCGTCCAGACCGACCCCATCAAGACCTTCGGCAGCTACCAGGTCAAGGCCAAGCTCGGCTACGAGGTCAGCGGCACGGTCAACGTGCTGGTCATCGAAGACAAGTAATTTTGAGGTCTGCTTGTCAAACGATCAGGCAGCGGCGCGAGCGTAAGCGAGATATCCGCGGACGGCGTGGCGCAGAACCGTATACCACTTGCGGGCGGCCCTTTTCTTTCTTACACCGGGCGCGGCGCGTTCTTTCTTTTCGGGCAAGAGCCGAAAAGAAAGAAGGGGGGGCGCAATAAGCAGGTGACGTCCTGCAAACAGGCAATAACGATTGCAGCATCCGCGAGGTAACAAAATGGACGAACTGCTGGGCAGAAAGGTGCCCCACTCCGCTCCGGCGGAGCAGGCGGTCATCGGCTCCATGCTCATTGACTCCAAGTGCATCCCGGAGGTCCTTGAGAAGCTGAAGCCGGACGAATTTTATATCCAGCTCAACCGCGACATCTACGAGACCATCTACCACATGTTCTCCTACAGTATGGTCATCGACCCGGTCACCGTACTGGGACAGATGAAGGTGCGCGGGGTGTACACCGATACCTGTGAGGAGTACGTGGCGGAGCTCATGCGCATCACGCCCACGGCGGCAAACGTCATGGAATACGCCGCCATCGTGCGAGACCGCGCGCTGCTGCGGCGCCTGGGCGAGGCGGCGGACGAGATCAACTCCATGGTCTACGAGGGCAGCGGCGAGGCCGAGGCCATGCTCGAAGCCGCGGAGCGCAAGATCTACGCCCTGCGCCAGGGCCGCAGCATCGGCGGGCTGATCCCCATGGCGTCGGTGGTGCAGAACGTGTTCGACGACATGAACGAGGCGGCCTCCTCCGGAAACGCTATCCCGGGCCTCCCGACGGGCTTTCCCGATCTGGACCGGACCATCCTCGGCCTGAACGATTCGGAGCTGATCCTGGTGGCGGGCCGACCCGGCATGGGCAAGACCAGTATCGCGCTGAACATGGCGCTGCATGTGGGCTTGATGCTCCACAAGACGGTGGCGATCTTCTCCCTGGAGATGAGCCGCGAGCAGCTTGCCACGCGCCTTCTGTCGCGCGCCTCGCTGGTCCCGCTGCAGAACCTGCTCACCGGCCAGCTCTCCGAACAGCAGTGGCGCAGCGTCACCGACGCCGCCCAGTCTTTAAGCATGACCGAGATCCTCATCGACGACAACCCCACCCTCACGGTCTCGGAGATGAACGCCCAGTGCCGCAGGGTCGCAAACCTCGGCCTCGTGGTCATCGACTATCTGCAGCTGATGCAGTCGGCGGGCAGCGGCCACAGCTGGTCCAACGAGAGCCGCACCCAGGCCGTCAGCGACATCAGCCGCATGCTCAAGATCATGGCCAAGGAGCTGAATGTGCCCGTCATCACGGCCTCCCAGCTCTCCCGTGCAAACGAGTCGAGGCAGGACAAGCGCCCCATGCTCTCCGACCTGCGCGAGTCCGGCTCCATCGAGCAGGACGCGGATGTTGTGATAGGACTCTACCGGGATGGGTATTATAACAAGGAGGTCGAGAACCCCAACCTGGCCGAGGCCATCGTGCTGAAAAACCGCAAGGGCCAGACCGGCACGGTGGAGCTCAACTGGCTGGGCGAGTATACCTCCTTCTCCTCGCTGGAGCGCCGGCATGAGGATGACTGACGCCCTGCCGCCCCGGGGAGAGCGTGTCGTGTGCGCGGTGTCCGGCGGGGCAGACTCCATGTGCCTGCTGCACCTTACCTGGTCACAGGGCTGCGACGTGACATGCGCCCACTTCGAGCACGGCATCCGCGGGGAAGAGTCCCTGCGGGACGCTCGCTTTGTGGAGGCCTGGTGCCGGGAGCACGGCATCCCCTTCGTCCTCGGGCACGGCGACGCGCCCGGGTACGCCGAGCAAAACGGCCTGAGCCTCGAGGAGGCGGCGCGTGAGCTGCGCTATGACTTTCTGTACAAGACCGCAGAAGCCTGCGGCGCCGACCGCATCCTCACCGCCCACAACCTGGACGACAACGCCGAGACGCTGCTCTTTAATCTCATCCGCGGCAGCGGCACGGCAGGCCTGTGCGGCATTCCCCAAAGCCGGGGAAAGCTCCTGCGGCCCCTGCTGCATGTGTCACGCACCGAGATCGAGGCGTATCTTAAAGAAAACAAGGTCCCCCATGTGGAGGACAGCAGCAACAAAAGCGACGACTACACCCGAAACCTCATCCGTCACCGCGTGATGCCGCTGCTGAAGGAGATCAATCCCCGCTTTCCCGAGGCGGCGGAGCGGACAGCAAAAACTGCGGAGCGGGACGAGGCGTATTTCTCGGCGCTTGCGCGGGAGTATCTGGAACAGGAGCTGCAAGACGAAAGCCTGCCGCTGGAATCCCTCCGCGCCCTGCACCCGGCAGTCGCCTCGCGCGTGATCCGGACGCTGTTCCCCAGCCTGAGTATGGAGCGCTGCGACGCCGTGCTGGACTTTGCCCGGGGCAGCGAGTACGGCCTTCTGGAAATCCCGGGTCATATTCTTCGGCGGGAGCAGGGAAGGCTGTATCTGAGCGGAGAGGAAAGCGTTTCCATCCCCGAACGGCGGCTCATCCCCGGCGGGAGCCTGGAAATCCCCGAGCTGGGGCTTCGCATCGAGACGCGGGAATGCGTTTATAACAGAGAAATTCACGACCTGTTCAAGACTTTTTATCTGAAATATGAGATAGTAGGGACCGATCTCCTGTGCTCGGGCAGACGAGCGGGCGACAGCATCCGCCCGAAGGGACGCGGCGTGAGCAAGCGCCTGAGTGCGCTGTTCAAGGAAGCGGGCTATACCCGCCGCATGCGCGATGCGTGCCTCATCCTGCGCGACCGGGACGGGCCGCTTTATGTGCGCGGCCTCGCCGTCGACGAGCGCGCCGTGCCGGAACCGGGCGGCCGGGCCCTGAAAATAATGATTCAGGAGATACCAGATGAATAAAGACATCGAAAGAGTGCTCATCAGCGAGGAAGAGATCGAGAAGCATGTGGCCGAGATCGGCCGCAAAATCACCGAGGACTTCAAGGACAAGGACCCCATTTTCGTCGGCGTTCTGAAGGGCTGCTTCATCTTTATGGCGGATCTGATGCGCCATGTGGACATCAAGTGCTCCATGGACTTCATGGCCGTCTCCTCCTACAGCGGCACGAGCTCCACGGGCGCGGTGAAGATCAACAAGGACCTGAGCGAGGACATCGAGGGCCGCCACATCATCATCGTGGAGGACATCCTGGACTCCGGCGTGACGCTGAGCTACCTCAAGAGCTACCTCATGAACCGCCGCCCCGCCTCCATCACGATTGCGACGCTGATGGACAAGCCCTCCCGCCGCAAGGCCGACATTTATGCCGACTACTCCTGCTTTGAGGTGCCGGACGCCTTCGTCGTCGGCTACGGCCTCGACTACAACGAGCACTACCGGAACCTGCCCTACATCGGCATCCTGAAGCCGGAGATTTATTCGTAAACCGCATTTCCCTTTTCCCCAGCCATATATAAGGAAGTGAAAAGACTTTGAATCCGAAACGCGCCAGAGACCTTGGCTTTTACGTCCTGCTCATCGCGATCATGATCGCCGTCATCTTCACCATGACCGGGAACAAAGACACCAAGGAGCTGAAAAACTATTCCGACCTTGTTGACCTCTTCCAGAAGGAGAAGGTCAAATCCTTCACCACAGAGGGCAACACCATCATCCTCCAGGTCAGGACCGACAGCGGCGAGCCGCCCACGGAGGAGATGACCTACGACCTCTACAGCTTCAGTGTGTTCTACAACGACTTCGGCGACCTCATCAAGGAGCAGTACGAGAAGGGCATCCTGGAGAAGTACGACTATGACGAGGGCTTCGTGGTGCCCTGGTGGGCCAGCATGCTGCCCTACATCCTCGTCATGGGCGGCGCGATGGCGCTGTGGTACTTCATGATGAGCAGAGCCGGCGGCGGCGCGGGCGGCATCGCCAAGTTCTCCAAGGCCCGCACAAGACTCGGCTCCGACGAGAAGAACAAGAAGACCTTCGCCGATGTCGCCGGCTGCGACGAGGAGAAGGAGGAGCTTTCGGAGATCGTCGACTTCCTCAAGGACCCCAAGGCCTATACCTCCATGGGCGCGCGCATCCCCAAGGGCGTGCTGCTGGTCGGCCCTCCGGGCACCGGCAAGACCCTGCTTGCCAAGGCTGTCGCGGGTGAAGCCGGCGTGCAGTTTTTGTCCATCTCCGGCTCTGACTTTGTGGAGCTCTATCGCGACCTGTTCGAGCAGGCCAAGAAGGCCGCCCCCGCCATCATCTTCATCGACGAGATCGACGCCGTCGGCCGTCAGAGAGGCAGCGGCCTCGGCGGCGGACACGACGAGCGCGAGCAGACCCTCAACCAGCTGCTGGTGGAGATGGACGGCTTCGGCAACAACGAGGGCGTCATCGTCATGGCGGCCACCAACCGCGCGGACATCCTGGACAACGCGCTTCTGCGTCCGGGCCGCTTCGACCGCCAGGTATACGTCGGCCTGCCCGACATCCGCGGGCGCGAGGCCATTTTGAAGATCCACTCCCGCGACAAGCAGCTTGCCGAGGACGTAGACCTCAACTCCATCGCTAAGGGCACGCCGGGCTTTTCGGGCGCGGACCTCGAAAACCTCATGAACGAGGCGGCACTGCTGGCCGTGCGCCGCAAGCACCGTTTCATCAACATGGAGGATATCGACGAGGCCATCCTCAAGGTCCAGATGGGCCCCGAGAAGAAGAGCCGCAAGATGAGCGAGAAGGCCAGAAAGCTCACCGCCTATCACGAATCCGGCCACGCCATCGCGGGCAAATTCCTCGAGCATGTGGACCCCGTCCACTATATCACCATCATCCCCCGCGGCGCGGCGGGCGGCTTCACGCTCTTCCGGCCCCAGGAGGATCTGGAAAACTTCAAGTCCAGGTCCGAGATGTTTGAGAGCATCGTCATGGCCCTCGGTGGCCGCACGGCGGAAAAGCTCTTCCTGGACGATATCTCCAGCGGCGCCTCGGGCGATATCCAGCAGGCAAGCTCCATTGCCCGCGACATGGTCATGCGCTACGGCATGAGCGAGCGCCTCGGCCCCATCTCCTACGACAACTCCGGCCACTCCATCTTCATCGGCCGCGACTTCGGCCAGACCAAGAGCTATTCCGAGGAGACCGCCGGCATCATCGACGAGGAGGTCAAGAAGATCTTCGACGAGGCCAGCGCCCGCTGCGAAAAGATCCTCACCGAGCACGCAAAGGAGCTTTGTGCCATCGCGGAGTATCTGCTGGAGCATGAAACCATGGAGGCCGAGGAGTTCAACTACTTCTTCGAGCACGGCGAGTTCATGCCCATGCCGCCGCGAGAGGCCCGCAAGGCCCGCGAGGATGCCAGCATCGAGCGCCCGGCAAAGAAGATCTCCATGACCGACGGCTATGCCGAAGAAGGGCAGGCCCCCACAGAGGCTCCCACAGAGGCCCCCACGGAGACCCCTGCAGAGGCCGAGACCCCGGCAGCCGAGCCGCAGCCGGAAGAGAAAAAAGACGAAGAATAACACATACGTTTTGGCGCCCCGAATTTCCGGGGCGCTGTTTTTTCGTGGTCAAAAAATTGGAAAATCTCGCTTATGTACTGGCAATATGCTGGGAAATATGATATGCTAAGATAAGTATTATTGTACCCTTCGCAACTGGACGGAGGAAAAACAAAATGTTTAAAAGTCATGAAAAATTTCACTCTGCCAACGGCAAGCGGCAGATCCTGATCGCCGACGACGAGCTCATCAACCGGGAGCTTCTGGGCCATATACTCGAGGAGGACTATGAACTGCTCTATGCCGGGGACGGATTGGAGACGCTGGAGCTGATGCGTCAGCACAGCCAGACCCTGTCCATGGTGCTGCTGGACCTGATGATGCCGGGCATGAACGGCATTGAGCTTCTGCGCGTGAAAAAAGAGGACCCCGCCATCGCGCAGATCCCCATCATCATCGTCACCGCCGACCACGCAGCGGAGGCGGAGTGCCTCACTCTCGGCGCCATCGACTTTATCTCCAAGCCCTACCCCCAGCCGGACGTGATCCGGGCCCGGGTGCTGCGCACTATCGAGCTTGTCGAGGACAGGCAGATCATCCTCTCCACCGAGCGCGACGTGCTCACGGGCCTTTACAGCCGGGAGTATTTCTACCGCTACGCCGAGCAGCTCGACCAGTACCACCCCGAGACGCCCATGGACGCTGTCGTCATCGACATCAATCGCTTCCGCATGATCAACGAGCGCTTCGGCACTGACTACGGCGACGCCGTCCTGCGCCGCATCGGCGAGCGGGTGCGGGACATGGTGCGCGACGAGGGCGGCATCGTGTGCCGGCGCGAGTCGGACACCTTCCAGGTCTACTGCCCCCACGGCCGGGACTACCGCGCCATCCTGGACGACGCCTCCGATGGCCTTGCCGGCAACGACAGGCCGGGCAGCCGCATCCGTCTGCGCATGGGCGTATATGAAAACGTGGACAAATCCCTCGACATCGAACGCCGCTTCGACCGGGCCCAGATCGCCGCCGACTCCGTGCGCTTGAGCTTCAGCCACGCCATCGGCTTTTATGACGAGAAGCTGCACAAAAAGGAGCTGTTCGACGAGCAGCTGATCGAGGACTTCCACGCCGCCGTCGACGAGCGGCAGTTTGAGGTCTGGTATCAGCCCAAGTTCGATATCCGCCGGAAGGCCCCCTTCCTCACCAGCGCCGAAGCCCTGGTGCGATGGCGCCACCCGAAGCTCGGCATGGTCAGCCCCGGCGTGTTCATCCCGCTCTTTGAGGCAAACGGCCTTATCGAGACCCTGGACCGCTTCGTCTGGCGGGAGACCGCCGCACAGCTGCGGGACTGGAAGGACCGCCTCGGCTTCTGCGTGCCGGTGTCGGTGAACGTGTCGCGGGTGGACATGCTTGACCCCGGCCTTGTGGATACCTTCGCCGAGCTTCTGCGGGAATACGGGCTGACGGCACAGGAGCTGCTGCTGGAAATCACGGAGTCTGCCTATACGCAGGACTCCGACCAGATCATCCAGACCGTCACGGCCCTGCGCAGGCTGGGCTTCCGGGTGGAGATGGACGATTTCGGCACGGGCTATTCGTCTTTGAACATGCTCTCCACCCTGCCCATCGACGCTTTGAAGCTGGACATGCAGTTTATCCGCAACGCCTTCGCCCAGCGCCGCGACACCCGCATGCTGGAGGTCATCATCGAGCTTGCCGGGTCTCTCGCAGTGCCCGTTATCGCAGAGGGCGTGGAGACCGCCGAGCAGCTCAACGCTCTGCGGGCCATGGGCTGTGACATCGTGCAGGGCTATTATTTCTCAAAGCCCGTCCCCGCCGGAGAGTTCGAGCGCTTTCTGACCGAGCGGCGGGACCGGCCCGCCGGCTTCGAAGCGGTGCTGCCGGGCGGCATCGTGCCGGACTTCGCCGGACTTGCCAAGGCCCTGTCCCGCGATATCGAGAGCATCTACTACGTGGATATCGAGACCGACTGCTACCTGGAGTTCAGCTCCGACGGGGCTTACGGCCTGCTGCCCATCGAGACCAGCGGCAGCAGCTTCTTTACCGAGTGTGAGCAAAATATCCAGAAGGCGGTCTGGCGGGAGGACTGGGAGCGCGTGGCAAACGCGCTGGACAAGCCCGTGCTGCTGGGGGCGCTGCGGGAGAGCAAGAGCTTTTCCATGGACTACCGCCTCATGGTCGACAGCGTGGGCCGCTGGTACCGCATGAAGGTCATCCCCGCCGAGGAGGGGGAGAGCTTCCGCCACATCATCGTGGGTGTGAGCAATGTGGACCCCCAGATCACCCGGGAACAGCGCGCCCTTGCCGAGCAGCAGAATCAGTCCTCGTTCCCGCGCATCTCCCAGGCCCTGGCCCAGGACTACTTCATCATCTACTATGTGGATGTGGAGACGGACTATTTCATCGAGTACAAAGCCGGGGACGATTTCAACAAGATCGGCATCGAAAAGCAGGGCGAGGATTTCTTCAATCTCAGCCGCCGCAACATCCCGCGCTTTACCAGCGCCGAGGATGTGCCCGGCTTCCTGGAGGTCTTCACAAAGGAAAATGTCCTGCATGAGGTGGACAATAACGGGAGTTTCTCCGTCACCTACCGCATGCTCATGGAGGGCGGGCCGAAGTACGTCATGATGAAGGCCGCGCGCCTGGACGACCGCCACATCGTCATCGGCACCAGCAACATCAACGCCGAGGTGCAGCGCCGGAAGGCGGCCGCAGTGCGTTCGTCGGTGGCGCAGGCGCTCTCGTCGGACTATTTCCTCATCTTCTACATCGACACCAAAACCGACCGCTATATCGAGTACCGGCC
>CADBYZ010000064.1 GCA_902799075.1 Oscillospiraceae bacterium | reverse complement strand
AAAAATGTTCAGATGGCGCGGCGTGTTGCCGAGGCCGTGGCGGACGCGGGCGGACGTACCTATTACGTGGGCGGCTGCGTGCGTGACGGGCTCCTGGGCCGTGACAACAAGGATATCGACATCGAGGTTCACGGCATCCCGGTAGAGACCCTGGAGCGCATCCTGGACAGCCTCGGCGAGCGCCTGACGATGGGGGCAAGCTTCGGCATCATGGGTCTGAGGCACTATGAGCTGGACATCGCAATGCCGCGCTCCGAGACCGCGACCGGGCGCGGACACAAGGATTTTGAGGTGTTTGTCGACCCCTTCCTCGGGGCGGAGAAGGCCGCGCGGCGGCGGGACTTCACCATGAACGCCCTGATGCAGGATGTGCTGACGGGGGAGATCCTGGACTTCTTCGGCGGCAGGGAGGACATGCGGCGGGGGCTTCTGCGCCATGTGGACGACAGCAGCTTTGGGGAGGACCCCCTGCGCGTACTGCGTGCGGCGCAGTTTGCGGCTCGCTTCGGCTTTGCCGTGGCGGACGGGACACGGGCACTTTCGGCGGGGATGGACCTTGCGGCGCTGCCGGGGGAGCGTGTCATGGGCGAGCTTGAGAAGGCGCTTTTGAAAAGTGAGCAGCCCTCCGTTTTCTTTGAGGAAATGCGGAAGATGCGCCAGCTCTCTGTCTGGTTCCGGGAACTGGAGGCGCTCATCGGCGTCGGGCAGAACCCGCGCTTTCACCCCGAGGGGGATGCCTGGACACACAGCATGCAGGTGCTGGATGAGGCGGCAGCGCTGCGCAGTGAGGCGAAGGAGCCGCTGTGGTTCATGCTTTCCGCCCTGTGCCATGATCTCGGCAAGGCGGTCACAACGGAGGAGAAAAACGGTGTCCTGCACGCCTACGGTCACGAGAAGGCAGGCCAGCCGCTGACAGAATGCTTCCTGCACCGTCTGACAAACGAGACGAAGCTGATCGAGTACGTGCTGAACATGACTTGCCTCCACATGAAGCCTAACATGCTGGTAGACGGCGGCTCAAAAACAAAGAGCTATATGAGGATGTATGATGAAGCCCTCTGCCCGGAGGATCTGCTGCTGCTTGCCAAGGCGGATTATCTGGGCTGCCGGGGCGCGCAGAACACGCGAGAGGAGATGCTCTCTGCTTATGCGCCGACCGAGAACCGCCTTCGGGAAATGCTCACGCTCTATACCGAGCGGATGAGCGGTCCGTGCCTCATGGGCCGCGACCTCGTGGAGGCGGGGCTGCAGCCGGGGCCGCTGTTCGCGCAGGCGCTGGCCGAAGCCCATAATCTGCGCCTTGCGGGCAGACCGAAACACGAGCAGCTCAAAGCAGCACTCACCTTCATCCGCAAACAGGAGAAAGAACAAAACAAAGATGCGAAACCGAAGTCATAGGGCTTCGGCTTCGCATCTTTTCTTTTATCCCAATAGCTCCAGCAGTTCCTCCTGACTCAGGGACGCAAGGCTGGTCCCCTCGCCGCTGAGTACGGCCTCTGCCAGATCGCGCTTGGCCTCCTGCATGGCAAGGATGCGCTCCTCGATGGTGTCCTTGACGATGATGCGGTAGACCGTGACCTGGTTTTGCTGCCCGATGCGGTGGGCGCGGTCGGTGGCCTGGTTCTGGGCGGCGAGATTCCACCAGGGATCGTAGTGGATCACCACGTCAGCCCCGGTGAGGTTGAGACCTGTACCGCCCGCCTTGAGGGAAATCAGGAACACCGGCGTGTCTCCCTCGTTGAATGCGCGCACAAGGCGCAGCCGCTGTTCCTTTGGCGTTGCGCCGGTGAGCTTGAAGTACGGGATGCCCGCGGCGTTCAGATCCTCCTCCAGAAGCGCGAGCATGGAGGTAAACTGCGAGAACACCAGCATGCGGTGTCCGCCGCCCATGGCGCTTTGGATGAGCTCCAGGCAGGCTGTGCGCTTGGCACTGCCGCCGTGGTAGTTTTCAAGCAGCAGCGAAGGGTCGCAGCAGATCTGCCGGATGCGCGTAAGCTCGGCAAAAATGCGAAGCTTGTCTTCGCCGCTGCCGCCGGACGTGACCACCAGCTGCTTCATGCGCACGATCTGTCCGTCGTAGATTTTCCGCTGCTCGTCGTCGAAGCGGGTGTAGCGCACCTCCTCGAGCTTCGGAGGCAGATCCTTGAGCACATCCGCCTTGAGCCGACGCAGGATGAAGGGCGCGGTCATCCGCCGGAGCTTTGCCGTCGCTTCCTCGTCCTTCTGCTTCACGATGGGCGTCTCCAGACGATCGGAAAACTCCGCGTAGCTGTAGAGAAAGCCGGGCATCAGAAAATCGAAAATACTCCATAGCTCGGCGAGACGGTTTTCGATGGGCGTGCCGGTCAGGGCAAAGCGCAATTGCGCGCTCACGGCCTTGACCGCCTTGGTCATGGACGCCTTCTGATTCTTGATATACTGGGCCTCGTCGAGGACCATGAGGGAAAAGTTCAGTTCCCTGTACAATGCGATATCCTGGCGCAGAAGATCGTAGCTCGTGATGCAGACCGTCCCTTCCGGCAGCGCCGCAAGGCGGCTTTTCCGCTGGCTTGCCGTACCGGTCATCACCTGCGTGCCGAGCGCCGGGGCAAAGCGCCGGAACTCCTCCTGCCAGTTGTATACAAGCGATGCCGGGCATACGACAAGGCACAGCGACATGCTCCCCGCATCAAACAGCGCCTGCACCAGGGAGATAAACTGCAGGGTCTTTCCAAGACCCATCTCGTCGGCCAGGATGCCGCCAAACCCCGCCGCCGCCAGCGTGCGCAGCCACTTGTAGCCGTGCACCTGATAGGGGCGCAGGACCTCCGTCTGGGCGTCCGGCACCTCGTAATCCGCGTCGCGGATGGTTTTGAAGTTCTTGATCAGGGCGCGGTAGGTGCGGTCGCGGTTTAAGGAGAGGTTGTCATGCTCTTCCAGCAGCGAGTCGAGGTAGAGCGCCCGGTACATGGGCAGCTTTGCCGTGCCGTTGACAGCGTCCTCCAGCGAGAAATCCACCCCGGCCCCGAGAGCCATGAGCTCGGAGAGCTGGCCGTCCCGGTCCAGATCGACGAAGGCGCCGCAGCGGAGCCGGTGGTACTTCTTTTTCTGCCGGTAGCTCTCCAGTACCGCCAGAAGCTCCTCCGGGGACATGTCTTTGGTCAGCAGCCCGATCTCCAAAAGCCCGCTATCGACGGACACCCCGATGCGCAGCTGGGGCATGGGGCGCAGGGCGCTGCGGTCGAAGGCGGCGCTGCCCTCCACGCTGCCGAAACGGGACAGCTCCGGCACCGCGTCGGTCATGATCTCATAGAGGGCGTCGTCGGAATAGGGCAGCCAGAAGAGAGAGCTTGCCTCCAAGCGCTTGGGGAAGAAGGCACGCAGGGCCTGCAGCACCCGTTCCTCCTGCACGGCATCCCGGTAGAGTCCGGCCTGATTCGGACATGGCAGCGTGCGCGGCGCGTCCTCGCCGTAGCGGACCAGAGCCTCACAGGTGATGATGTCGTAGACGCTGTCGATATCCAGCCGGAAGGTGAAGCGCGGCTCGGGGGGCAGCAAGGTTTCCACCTCGGCTGCACAAGAATCCTCCAGATCGACACAGTCACTCTGCCGGAGCTGGGGCACGACGCGGTAGTAGTACTCGGCAAGCCTGTCCCTGCCGATGCGAAAGCGGATATTGCCGCTCCGGTCGGAGGCTGCGCGGAAGGGGTGAAGCACCTGCTCCTCCTCTTTCGTGATTCTGCTCAGGCTGTCGGCGGTGAGCATGTAGCTTCCCGCGCTGCCCTTGAGGATCACCGGCATTTTTCCCGCGACCTCAACGCCCATGAGCGGGCCGTCCTGTGGTATCCTCGCGGTGGTGAGCGCCACACGCAGGGCGGCGTGGCCGACGGAGAGCGCCCGCTCGTCCTTTTTGCCGGAGGCGGCAAAGGCGACCATGGTACCCTCGGCCAGCTCGTAAAAACGGTCCAGCACGGCCCCGGCCAGCGCGTCGCGGGTCTTGACCTTGAGGGAGCCGGAGTAATAGGACAGAGAATCGTTTGCCACGTCCGTCTCGCTCATGCGCCGCTGCAGGAAGGTGAGCCAGGGGAGGCTGTCGTCGGTGAGATCGAAGGCACCGAAATCCAGCACATTCGTCTTGCTCAGGTGAAATTCCAGGTGTTCTTCATAGGAATAGAGGAAATCCCGGTAGGAGCGCAGCAGGGCCGACTTGCCGCCGGCTGCCCCGATCTTGTACGAGAGCACCAGCGCGCCGTCGTCGAGCATCAGGCGCGGGCGGAGGACGATCGTCTTCGGCCTCGGTGCCTTTTCTGCCGTCTCACTCTCCTGCCCGGCTGCGAGGCGATCCATCGCTTCCAGAAAGCTGCTCGCCGCCCGGTCGGTGGCGTCGCCCGGGTTTTCCCGCCGGATATAGTCCTCCAGCACCGCAAGCAGCGACAGCTCATGCTCGCACAGCTCGCTGCCGGTATAGCCGTAAAAGTAATAGGAGGAGCAGGAGCAGCGGCAGGATTCCAATTTGTCGGGCAGCAGATCCAGCTGGACATTGTAAAAGCGCTCTCCGTCCCGGACGCTGCCTCTTGCCGCGAGCATCGGCGACCCGTTTGAGGCGTAGTCCTGCCTGACGCTTTCAAGCTTCGCCGCGTCTTCGGTCAGCAGCGCCCGGGCCCGGTCGGCTGCGTATTCGTTGGTGCGCATGTTCTTGAGAGTGTGCCGCAGCCGGTAGAAGCTGCCCTCCGGGTCCTTGCCGGGGAAGAGGGCGACGGCGCCGAGCTTGCGGCTTTTCTTTTCTTCCTTCTCTGCCTGGAGCCGGGCCTGCTCGGCCTTGCGCTGCCGTTCCAGCTCCTTGGCCCGGCGGCGCTCCTCAGCCTGACGCGCCCTCGCCTCCGCAAGCTCCGGCGGCTCTTCAAAGACCCAGGGGCCGTGCTCCTGCTCCCAGACCATCAGCACCGCCGCCTCATGCTGGCAGACCTCCGCAGCATGGTGCTGCCCGTCGTCCCACCAATAGTTCATCCTTTTGGTCAGACAGCTGCAATGAAATTCCATGTCGTCCCAGTTTTCATAGATGGTTTTGGGTGCCGTGAGCATGACAACAAAAACCTGACCGTTTCGGTTCCGAATCTCCGCGCTTGCGGTGTCGGACGTGGCATTCAGGTCCCGGACACAGCCGTTCTTTACTGTTTTCTCTGCCTTGGTGAGCAGGTCAAAGGGGAACAGTCTGCGCCATTCCTTCTTTTCCTGTGCGGGTTTTATACTGTCCGGCATCTTGTTATGACCTCATTTCGCATGCATCTTTTGTAAGATATTTTACCGGGGATTCAGATGGCTGTCAATCGGGAAAACAGAATACACCCTCCCGAATGGGAGGGTGAAACAAGGGTTCAGTCAATGTGGAGGATGCCCTGGGTCAGGTCGGATGCCTTGACGAAGGGGTTGGGGAAGCGCTCGCGCTTTTCGGTGATCCTGCCCATGTTGATGGCCTCCTTCGGACAGAACTGCAGGCAGCTGAGACAGCCGATACAGTTGGTGCCGAAAGTGGGCTTTTTGTTTTCAAGGGTGATATTCTTCATGGGACATACCCGCGCGCAGGTGCCGCAGCCGATACAGGCGTCGCTGACGGTGAGTTTTTTGGCGCGCTTGGGATGGAGCTTGGAGAAAAATGCGCTCTCACGGGCAAAGAAGGCGTTCTCGGGCGGCTTTACGTCCAGGCGCTTCTCGGCCTTCACCGCCGCCGCGACCTCCATGGCCTTGCGGTCGATGCGCTCCTGTGCCTTTTCCTTGCTGGTGGGCGGCACGGTGAGCGCGTGGGGCATGAGCCAGATACAGGTCGAGTGGTTGGAGACGGTGTTCCAGTAGTCCAGACCTACGATCTCATCGATCTTGTGCAGGCCGCAGCCGATGTAGCCGGCATACTGCTCCACCGCGAACTTATAGGCATAGGGCGCGATCTTGATGGCCTTGATGTATTCCTCCACGTGGCCGGGCAGGCCGCCGCCGTAGCAGGGGAACACGAAGCCCACACGCTTTGCCTCGGTGGCGTCGGTCTTTACCGGGAAGGCGCGCATCATGACGATGTCCGTGTCGCCGAGCCGCGAGGCGATGCTTCTGGCCATGTTCAGGCAGTGGCCGGAGCCGGAGTAGCAGTAGATGATGTTTTCGCTCATTGGGATTCCTCCTCGTAAATAGGTATGAATATTTTAGCATAAAGACATGATGAATGCAACGCGGCCTGACAGAAATTGACTTCGGGGACAGCGCGTTTTCTGTCTATTTCGCCGATTGACGAAAAGCGCGTCTTGCCGTTATAATAACGCAAACTTTAAGGCGATCCTGAGAGATCGGCAAGGCATGAAAAGTGAGGCTTGTGTGCATTTCCGGCACAGGCTTTGAATGTTGTTGTCTTACCGGTCCACGGTAAGATTTTTGCTTTTGGGAGGGTGCGCGTATGATCGTGTTTGACCGCGTGAGAACAATCGGCTGTATGGATCAAGGCCAGTATTGCACCCTGGATACGAGCGCGGATTATACCTGCCTCAATCATGAAAAATACACACTTCTGCCCGGATTCTGCGATGTGCATGTGCACCTGCGCGAGCCGGGTTTTTCTTATAAAGAAACTATAAAAACTGGAAGTAAAGCGGCGGCGCGCGGCGGCTATACGGCTGTGTGCACCATGCCGAACCTCAAGCCCGTCTGCGACAGCCCGGAACATCTTAAAATGCAGCGGGAGATCATTGAGCGTGACGCCTGCATCGCGGTATACCCCTACGCCGCCATCACATTGAACCAGGCGGGAGAGGAGCTTGCCAATCTCGAGGCCCTGGCTCCCCATGTGATCGCCTTCTCGGACGACGGGCACGGCGTGCAGTCGGAGTCCGTGATGTCAGATGCCATGACACGGGCCAAAGCCCTCGGCAAGATGATTGTCGCTCACTGTGAGGACAACAGCCTCCTGCGCGGCGGCTATATCCACGATGGGGCCTACGCCGCCCGCCATGGCCACAGGGGCATATGCAGCGAGAGCGAGTGGCGGCAGATCGAGCGGGACTTGAAGCTTGCGGACAAGACCGGCTGCGCCTACCACGTCTGCCACATCTCCACGAAGGAGAGCGTCGAGCTCATCCGGGACGCGAAGAAAAGCGGCGTCAATGTGAGCTGCGAGACGGCCCCGCATTATCTGCTGCTGGATGAGACCAACCTTGAGGAGGACGGGCGCTTCAAGATGAACCCGCCCCTGCGCGCGAAGGAGGACCGCGAGGCCCTTGTCGCGGGCCTGCTCGACGGCACGATCGACATGATCGCCACCGACCACGCCCCCCACAGCGCGGAAGAGAAGAGCAAGGGCTTGCAGGGCAGCGCCTTCGGCATCGTGGGGCTTGAGACGGCCTTCCCGCTCTTGTACACAAATCTTGTAAAAACGGGCATCCTCTCCATGGAAGCGTTATTAAATCTATTGGTATACAATCCGCGAGAGCGGTTCAATATCCCGCTGGGGAACGATTTTTCCATCTGGGATCTTGACGCGCAGTACACGATCGACCCCAGGGACTTTCTGTCCATGGGCAAAGCGACTCCCTTCGCCGACCGTCCGGTTTACGGCAAGTGCCTGCTGACGGTGTACGGGGGACATGCGGTTTATGAAGGAGTGTAAGAATGGCGAAAAGAACGGACATCAAAAAGGTACTCATCATCGGCTCAGGCCCGATTGTCATCGGGCAGGCGGCGGAGTTTGACTACGCCGGGACTCAGGCGTGCCTCGCGCTCAAGGAGGAGGGCTACGAGGTGGTGCTGGTAAACTCCAACCCTGCCACCATCATGACGGATACCTCCATCGCGGACAAGGTTTATATGGAGCCGCTGACGCTGGACTACGTGGCGAAGATCCTGCGCTATGAGCGGCCGGACGCCATCGTCCCCGGTATCGGCGGGCAGACGGGCCTGAACCTCGCCATGCAGCTTGAGCGCAAGGGCATCCTGCGCGAGTGCGGCGTCAGGCTTCTCGGCACCAGCAGTGAGAGCATCGAGCGGGCCGAGGACCGTGAGCTGTTTAAAGAGATGTGCCAGTCCATCGGCGAGCCGGTCATCCCCTCCGAAATCACCTATAACCTGGACGAGGCCAGAGCCGCGGCGGCGCGCATCGGCTACCCGGTGGTCCTGCGCCCGGCCTTCACCCTCGGCGGCACGGGCGGCGGCTTTGCCAACAATGAGCAGGAGCTTGAGGAGATCGGCGTCAACGCCTTCCGCCTCTCGCCTGTCCATCAGGTGCTCATTGAAAAGAGCGTCAAGGGCTACAAGGAGATCGAGTTTGAGGTCATGCGCGACTCCAACGACCGCGCCATCACCATATGCGGCATGGAAAACGTCGACCCCGTCGGCGTCCACACCGGTGACTCCATCGTCGTGGCTCCCATCCTGTCCCTCAACGATCACGATCTCAGGA
The DNA here is from genome assembly GCA_902799075.1 of Oscillospiraceae bacterium. Lineage (GTDB taxonomy): Bacteria > Bacillota > Clostridia > Oscillospirales > Oscillospiraceae > Limivicinus. Next base: position 2,458 of record CADBYZ010000064.1, on the reverse strand, counting down.
TGCTCAACGACTCGGCCATCAAGATCATCCGCGAATTAAAAATCGAGGGCGGCTGCAATGTGCAGTTTGCGCTCAATCCCACCAGCAGTGAATACTATTTGATCGAGGTCAACCCCCGCGTGTCCCGCTCCTCGGCCCTCGCTTCCAAGGCCAGCGGCTACCCCATCGCCCGCGTCACGGCGAAGATCGCCCTCGGCATGGCGCTTGAAGAGATCCCCGTTGCGGGAGGCAACGCCGCGATGGAGCCGAGCCTTGACTATATTGTTGCAAAGTTTCCCCGCTTCCCCTTCGATAAATTCACCTCCGCCCCCAACACCCTCGGTACCCAGATGAAGGCCACCGGCGAGGTCATGGGCATCGGCTCCAATCTGGAGGAATGCCTTTTGAAATCCGTCTGCTCCCTCGAGATCGGCGTGGATCACTTCTATATGCCGAAGTTCAGCACATGGACCGACGACGAGCTGATGCAGTATCTTGCCGATTTCCGCCACGACGGCGTCTTCGCCGTGTTCGAGCTTCTGCGCCGCGGTATGTCCATCGAAAAGCTCCACAAGGTCACCATGATTACAGAGCTGTTTCTGGAGTCCTTCCAAAAGATCGTGGACATGGAGAAAGAACTCAAGGCCCGCGTCAACGATGTGGAGCTGCTCAGAGAGGCCAAGAAGCTGGGCTTTTCCGATAAATGCATCGCGCGGCTCTGGAATCTCAGCGAGACGGAGATCTACGAGCGCCGCAAAAAGCTCGGCATCACGCCGGTCTTCCGCATGGTGGACACCCTGCACACCGGCAAATATATCGCCTATCTCTACTCCTCCTACTCGGGCGAGAACGACTCGCGCCTGACGGAGAAGAAAAAGCTTGTGGTCCTCGGCGCGGGGCCCATCCGCATCGGCCAGGGCGTGGAATTTGACTACTCCACCGTCCACGCGGTGCAGACCATCAAGCGTAACGGCTACGAGGCCATCATCATCAACAACAATCCCGAGACCGTCTCCACCGACTACACCACCGGCGACAAACTGTACTTTGAGCCCCTGACGCCGGAGCACGTCATGGCGATCCTGGACTTTGAAAAGCCCGAGGGCGTCATCGCCTCCCTCGGCGGGCAGACGGCCATCAACCTGGCCCAGCCCCTCATGGAGCGCGGCGTCAAAATCGTTGGCACCGACTGCGAGGCCATCGAGCGGGCGGAAAACCGCGACAGCTTTGAAAAAATCCTCCAAGCGCTCAATATCCCCCAGCCCGCTGGCACCGCCGTCACCAAGATTGAAGACGGCATTGAGGCTGCCAACCGCATCGGCTACCCGGTGCTCGTGCGCCCGAGCTTCGTGCTCGGCGGCAGAGCTATGGAGATCGTCGCCAATGAGGACATGCTGCGCCACTACCTCAAGACCGCCGTGGAAATCGACGCGGACAAGCCCGTGCTGGTCGATAAATACATCATGGGCCGCGAGGTGGAGGTCGACGCCATCTGCGACGGGCGGGACGTGTTTGTCCCCGGCATCATGGAGCTGGTCGAGCGCACCGGCGTCCACTCCGGCGACTCCATCAGCGTCTACCCCTCCTTCTCCATCTCCAACAAGGTCAAGGGCATCATCCTCCAGTACGCGAAAAAGCTGGGCCTCGGCATCGGCATCATCGGCCTGTTCAATATCCAGTTTATTGTCGATAAGGAAGAAAACGTCTATATCATCGAGGTCAACCCCCGCTCCTCCCGCACGGTGCCCTTCCTGTCCAAAGCCACCGGCTGGTCGCTGGCGGACATCGCCACCGAGGTCATCATGGGCAAGAGCCTCAAGGAGCAGGGCATCTTCGACCTGTACCCCGAGGAAAAGAAGCGCCACTATGTGAAGGTCCCGGTCTTCTCCTGGAACAAGATCAAGGGCCTGGACGCCTACCTCAGCCCCGAGATGAAGTCCACCGGCGAGGCCATCGGCTACGACGACAAGCTCTCCCGCGCCATGTACAAGGCCCTGCAGGCCTCCGGCATGAAGCTCCAGAACTACGGCACAGTCTTCGTTACAATCGCCCGGGAGGACCGGGATGAGGCCCTGCCCCTGGTGCGCCGCTTCTACGACATGGGCTTCAATATTGAAGCCACACACGGCACCGCTGCTTTCCTCAAGGAGCACGGTATCCGCACGCGCGTAAAAAAGAAGATCAGCGAGGGCAGCGACGAGATCCTCGACTCGATCCGCGCGGGCTATGTCAGCTATATCATCAACACCCGCGCCATCCACAGCGGCCGCCATCTTGAGGACGGCATGATCATCCGCCGCTGCGCCACCGAAAATAACGTCACGATCTTCACCTCCCTCGACACCGTGCGTGTCCTGCTGGACGTGCTGGAGGAGACCACCATCACCGTCTCCACCATTGATTCCTGACGATGAAGCAGGGAATCTTTACCGTCGTCGAGAACAAGCCCCTCACCGGGAAGGTCTCACGACTGGTGCTC
>CADBYZ010000063.1 GCA_902799075.1 Oscillospiraceae bacterium | reverse complement strand
GCCCATACGCCGGAGGGGACTTTCCGGGCTGTCATCCCCGATTTGGACCGCATCCGCTCCCTCGGCACGGACATCATCTGGTTCCTGCCCATCCATCCCATCGGCGTGGAGGGCAAGAAGGGGAGCCTCGGCTGCCCCTACGCAAACCGGGATTACCGGGACGTAAACCCCGCCTATGGCACCATGGAAGACTTTAAGGCCCTCGTCGACGAGATCCACGCGCGCGGTATGAAGGTCATGATCGACGTGGTGTATAACCACACCTCGCCCGACTCGGTGCTGTACAAGACCCACCCAGAATACTTCTATCACGACGAAAACGGCAGGCCCGGCAACCGCCTTGGCGACTGGGCGGACGTGATCGACCTGGACTATAACGTGCCGGAGCTCTGGGACTATCAGATCGGATCCCTGCGTTTCTGGGCCTCGATCGTCGACGGCTTTCGCTGCGACGTGGCAAGCCTCGTGCCGCTGGACTTCTGGAAAAAGGCCCGCGCGGCGGTGAAGGAGGTCAACCCCGACTGCATCTGGCTTGCCGAGAGCGTGCACCTGTCCTTTGCCTGCAAGGCGCGCCGACTCGGCTTTCGCGCCATGCGGGATTCCGAGGGCTTCGAGGCCTTCGACCTGGAATACGACTACGACATCCGCGAGGTATTCGACAAGCTCCTGCGCGGCGAGTGCCCCCTCTCTCACTGGACGGACATGCTGAACTTCCAGGAGGGGGAGTACCCGGACAACTACAATAAAATGCGCTGTCTGGAAAACCACGACCAGCCCCGCATCGCCTCTCTTGTCCCGGATATGGAGGCGCTCGTCAACTGGACGGCCATGCTCTACTTCCTCAAGGGCACCACGCTCATCTATGCCGGGCAGGAGTGGGCCGACGCGCACCTGCCGAGCCTCTTTGAAAAGGAGACCGTCAACCGGGAGACGGGCTGCTCTCTTATGCCGCTGATGAAGAAGCTTGCCAAGGCCAAGAAGGAGCTCTTCACCGGAGAGGACAGCTTCTGGGCTTCTGCCGACGACCATCACCACATTGCGATCATGGAGCGGGAAAACAGCGTGCGGCACCTCGTCGGCGTCTTCTCCCTCAAGGCCCGGAGCGCCAAGGCGGAGGTCCCGCTTCCCGACGGGGAATACCTCAACCACATCGGCGGCAATACCGTGACTGTCAAGGGCGGCAGGGTATACTGCGACGGAACGCCGCTTCTGCTGGTCGAAGAAAAATGATAAGACCCGTTGTGGGCCGTTTTGCGCCCAGCCCCTCGGGGTACATGCACATGGGCAATCTGCTCGCAATGCTGCTGGCGTGGCTGGACTGCCGGAGCCTTGGCGGGGAGATGGTCTTTCGCATGGAGGACCTGGACCCCGCGCGCTCCAAGCGCGTCTATGCCGAGGCCATGGCGGAGGACCTGCGCTGGCTGGGGCTTGACTGGGACCGGGGCTGGCCGGAGGACGGGGACTACGCCCAGTCCCGGCGCACGGCGATCTATGAGGACGCCTTCGAGACGCTCCGTGCCCGCGAGCTCGTCTACCCCTGCTGGTGCACCCGCAGTGAGCGCCTGGCGGCGGCCTCGGCCCCGCATCCCGGCGAGCGGGAGCACGACAGCGGCTGCCGCTGCGCCCGTATGACGGCGGCGGAGCGGCAGGCCATGCGCCTGACCGGTCGTCGCCCCGCCTGGAAGTGCCGCTGCCCGGACGAGGCCATCACGGTTTTGGACGGGCACTACGGCGCGTTCACCCAGAACCCGGCCAGGGAAGCGGGTGACTTCATCATCCGCCGGGCGGACGGGGTGTTCGCCTATCAGCTCGCGGTGAGCGCGGATGATATGCTCATGAGCGTTACCCGCGTGGTGCGCGGGCGTGACCTGCTGTCCTCCGCGCCGCGGCAGAAGTGGCTCATCGAGACCCTGGGCGGCACGGCCCCGGATTACTGCCACTGCCCGCTGCTGACCGGCGGCGGGACGGGCAAGCTCTCCAAGCGCCTCGGCAGCCTGAGCACCCAGGTCCTGCGAAAAGAAAAGCGCCCCGAGGAAGTGATCGGGGAGCTTGCGTATCTCTGCGGCCTGACCGATACCGTCGGGCCGGTATCGGCCCGCGAGCTGCTCGACGGCTTTTCGTGGGACCGCGTGAAGACAGAGGATGTGCCGCTGGAATAGAAGCATATATGTTCAAAAGAGGATGCGGCGTTGGTTGGCTGCATCCTCTTTTTCAGCTTACTGTTTGAAATGCCTGCGGCAGAAAGCGGATCAGGTCCGACGGGGCCAGGGAGTATTCCCCCAGCTCCCGCGCGGCGAGATCCCCCGCGAGGCCGTGGAGGTATACCGCCGTGCGCGCGGCAGACAAAGGCTCAAAGCCCTGGGCCAGCAATGCGCAGAGCATGCCGCCCAACACGTCCCCGCTGCCGCCCTTGGCCATGGCCGGGCCGCCGCTGGGGTTGACGCTGATGTCCTCTCCCCGGCATACGAGAGTGCCGTAACCCTTTAGGATCAGGATGGGCTTCGGGTGCTCCGCCGTGAAGCGCAGCGCCCCGGCGAGGCGGCCGCGTGTCAGATCGCCGCCCAGCCGCTTGAACTCCCCCTCGTGGGGGGTGAGGATCAGCGGGACGCGGCAGGCATCCAGCAGGGCGGGCTCGTCCGCAAAGACCCGCAGGCCGTCCGCGTCCACGATAAGCGGACTGGCGGCTTTCTGCAGCACAGTCCTGACCAGCGCCTGCGCCTCCGGACCCGTGCCGAGGCCGGGGCCGATCAGGACCGCATTTGCCTTTGAAAGCGCGTCCTCTGCCTGCCGCGCGGCGCATACTGCAAAGCCGCCGTCTCCGGCGGCGGGCAGGGGCAGCACCACCGCCCCGTCACAGCGTGCGGCCGCGATGGGGTAGATGCTCTCGGGGACCATGAGCTGCGTAAGGCCCGCGCCGCCGCGTTCGCAGGCGTTGGCCGCGAGTGTGGGCGCGCCCGCGTAGCCCCTGGCCCCCGCGAGGATAAGCGCGCGTCCGTAGCTGTACTTGTGGCTCACGCGCGGCCTTTTCGGGAGGGCACAGTCCACCGCCGTGATCTCATGCAGGCAGATATCCGAAGGGACATCTGCCTGACACTGGTATTTTTTCGTATATTGTGCGGCAGTCAGCGCTTTCATCCGTGGTCGTAGTGGGCGGAGACCTTCCGCATCAGCTCAATGATGGGCAGGTGCTGAGGACACACGCTCTCGCACTGGCCGCAGGCGATGCAGTCACCGGCTTTGCCGTGAGTCTCGGTGAGCTTTGCGTAGTTTGTGAAGTTGATGGTCCAGCCCTTCTCCTCCAGATCCTCGCGCATGTCCTCGTTGTACAGGGAGAAATAGCGGGGGATGGCGATGTGCATGGGACATCCGTCCGTGCAGTAGGAGCAGCCGGTGCATGGGACCGTGATCTGGCCGTTGATGATGTCGGCGGCGGTGTGGGTCATGGCGATCTCCTCGGGAGTGAGGGGCTTAAAGTCCGCCATAAAGCTTGTGTTGTCGCGCAGCTGCTCAAGATTGCTCATGCCGGAGAGCACCATCATCACGTTCTCCTGTGAGGCCGCGAAGCGGATCGCCCAGGAGGGGATGGAGGCGTCGGGATCGGCGTTTTTGAACATCCTTTCGGCGGCCTCCGGCAGCTTTGCAAGCGTGCCGCCCTTGACGGGCTCCATTACCACGACGGGCTTGTGGTGCTTCGTCGCAACCTCATACACCGCGCGGGACTGGATCCACTCGCTCTCCCAGTCGAGGTAGTTGAGCTGGATCTGCACAAACTCCATCTCCGGGTGCTTTGTCAGGATCTCGTCCAGCAGCTCCGGCGAGTCGTGGAAGGAAAAGCCCGCATGCTTGACCAGGCCCTTTACCTTCTTGTCCAGCAGCCAGTTGAAGCAGTCAAACTGCTCGTATTTGGGGTAGCTGCTCGCCTCGATGCCGTGCAGGAGGTAGTAGTCGAAGTAGCCCGCGCCGGTCTGCTCGAGCTGCTCGTTGAAGATGCGGTCGCGGTCCTCAAGGGAGTTGAAGAAGGCGCTGTGGAGCTTGGTGGCCAGGGTGAAGCTCTCACGCGGATAGCGGTCTACAATGGCGGCCTTGGCGGCCTTCTGGCTCTGGAAGCCGTTGTACATGATGGCGGTGTCAAAGTAGGTGAAGCCTCTGCTGATAAAGAGGTCCACCATCTCCTTGAGCTGTTCGATATCGACGCTCGCGTCATCGTCAGGGTTTAACAGGGGCAGGCGCATCAGGCCGAAGCCAAGTTTTTTCATAGGATCACCTCATTCAAAATTTGTACAATCATAACATAATTTTTCTTTCGGCATCGCGCTCACCTGCGCGCAAGGCTGACTACAGTCTCGACGTGCTCGGTAAAGGGGAACATGTCCACGGGCTGGATGCGCTGCACCGTGTAGCCGCCCTGGGTCAGGACCGTCAGGTCCCGCGCCAGGGTCCCGGGGTCGCAGGAGACGTAGACCACGCTTGAAGGCGCGGTTTTCAGCAGGGCGCGGAGAAATTTTTCGTCGCTCCCGGCGCGGGGCGGGTCCATGAATACCACGTCCGGGCGGATGCCCTCGCGCACGCAGCCCAACATGTATTCGCCCGCGTCCCCTGCGGTGAACCAGCAGTTTTTGAGGCCGTTCAGGCGCGCGTTTGCAATGGCGTCGCGCACCGCGTCGCGGTTCACTTCCACGCCGATGACCTGTTTGGCCTTATCGCTTGCGGTGATGCCGATGGTGCCGATGCCGCAGTAGGCGTCCAGCACCGTCTCCGTCCCGGTGAGGGAGGCAAACTCCACCGCTTTCCCATAAAGGACCTCGGTCTGAACGGGGTTGATCTGGTAGAAGGAGCCCGGCGAAATGCGGAAGCGATGGCCGCACAGGGTGTCCTCGATCATGCCGGGGCCGTACAGCACCTTCTCCCGCTCACCGAGCACGACGGGGCCGAAGCGGTCGTTGATGTTGAGCACCACGGTAGTGATCTCCGGGTGCAGTTCGAGAAGCTTCTTTACAAAGGGCTTCTGCGTCGGGAAGATGGGCGATGCCGCGACCAGGACCACCATGAGCTCCCCGCTGTGAAAACCGCGGCGCACCAGCACATGGCGCAGAAAACCGCAGCCGCTGCGCTCGTCGAAGACCTGAATCTTAAAGTCCCGCAGCATATGGCGGATATCCACGATGATACGGTCGGCGGTCGCGTCCTCGATGAGGCAGTCGTCCACCGGCACGATGCGGTGGCTGCCCGGCTGGTAGACGCCGGAGACGATATTCTTTTTCCGGTCCAGCCCGAAGGCCGCGCAGACCTTGTTGCGGTAGTGGGTGGGGTCGTCCATGCCGAGAATGGGCTCGACGTGCCCGAATTTTCCCAAAAGGGCGATCTCCCGGCCCTGCTTGCGCCGGAGCTGCTCGGGGTAGGGGAGGGCCTGCAGCTGGCAGCCGCCGCACTTTTTGTGCAGCGGGCAGGGCGGCGTATAGCTTTGTTCCATGCGTATCTACCTCGATTAACTATAATGAATTTATCTTACCATAATTCCCATCATTTGCAAGCATGCCCTTGCATAATGGCGCTGTTTTTGTTAAACTGTCCCCGTTGTAAACCAGCTTTACCCAATCCCGGAGGCGCTTATGATTCGCAGGCTTTTCAAACAGATGATGGTCACGCAGATCGTCTCGTCCATGACGGTGACGCTGTGCATGCTCATCGACAGCATCATGATCGGACAGTTCCTCGGCACCGACGCCATGGCCGCTTACGGCTTCACCCAGCCGGTGCTGCTGGCCTTCGCCGCGCCCGGCGCGATGATCTCGGCGGGGGTGCAGGTGGTCTGCGGCAAGACCATGGGCAGCGGCGACCGGGAGGGCACCGACGCCTGCTTTACCGTGTCGGCGGCGCTCACGGCGCTGATCGCCGCGCTGGGCCTGCTGGTCGTGCTGTGCTTTTCCGGGCCGATCACGACGCTGCTGGGCGCGGGAGAGCCGGGACCGGATAACCCCGTATACAAGCTCACAAGGGACTATCTGACCGGCTTCATGCTGGGCGTGCCCGCCTTTCTCGCGGCGCAGATCATGGTGCCCTACATGCAGATGTCCGGCAGCCGCAAGCGCCTCGTGGCGGCGGTGCTGCTCATGACGGTGAGCGATGTGGTCTTCGATTTTTTGAACGTGCTGGTTTTTCACGGCGGCACCTTCGGCATGGGCCTTGCCTCGAGCCTGAGCTACTATGTGGCGGTGCTGGTGGGCATCGGCTACTTTTTCCGAAAGGACTGCCTGTTCCGCCTGCGCCGTGACGGGCTGCGCCGCGACACCCTGCGGGCCATCCTGGCCGAGGGCATCCCCACGGTCGTCAATCAGCTGTCGCTGGTGCTGCTGGTCTTCCTCTTCAACCGCATCCTCGACGCGGTGGGGGACACCGTGGCGGTGGCGGCCTACTCGGCGGTCTCCACGGTCAGCAACCTCTGCTACGCCTTCTCCTCCGGCATCGCGTCGGTGACGCTGATGCTGGCCGCCATGTTCGCCATCGACGAGGACCGCTCCTCGCTGTTCGCCCTGGTGCGGACCATGTGCCGCTACGCGGTGACGGTGCTCGCGTCGGTGACGCTGGTGGTGCTGCTCGCGGCGGGGCCGCTGGTCGCGCTGTTTCTGGATAACGACGCGGAGGCGATGGCGCTGGCTGCGCGCGGCCTGCGGCTTTTCTCCCTGTGCCTTGTGCCATGCGCGCTCAATACCGGCTTTAAGTTTTACTATCAGGGCATCGGGCGCGTGCGGCTGATGGAGCTCATCTCCGTGCTGCAGAACTTTGTCTTCCCGGCGCTGGCCGCGTCGCTGCTCAGCCCCCTGCTCGGGACGACCGGCGTGTGGATCGCGTTTTTGTGCGGGGAGAGCGCGGCGCTGCTGTTTATCTGCGTGCACGTCTGGCGCGTGAATAAACGCGTGAGCCTCAGCCACGAGGACTTTGCCCTCCTGCCGCCCGATTTCGGCGCGGCGCCGGGGGAGTGCTTCGAACGCTCGGTACACGCGCTGGAGGACGCCGCCAACATTTCCGAAGAGGCGACGGACTTTTGCCGCAGCCGCGGACAGAGCGGGCGCATGAGCTTCCTGGTGGGCCTGTGCATCGAGGAGATCTGCTGCAACATCGTGCGCTACGGCTTCCAGGACAGAAAAAAACACAGCGTGGATGTGCGTCTGGTGTTCCGCGACGGCGCAGGGTTAATCCGCATCCGCGACAACTGCGCCCAGTTCAACCCCGTCCACTACATCGAGCTGCACCGGCAGGACGATCCCACCGCCCACATCGGCATCCGCCTCGTGATGGCGGAGGCAAAGAACGCCGTGTACCTCAACTCCTATGGGCTCAATAACCTGACGCTGCAATTGTAAAAAATAGCTTACGGCGATTTCGCATCAAAGCGAAATCGCCGTTTCATCTTTATTCCGTTATTCTCCGGCACTCGAGGTAATAGCGCTTCTCCTGCGCGTGGCCCATGGAGAAGGTCTTGCGCGGCAGCACGCCGTCCATCACGATGCCCCGGAAGAAGTCCTCCTTGGAGATGTTGGGCAGCAGGAAGGAGATGGCGTTTTTCTGCCCGGCCAGCGCCGCCGCCGTTTCCTCACCGTGGATGTAGTCGATGGCGCCGCTCTGCTCCTTGAGGAAAGAGTCAAGGAAGGGCTGCAGCACCGCCACCGGCAGCGCGCCGCTTGCGGTATCCAGGAAAATCATGCCCTGGCGCTGCCCGGCCTGCCAGTCCACCGGCGTGCCGCCGGGGGCGCAGACAGCGGTGATGTCACTGAGAAGCCTGTCCACCGGCACGTCAATGAGCAGGCGGTGAATGGGCTCAAACTTCTGTACCTCATCGCGGATATTCTGCAGCTCCACCATCGCGTAGCGGGCCGGATGATTTGTGCCCGCGAGCGCCGGGGTTGCCGCCTTGAGAGCTTCCCAGCAGGTCTTTGCCGTGGCGAGGGAATGGTTGCCGTCGCCCACCGCGTAGCACAGGGGCGCGCGCCCTGTATCGGCAAAGCGCGCGGCGGTCTGCGCCTCGTAGCGCTCCAACGCGTCGCGGAGCCTTTCTGCCGCAGCGCCCGAGACGAGGCGGCCCGTGATGTGCCCGCCGCCCTGCATGAGCGCAAAATCGTAGAGCGTCGGCAGCTCCGCTTTGCCCTGCTCCAGACCATCCAGCACCGTGCCCTCCGCGTCGTCCATCAGCAGCAGCACATGGCTCGCCTCCAGCGCAGCGCCGCTGCGGATGCGCACCCGGGGCGGGATGCGCTCCACCACTGTCTGCTCGGTGGCGCGGATCTTGGACTGCGCGTCACTCAGATAGCTGTATTCCTCAAGGTCGATCACGCCCACCACGCCCCGGCGGACAGAGCCGTCGAGCAGCGTGCGCTCCACATAGATGAAGGCGTCGGGGTAAGTCTTGAAGACATCCCCGTCAAGGTAGCGGCGCATATGGTCATTGATGGACGCGATGCGCCCGGACGTGTCGCCGCCGAGCTCGGCCTCCGGGAAGATGATGTGATAGGCCGAGGGCTCCTCGCCCACGCGCTCACGCACCTTGCGCCAGTAGTCCGGCTGGGAGGTGAACTGATCGCAGGCGATCACCGCCCAGTTTTCCAGAAGCTCCGCCCGGGGGACCAGCAGCTCGGATGCCTGAAATACAGCCATGTCGATCTCTCCTTGAGTCATTTTTTGCAATTATAGCATGAGCTTCCGCAAAAAACCATGGAAAATATGGAGATATCCCGCCGCCTCTTCCGGGCATATCCATTGCAAGCTGCGCGCTTTTGCGCTATGATAGGGTCATGGAGAAGAGCCTTGTCAAAAAACGCGGCCCCGCCGCCATCATTGCCCTGTGTCCCGCCGCGCATGTGATCACCCTGCTTGGCGCGTGCGTTGTCGCGCTGTTCTTTGCCCTGCGGCATGACACGGAGAAAATGCGCTTTCTCTCCCGGAACCTTGTGCAGCCGCTGCACCGCGTCCTCGCCCGGCTCACGGCGCGGCTCCCGTTTTCGCTGGCTGAGTGGCTGTATGCCGCGGCCATCGGGGGAACGCTCCTGTACATAGCGGCAGAGCTTGTGCTGCTCGTCCGCCGCCCGGCACGGCTCCGTCGCCTGTACCGTCTGTTTATGCGGCTTGCGGCGCTGGGACTGGGGGTGTACGCGCTGTTCTGCGTGCTCTGGGGCGTGTACTACTACGGCGACGATTTCATCGCCCGCAGCGGGCTTGAGCTGCACGATATCTCCGCCGAGGAGCTTGAGCTGACGACGCTTTACTTTGCGGACCTGCTCAACGAATACGCTCCCCGGGTGCCGCGGGACGAAAACGGTCTGTGCCGCACAGACCGGCAGGCGGTGCTGGAACGGTCCCCCGAGATTTTCCGCGCGGCGGCGCAGCGCTTTCCCTGTCTCGGAGGACCGGAGGTGCCCGCCAAGGGGATGTTCTTCTCCCGCGTCATGAGCATCATCGACTATACGGGCTTCTTCTGCCCCTTCACCGCCGAGGCCAATGTCAACATGGATTTCCCCGAGGCGCTGTTTGCCGCCGTGGTTGCCCACGAGCTGTCCCATCAGCGGGGCGTCGCCAAGGAGCAGGAGGCAAATTTCGCGGCGGTGCTGGCGAGTCTGGAAAGCGGGGACGCGGACTACTGCTATTCGGCCTGCCTGTTTGCCTATATCCACCTGGGCAACGCCCTCGCCGGGGTCGACCGCGAGGCGCTATCCATGATCGACGCGGGGCTCTGCGGCGGCGTGAAGGCGGATCTTGCGGAGAATAACCGCTACTGGGCCGCGTTTGAGACGCCGGTGCAGACGGTTACGAATACCGTGTATGAGGGCTTCCTGCAAAGCTACGGGCAGACGCTGGGCCTGAGAAGCTACGGCGCATGCGTGGATCTGCTGGCGGGCTACTACGGCGGCCTTGCCCGCGATCACTTTTCAAGAGTGGAGTCCGGCACCGCCGAGGGCAAATAAAATGAAAAAACTTCTTGACAAATCCCGAAAAGCATGTATAATAACTTTGCGTTTAGCGGGATTGTGTAAAGGTAGCACAGCGGACTCTGACTCCGTATGTGAGGGTTCGAATCCTTCTCCCGCTGCCACTTTTAAGCCTCAAATCCATCGGATTTGAGGCTTTTTCCTTTGTTTTGTGAACTTTTTAAGGCAAAATGGCCCGAACCGCATCTTTCGACACTGATTCTTGTCATTTTTGTCATCACAAATTTCTTTATTTCGTGCCGAAATTTGTCAATTTATCTCGATATTTGCCTGTAATAAACAGCTTTTTGTTCTGATTCTTTCAAAGTCCACAGCTCAAAAATTTGCGTTTGCAAAGCCTTTTTTGCGCCTGCAAATGGCCGAGTGATGACAAAAATGATGACAAAAATTTGGCCGACAAATATCGTCAAAACCCGCACAGCGCAAGGCTTTCAGCGATTGCGTTCACTCCAAAAGCGAAAAAAGTCCCCTACTTTAACCGCCTTGTTCAGTTTGAATGAGGCGGTTTTTGCTTTTTGGAGGTGTTTTTCATATAAGCGAAAAATGCAAGGTAATCGCAATCGCAAACCAAAAAGGCGGCGTGGGCAAGACAACCACCTGTGCCAATCTCGGCATCGGGCTTGCCCAGGAGGGAAAGCGCGTCCTGCTTGTGGATTCCGACCCGCAGGGCTCGCTGTCCATCTCCCTGGGCTTCACAGAACCGGACAAGCTGCCCTTCACGCTGGCAACGGCCATGAGCCGTGTTGTGGAGGATCAGGAGATTTCGCCCGGTGAAGGTATCCTGCACCATGCCGAGAACGTCGATCTCGTCCCTGCCAACATGGAACTTGCCGGGATGGAGGTTTCTCTCATCAATGCGATGTCCCGTGAGAAGATACTCAAGCAATACCTGGAGCCTTTGAAGCAGGACTATGACTATATCCTCATAGACTGTATGCCCTCTCTGGGGATGCTGACGATCAATGCGCTCGCAGCGGCGGACAGTGTTCTTGTCCCGGCCCAGCCGCAGTTTCTCTCCGCAAAGGGCCTTGAACAGCTCTTGCAGACAGTGAACAAGGTGCGGCGGCAGATCAACCGTAATCTCAGAATCGACGGCATTTTACTCACGATGGCGGACAATCGGACGAATTACTCCAAAGAGGTCGGCGCGCTGCTGCGCTCCATCTATGGCTCA
>CADBYZ010000062.1 GCA_902799075.1 Oscillospiraceae bacterium | reverse complement strand
GTTCCGGTGGGCTTGGGGGTGAGGTCCCAGAGGACGCGGTTGACGCCCTTGACCTCGTGGGTGATGCGGTCGACGATGTGGGCCATGAGCTTGAAGTCCAGCTCGGCCACCTCGGCGGTGACGGCGTCGACGGTGTTGACGGCACGGATCACGACCGGCCAGTCGTAGGTGCGCAGACCGTCGGTGATGCCGGTGGACTTAAAGTCGGGAACGATGGTGAAGTACTGCCACACCTTGCCCTCCAGGCCGTTCTTCTTGAACTCCTCGCGCAAAATCGCGTCGGACTCGCGGACAGCCTCAAGGCGGTCACGGGTGATCGCACCGACGCATCTGACGCCCAGGCCGGGGCCGGGGAAGGGCTGGCGGTAGACCATGCCGTCGGGCAGACCGAGAGCCTTGCCGACCACGCGGACTTCGTCCTTGTACAGGAACTTGACCGGCTCGACCAGCTCAAAGTTCAGCTCGGGGGGCAGGCCACCCACATTGTGGTGGGACTTGACGGGGCCGGACTCGAGAATGTCGGGATAGATGGTGCCCTGGGCGAGGAAGCTGATGCCGTCGAGCTTGGCGGCCTCCTCGGCGAAGACGTCGATGAAGAGCTTGCCGATGATCTTGCGCTTGGTCTCGGGATCGGCAACGCCGGCGAGCTGATCGAGGAAGCGATCGACCGCGTCGACATAGATGAGGTTGGCATCCATCTGGTTGCGGAAGACCTCGATGACCTGCTCGGGCTCTCCCTTGCGCAGCAGACCGTGGTTGACGTGCACGCACACCAGCTGCTTGCCGACAGCCTTGATGAGCAGGGCCGCGACAACGGAGGAATCCACACCGCCGGACAGGGCCAGCAGTACCTTCTTACTGCCGATCTGGGCCTTGAGGGCGGCGATCTGCTCGTCGATGAATGCCTGGGCCAGCTCCGGCGTGGTGATGCGCGCCATGGTTTCGGGACGTCTCGCTTGTTCCATAGTACATTCTCCTTCTTCTTGTTTTTGTTGCGGTTATTATACAGCAATCCGCGGCCTGCAACAAGTTTTTTCGCTTTTGCGCGCATAGAAATTCAGGCGGTATGCCGCTTTGAGTTTGTAAAAATTACCGAACAATGCCGGGATCATCTTTACGATCCCGGCATTGTGTATGTTCATTATTCGCGGATCTCCACGGCAAGGCCGTTGAGCTCCACGCCCGCGTCGGCGGAGATGAGGATGTATTTGTGCCCGTCGATGACACGCGTCTGGATGAGGTGACTGTGCTTGGGGTCCACGCTGATCTTGACCTCGGGGGTCTGGATGTCCATGCGGCTTGCGCTGGAGATGTTCGCCGGGCGAAGCGGGGTCCCGTCCCCCAGCTGCTCGACACACTTGGTGCAGAAGACCTCGGCGTGCTCTGGGCTGACGCCGCTGTTTTCCAGAATGTCGCCCATCTCCCGTTCGGTGAGGGTAAGAGGCTCGGGGTCCTTGCTCTCCTTGTGGAGGACCATGCGCTCGGAGAGCTGTTCGTGCACGGCCTGGACCACGTCAAAGCTGCAGTCGCCCTCCAGGCTCTCGCTCAGGATCTCGCCGAACAGCTCCTTCTGGCGGCCTGCGGGGATGGGGGCTTCGGTGTGGAAAACGGCGTCGACGAAGTCCTGGTGGTCTTTGCCGCTGTCCTTGGTGTAGAAGAGGGCGTTATAGATGTTGGCCGCGCGGTCGTCAAAGGCCGGGAAGAGGAAGCCCAGCTCCGGCGCGCTGACCGCCTGGCCGATGGCCTCGGTGTGGAAGCGCTTTTCCTCCGGGGCGTAGCCCAGCTCGGCCTTGCCCTCCTTCACCGGGCAGACAGAGCAGACGAAATACTTGTAAAGGTCTCCGCCGCTGTCCTCGTCGCGCTGACCGTCCTTGCCATAGTGGGGCACGTCGTACACGTCATAGGCCATGAGGATGAGATAATTGCGGTCCTCCATGTCGAGCTTGTCCACGATGCAGCGGCAGAAGGCCTCACGCAGCGTCTCGTCCTGGAGCTCGGTTTTACGAAGCTGGGACAGGAGCTGATACTCCTCGCCGTCCATGACCTGCTTGGTGGCGAAGCTGATGTCCAGGAGGTTCTTGCCCAGGGCGCCCGAGAGCGTCTTCTTGAGCAGCATGAGATATTTTTCCGCCTCCGTCTGTGAAAGCAGGCCGAAGGACTCGTCAAAGCTTGCGATGATCTCCTTATTGGTGTTCACATAGCAGCCGTAGATATGCTGGATGTTGTTGTGATCCGGGCGAAAGCGCCGGCGGATCTCGCCGAGTTCTTTTTGATTCATGGTATACTCCTGTAGTTGAATTTTGCGCAGCGCGCCTATTATGCCACAACAGGACGGAAATGTCCAACAAAAAAGTAAGCGCAGAGCTTGGCATAAAAACTCCTCCGGACGGTGATCCGGAGGAGTTTTTCAATTGAGCCGACATTTCAGCCGAAGACGGCGCGCGAAGTGCCGGGGCGTATCAGCCGTTCGAGTCAACCGGGTCGCTGCTTGAGCCTTCGTCCAGGATCGCCATGAAGGTGATCCCGTGCTCCCGCGCGTAACGTTCCGCAGCGCTTCCGTCCACGCCGAGGATCGTAAATCCGCTGAGACCTTCAAAGGCGTCCGGACTGATGTCCGTGACTTGCGGCGGGATAAGGATATAGGCGAGGTTCGGGCAGTTGGCGAAGGCGCGCTGACCGATAGTGACCGGCCTGTCCGGCAGTCTTGCGTAGGTAAAGGACCCGCTGAAAGCCTCTTGACCGATCTCGCTCAGATCATCCGGCAGGATAAAGTTGGGCTCGATGTTCTCCGTCATGTCGTTTGTGAACAGCTTGATGCGCGCGTCCTTCTCCTTTAAATCCCCGTCGATGATCAGACCGCTGCCGCACTGGGATTCATAGTAAATATTGTGCTGTACGGAATTGATAGTGGGCGAATAGGTACTGGGGCCCTCGGTATTCACCCTCAAGGTGCCTGTGCCCGTGATGATATACTGCACGTTCACCTCCGACCTCTCGATGACGGAGATCGGCGTGGACAGCGGGACAAGGTAATACCCGGGAACTCCGACAGTGAGGAACGCTTCCGTGCTGACATTTCCGCAAGTCACGGTAAAGGCGAGATTCACGCCGGCAGTTTCGCAGTACACGCCGACGGCCTCGATCACTTCTCCGGCGTCTACCTGAAAGTCCTGCTCGATAGCAGAACCGTTGCTGACCGTCCAGTACCACAGCGGCGGCACGTTGTCATAAGCGTAGACATGCTGATAGCGTGACGGCATCACATCAAGGGCAAATGCAGACCGGCCGAGGCTTTTGTCGTAGTAGGACAGCCAGAAGTAACCGCTGTGGTTGTAGTCGTTTACGCCCCAGCTGTTTCTGATCAGCCAGGCGCCGTTGCCTTCGGGGGTGCCGCTTCTGAAAGAGTCCGCAGAGAGATTGTCATCCCAGCCGACGATCGCCACGATGTGATTGGTTTTTATTTTAGCTGCCTGGGGAGGATAGTAGTAGGTATTGTAGGTGGCACTGTAATTTTTGGAGTCATCATTGTAAGCTACGGCAAGTGCGCCGTGGTCGAGGACGGCCTGCTTGACAGCAGCTATGTCTCTGCTTGAGTAGCCGTAGACATTGCTGATCTGCATGCTGCCGATGCGGCCGTCGTCGATCTCCGGGCTGTAGCTGTCGGCCCAGCTGTATGGGACATCGGCCTCCTGCACGGGGCCGATCAGGTTGGCCATATCCAGGGATGCGTACAAGGCGTTTCCGCCGGCTTTGAGGTAGTCAGCGCCGTTGAGCAGGACGTTGTCGCCGATGTTGCAGCCCTTCTCATCGTAAAAAAGGTGGTAGTTGAAGTAGGCCAGATGCAGCTCTGAAAGGTCGATGCCGGTGTCAAAGACGCCGTCGTGGATCAGATCCGCCTCGGCGGCGGCGATGGTCGCAAAGGCCCAGCAGGTGCCGTAATTGCCCTGATTGCGGATCGGGGGCAGCTTGCCCAGCTCATAGTTATTGTAGCTCACGGGCAGGCTCGTTCCCTCCGGGGCAAAATAAACTTCCGTACTTTCCGCAAAGAGTTCCTGTTCCTCCTCCATCGGGGGCATCGTCGGCCCCTTGATCCAGCCGAGGACATTGACCGTCAGGACCGGCAGCTCGACGTCATCCGCAAGCTCTTCTTCGCTGAGTGCGGGGACGAAGTGGAAGATATCAAAATCCTCGTCATAGTCTTCCACGCATTTCCAGCTCACGTCGATTTCCTGTGTGACTGCGCCGTCGATATGGTGGAGGGAGAGTTCGCCGTCCGCACCGCGGGTGTAGAACGCCGTGCCGCCCATCAGGACCGTGAGCTGCGCGGGAAATTCCTTTTGCAGCTCAACAAGCGCGTATTTGTATTCCGTGTCGACCGTGAGCGGGGAATCGCTCTCTGCAAAGCCGACAATGACGTTTTCGTCATACAGACGCGTTTCATATCCTGCGGTATCCTCGGCCCAAGCAAGAGGCGCGAAACTCAGAAGCAGGACAAAACAGAGCAGCATCGCAAACATGCCGCAGGGTGTGTTTCTCATGGCCGTTCCTCCCGAAAATACAATAAATCTGCCATCAGTTTAACATGAAGATTATTCCATGTCAAACCGAAAAACTCCCCCGGACAAGTATCCGGGGGAGTCGTGCATGGGTCAAATCGGTGCTCAGCCGAAAACGGAGAGCAGGAAGCCCGCCGCGATGGCGGAGCCGATGACGCCGGCCACGTTGGGGCCCATGGCGTGCATGAGGAGGTAGTTGTTCTTGTTGTACTTGCGGCCCACGTCCTGGGAGACACGCGCGGCCATCGGCACAGCGGAGACACCGGCGGAGCCGATGAGGGGGTTGATCTGTCCGCCGGAGGTCTTGTACATCACAAGGCCGCCGCACAGACCGCCGACGGTGGAGATCGCAAACGCGATCAGGCCGAGGACGATGATCTTGATGGTGTTGAAGTTCAGGAAGTTCTGCGCTACCATGGTTGCGCCGACGCTCGTTGCGAGGAAGATGGTGATGATGTTCATCAGCGCGTTCTGGACGGTGTCGGAAAGACGGTCGGTCACGCCGCACTCACGGAAGAGGTTGCCGAGCATCAGGCAGCCGATCAGAGGAGCGGTGGAGGGCAGGAGCAGGATAACGAAGGTGGAGACGACCATCGGGAAGACGATCTTCTCGGTCTTCGAGACCTCGCGGGTCTGGACCATCTTGACCTTGCGCATCTTGTCGGTGGTCATGGCCTTCATGATCGGGGGCTGAATGAGCGGGATCAGGGCCATGTAGGAGTAAGCCGCGATGGCGATGGGGCCTAAAAGCTCAGGCGCCAGCTTCGTGGTGAGGAAGATGGCGGTGGGGCCGTCAGCGCCGCCGATGATGCCGATGGAGGCAGCCTGGGGGCCGGTGAAGCCGAGCAGCACCGCGCCGAAGAAGGCAACGAACACGCCGAGCTGAGCCGCCGCGCCGAGCAGCAGGCTCTTGGGATTGGCGAGCAGGGGACCGAAATCGGTCATGGCGCCGACGCCCATGAAAATCAGGGACGGGTAGATGCCGGCCTTGACGCCGATGTAGAAGAAGTCGAGCAGACCGGCCTGCTTCATGACAGCGCCGTAGCTGTGGTAGGCGGGGCTTGTCTCATCCAGGAACGCGGCCCAGATCTCGGGGTGGTACAGCGCGTTTGCGCCCTGGCCCACGAAGTAGCTCAGGTTCGTCAGCAGACAGCCGAACGCGATGCCGACCAGCAGCAGCGGCTCGAATTTTTTCACGATGCCGAGGTACAGCAGCACGAAGGCGATGATGATCATGACGAGGTTTTTCCAACCGCCGTCTGTCAGAAAGAAGGAGGCAAAGCCGGATTCGAGACCCAGCTTTTGCAGGACACCAAGTATATCCATACCTGCCTCCTTATGCGACTACGACGAGCGGAGAACCGGTCTCTACGACCGCACCCTTTTCCACCACGATCTGCGCGACCGTGCCGGTCTTGGTGGAGACGACCTCGTTCTCCATCTTCATGGCTTCGAGGATCAGCAGCACGTCGCCCTCGTTGACCTTCTGGCCGGGGGTGACGTTGATCTTCAGGACGTTGCCGGGCATGGGGCTCTTGATGACCTCACCGGCGGCGAGGGCACCGCCTGCGGGGGCGGCGGGAGCAGCGGCGGGCGCGGCGGCAGCCGCGGGGGCGGCAGCGGCGGGGGCCGCAGCGGGAGCCGGGGCGGCGGGAGCCTTGATCTCGTATTCGTCGATGAGCATGGCCTCGCCCTGCTCGACCTCTACCTCATAAACGCGCTTGTTCAGCGTAACCTTTAAACGCGCTTGTTCAGCGTAACCTTATACTTCATCTTCTTTGACCTCCCTGATGGAAATAAAGCGCAGCTCATTGAGCGGCTTGCCGAGCGTGTCGGCAACGATTGCCATGACCATGGCGGCGTCGCGCGGATCGGTGTTGTAGAGCTTGAAGTCGCCCGCGGAACCGGGGGCGGGCTCGGCCTTCGGCGCGGCAGCGGCGGGAGCCGCGGCGGCAGGCGCGGCGGCAGCGGGGGCAGCGGCGGGCTTCTCCTTGTGCATGATCTTGCCCATGGCGAAGATGACGCACATCAGCAGCACCAGACCGAAGAACACCACCATATAGCCCAGCAGCGCATAACCGGCCGCATTGCCGACGGAAATGTTTACTAAATCAATCAACGGAAACGATGGAGTACTTGACCTTCTTCTCCTCCTGCTCCTTGCGGGCGGCAAAGAACTTCTCGGCGACCGGCGGGAAGGAGATGTAGCTGAGCACGTCTTCCTCGCATCTGGCGGTATCGCCGAGCTCGGCCTCGGCCTTGGCATAGATGTCCTTGGGCAGGGTGTCGGCGTAGCGGCCGGTGAGGGGCTTCTCGTCGCCGAGGATCTTGGCCTGGACTTCCTTGTTGATGGGAGCGGGGGTCTTGCCGTACTCGCCGCGGCAGTAGGCCTTCAGCTCAGCGCCGACGTTCTTGTAGCGCTCGCCCGCCAGGACGTTCTGCACGGCCTGGGTGCCGATGAGCTGGGAGGTGGGGGTGACGAGGGGAGGATAGCCCATATCGGCGCGCACGCGCGGGGTCTCCAGCAGGGCCTCGTCAAACTTGTCCAGGGCGTTGAGGCTCTTGAGCTGGCTTAAAAGGTTCGAGAGCATGCCGCCGGGGATCTGGTAGGTCAGGCACTGGGTATCGGTGGCCATGGAGATGGGGTTGAGGGTACCCTTGGCCAGGAAGTCGGCACGGATGGGCTTGAAGAAGTTTGCCATCTCGTGGAGCTTGTCGGTGTTGAGGCCGGTCTCGTAGCCCATCTGACGGAAGGTGTACTCGAGGGTCTCGGTGGCGGGCTGGGAGGTGCCGCCGGAGAAGGGGGAGATGGCGGTGTCGATGACATCGGCGCCTGCTTCCACGGACTTCATGTAGGTCATGAAGGCAAGGCCGGTGGTGCAGTGGGTGTGCACGACGACGGGCAGGTCAACGGCATCCTTGATAGCGGAGATGAGGTCATAGGCCTCCTTCGGGCTCATGATGCCGGCCATGTCCTTGATGCAGATGGTGGCGGCGCCCATCTTCTTGAGCTCCTTGACCATCTCGACATACTTCTGAAGGGTGTGCACGGGAGAGGTGGTGTAGGAGATGGCGCAGGAGGCCATGGCTCCGGACTTGACGGTCTCCTCGACGGCGACCTTGAGGTTGGTGACATCGTTGAGAGCGTCGAAAATGCGGATGATGTCGATGCCGTTGCGGACAGCGGCGCGGACGAAGCGGCGGACGATGTCGTCGCTGTAGTGCTTGTAGCCCAGAATGTTCTGGCCGCGAAGCAGCATCTGCAGCTTGGTGTTGGGTGGCGCCGCCCCAGCATTCCACGGAGTAGAAGCCAGCCTGGTCGATGGTTTTGAGGATGGGCTCAAACTGGTCGAAGCCCAGCCTCGTCGCGACAAGTGACTGGTTTGCGTCGCGAAGGACTGTTTCGGTAAACTGTATTTTCTTCATACGTACCTCCTCTGTTTACGCTATATTAAAATGATTTTGCTCTATAGAAATCCGGCGTCGGAACGCAGGAGCCTTTACCGTATATCTTAATGCGAAAGCACCTGTTTTGTCAATGCACAGCTTTGACAATTCTTTACTTTCTTCTGCCCAAAAGGGGGGATTCTTTATGGAATATTGATGATATTTCGATCATGCGGCGTGCTGCCGCAGAAAAACGGAGCCATACGAATGGCAAGACCCTCCCCCGGTTTCCCGGAGGAGGGGACAGGGACAAAACTCAGATGATGCCGATGACCATACCGACGATCATGCACAGAATGGAGAAGGCCCAGACGTACAGGAAGCTCGCCTTGATATGATCCTTGATGTCGACTTCGGCAAGGCCGATGCCGAGCAGGGTGGCGGGGACCATGGGGCTGATGAAGGTGGCGCAGTTGCGGCAGATGACCATGGCGATGGCGATGGGCTGGGCCGCAACGCCGAAGGCCTGACCGATGCCGATGACCACGGGCAGCATGCCGTAGAAGTAGGAGTCGGTGTCGAAGGCCAGAGCCAGAGGCACGGACAGGATGCCGATGACCAGCGGCAGCTGCTTGCCGAGTGCGGCGGGCATGAAGGCGGCGACCATGTTCGCAAGGCAGCGGACCACGGAGGGCAGCGCGTCCTCGGGCAGCTCCATGACCTTGGCGGAGATGACCTTGCCGTCGGCGCCCATGCTGGAGGTGAGGATGCCCATGAGGACGGCGGCACCCATCAGGGTGGAGCACATCATGAGGGCGGGACCGGCATGGAGGTTGATGATCTTCTTGTGCATCTTGGCGGAGAAGCCGTAGTTGACGAACAGAGCCACGGCGCAGCCGATCATGAAGGGGTAGTAGCTGGGGAACACGTCCCAGATGAGCATCGCGATAACGGCGACGGTCAGCAGGATGTTGAAGATGAAGAGCTTCGGGCGGGCAAGCTCGCTGTCGCCCGCGGAGGTGGCGCCGGCGGTCTCGTCAAGCTCAATGACGCCCTCGGTCTCGGCAAGCTTGCCGTGGAGACCGGCGCCGCGCTTCTTCTCCTGGAAGCCGGTCAGGACAGCGTGGGCCAGAGCCAGAACGATACCGAAGATCTGCACGGGCAGAATGGTTTTCCACAGAGCGCCCGCCTCGGTGCCGAGAACGGAAGCCGCGCGCATGGTGGGGCCGGCCCAGGGCATCAGGTTCAGAACGCCCATTGCCAGGACCGCGATGCGCAGCAGGGAGGTGGGACGCATGTGCATGCGCTTGAAGACGGGCAGCATGGCGGGGATCACGATGCAGAAGGTGGAAGCGCCGCCGCCGTCGAGATGGCCGACGAGGGCGATGATGCAGGTGACGACCGCAACGCCGATGACGTTGTCGCCGACGAGCTTCATGAGCTTGCCGATGATGACGTCAAACATGCCGGCGTCGGTCATGAAGCCGAAGTAGAGAACGGAGAAGACGAACAGGGCAGCGGTCGGGCCGGTGCTGGTGAAGCCGGCCTTGATCATGGCGGCGATGTCGTCAAAGCTGTGGCGGCCGCCGATAACGAGGATCAGGGCCAGGATGGTGGGCCATACGATAAACGCGATGGCGGGCTGCGTCTTGCTCTTGAAGAGCGTGACGACGATGGCGACGATGGTCAGAAGACCAAGAATGCCAACGATGGTGTTACTCATTTAATAATCCCCTTTTTCTTTTAATCAATTGCGAACGCTGGTTTGTACTTGAATCAGTCTTCGAGGGTATAGGGCTTGATTTTGCGGATGACGTCGAGGATGGTGCCGTCGCGGGCCTCGAGCACGGCGACTACCTCGTCCTCCCACTGGAGGTCGTCGGGCCTGCCGACCATGCTGTAGGCCTTCTCCTTGAGCTCCTCGATGGGGACATGCTTGATGCCCGCGTTGTCAAGGCACTCGATGAGGTCGGGGCGCAGGGGGTTGACCGCGATGCCGTAGTCGGTGACGAGAACGTCCACGCAGTCGCCCGGGGTGGTGACGGTGACGACATGCTCGCAAACGGTGGCCATGCGGCCGCGAATGAGCGGGGTGACGATGATGCAGCACTTGGAGCCTGCCGCGGTGTCGGGATGTCCGCCGGGAGCGCCGCGGAGGATGCCGTCGGAGCCGGTGAGGACGTTGACGTTGAAGCCGGTGTCGATCTCAAGGGCCGCCAGGACCACGAAGTCCAGCTTGTTGACGAACGCGCCCTTGTTGGCGGGGTTTGCGTACTGGGAGGCGCTCATCTCGAAGTGGTTCGGGGTCTGGTTGATAGAGTTGACAGCGTCCAGGTCGAAGTCCTGCACGTCGATGACCTTGCCGACCTTCCCTTTCTTGAGCATCTCGACCATGGGGCCGCAGATGCCGCCGATGGCCCAGCCCATCTTGATGTTGCGCTCGTCCATGTACTTCTCAAGGAAGAGGTTGGCCGCGAGCGACGGGCCGCCGACGCCGGTCTGGAAGGAGAAGCCGTCTTTAAAGTAGGGGGTGGAGGCGATGACTCTCGCCACGTCCTCGGCCATCATCAGGTCGCGGGGGTTCTGGGAGATGCGGGCCGCGGCGGAGGCGATCTTCTTGGGGTTGCCGATGGAGTCGACGACCACAACGGCGTCGACGTCAATGGCCTCGACGGAGGCGGGCATGTTCGGGAAGTCCACCAGGCAGTCGGTGACGACGACGACATGATCGGCGTATTTCGCGTCGGTCATGGCGTAGCCCATGGAGCCGCAGTTGGACTTGCCGCCGATGCCGCGGCAGTTGCCGACACAGTCGCTCGTGGGGGCGGCGATGAAGGCGATGTCGATGTGGACCTCACCGGCCTCGATGGCGCGGGGGCGTCCGCCGTGGCTGCGGATGATGGCGCGGGTCTTGAGCTTGCCCTTGGACACGACCTCACCCATTCTGCCGCGGATGCCGCTGGTCTGGATTCCGACGACCTTGCCCTGCTCGATGTAGTCGGCGATGGGGTCGTGGGCCGAGCCCAGGGAGGAGGCGGCGATGGTCAGGTCCTCCAGACCCAGCTCCTCGATGGCGGCTTTCATGACCATGTTGACCACAAAGTCACCGTCGCGCAGGTGGTGGTGGAAGCTGAAGGTCATGCCGCTTTTCGCGCCGCACTGCTTGAGCGCGTCGACAAGGCTGTCCACGATCTTGCTCTCCTGGGGCTTTTCATAGCGGCGGGTCTTGGGGGCGGCCTTCTGGAGATACTTGCCGTCCATGTAATTCTTTCCCTGGTAGACTTCCTTGCCGTTTTCCAGCAGGAAATCGGGAATCTCTCTGCCTACTGCGTTTTTCATACCAGATCTCCCTCCCAAAGTCCGCAGGCGCGGGCGAGTTTCAGCGTTCTCTCAGCACCGGGGATGAAGGCGATGTCGATCATCTTGCCGTCGACGGTGAACACGCCGACGCCCGCGGCGCTCTGCTCGCGGTAGGCGCGGACGATTTTCTCGGCCTGGATGATCTCCTTCTCCGTGGGGGCGAAGACCTGATGGACGAAGCGGATCTGCTTGGGGTTGATGAGGCTCTTGCCGTCAAAGCCCATGGCCTTGTTCTGCAGGACCTCGGCCTCGAAGCCCTCCTGATCGTCGAGGTTGGTGAACACGGTGTCGAAGCACTGCACACCGGCGGCGCGGGCGGCGATGAGCATCATGCCGCGGGCGGTGACCATGTCGATGCCGTCACGGGTGGGCTTGGTCTGCATGCACTTGCGGAAGTCGCCGCCGGAGATGGCGACGCCCAGCATACGCTCGGACGCCGAGCAGATCTCGTAGGCGTTGAGGATGCCCTTGGGGCTCTCTAAGGCGGCCATCAGAAGGGTCCTCCCCTTCTCCACGCCGAATTCCTCCTCGGCCTTCTCAACGGCCTTCTCGACCGTCAGCACGTCCTGCGCGCTTTCGCACTTGGCGATACGGATGCCGTCGGCCCCGCCCGCCACGCACACGCGGATGTCCTCCTGCCAGTGCGGGGTGTCAAGGCCGTTGATGCGGACGATGACCTCGGTGTCGCCGTAGTCGATGGTCTTGAGCGCGTGGTACAGGGAGAAGCGGGCCGCGTCCTTCTGGTTCTCGGCCACCGCGTCCTCCAGGTCCAGCATGATGCTGTCGCAGCCATAGATGTAGGCGTCCTTGATGAGGCCTGGCTTCTGCGCGTTCATGAACATCATGGTGCGGCGAAGCCGGAAGCGTTCGGGTCTGGGACGAGGGATCATCTCACGGCACCTCCCCAGGGGATGTTTTCTGCGGACTGGCCGCAGCTGCGGAATACCGCGCATTCCACGCGGGCCTTGATCGTGCAGTCGAGCGCGCCCTTGTCCACGACCGCGACGCGGGCATTTTCAACGCCCAGGCGCTCCAGTGTCTCGAGAACCGTGGCCTTGATTTGGCGGCCGTACTGGTTCATGACGCTGCTTTCCAAAGAAAGCTCGATCCCGTCTTCGCCCGGTTCGACCATGACCTGGGCGTCACTGGATTCGAGGGTCCCCGCCATGGCGGGTTTCAGAATCTCCATATCACATTCCTCCTCGCAAATGAGTAGTAAAAGCGGGTTTCGCACGTTAATACTTTACCATTCTTGCGCCTCTTGCGCAAATGCCTTTTTCACCGCAGCCCCATAAGAAAAAGGCTATAACCATTGACAAGCATAGGAATAGTATTATATAATCATAAAGAAAACATTATGGTTGTTAACAGATTGGTCAAAGTTCGGCGAAAAAACGCCCGGACAGGAGGCAAAGCTTATGAACCTCAAGCAGGCGCTCTATATCCGCACTGTGGCGCAGGAGGGCAGCGTCACCCAGGCGGCCAAAAAGCTCTATGTCAGCCAGCCCTCCCTGAGCCAGATGATCCGCCAGGTGGAGGGCGAATACGGCGTCACGCTCTTTGACCGGACGGTCTCGCCCCTGCGCCTGACCTACGCCGGGCAGAAGTATCTCGAGGCGGCGAACGTGATGCTCTCGGTCAATGACAGGCTTGAAAACGAGCTGCGGGAGATCCGCCAGGAAAACAGCGGCCTTTTGCGCCTCGGCATCAGCGTCCAGCGCGCCATCCAGATCCTGCCGGTGGCCCTGCCCTGGTTTGCCATGCAGTACCCGAAGGTCTCGGTCGACCTGCGGGAGGAGGGCAGCGCGAGGCTCGAGGAGCTGCTGGAGGCCGGGGAGATCGACCTTGCCCTCGCGGCGGTGGAGTCCGTCAGCCCCTCGCTCTCCTTTACCTTAATCGAGAAGGAAGTGATCGGCGTGCTCGCGGGCAAAAACGCGTCCATCGCAAACCAGCTCCCGCCCGGCACGCCCATCCGCCTGAGCATGATCCGGGAGGACGCTTTCGTCTCCCTCAAGCCGGGTCACAGCGTGCGCGTGGTGCAGGACAGCCTGTTCCGCTCGGAGGGCCTCAAGCCCCAGATCCTGCTGGAGACGGACTCGCTGGAGGTCGCCAAGCGCGTGGCGGTCCAGGCGGGGGCCTGCATGCTCTGCTCAGACATCTTCGTGGACGATTACGCCCGGCGCGGCGGGGTCTTCTACCCGCTCATGGACTACGAAAACCGCCGCCATCTCTACGCCTGCTGGCGCAAGGGCGAAAAGCTGCCCCGCTATGCCGAGGGCTTCATCCAGATCGTAAGCAGAATACTTGACAAAAACGCGGCCCGAATATAGGGCACTCTGCCAATTGACAAGGTTGGTTTCAGAAAGTACAATTTTCTGAAATAATCCGTCTTATCCTGTCATTCTGAGCAAAGCGAAGAATCTTATAAGGGACGGTGCAGCAGAGGTATACTGCCTATGAAGATCCTGGCTGTTTCGGATGTGGAGTCAAAGCGCTTTTATGAATACTACCGGCCCGGGAGACTGGAAGGCTTCGACCTGATCCTCTCCTGCGGCGACCTGCACCCGGAATACCTGGAGTTTCTGGTCACCATGGCGAACTGTCCGGTGCTGTATGTCCACGGCAACCACGACGATCGCTACAGCCGCGAACCGGGCGGCTGCGTGTGCGTGGACGATAAGGTGTACACCTGCAAGGGCGTGCGCGTCGTGGGTCTCGGCGGGTCCTACAAGTACCGCGACGGGAAGTACATGTACACCGAGCGGGAGATGAAGCGGCGGCTTTTCCGCCTGGGAATCCGCCTCAGGCGCAGTAAGGGCTTTGACATCCTGCTGACGCACGCGCCGCTTCACGGGCTGAACGATCTGGACGATCTGCCCCACCGGGGCTTCAACTGCTTCCGGCACCTGCTCGACCGCTGGCACCCGCGTTACTTCATCCACGGCCACGTCCACCGCGACTACGGCGTCAACATCCCCCAGCGCTGCACATACGGCGACACCACCGTCATCAACGCGTACGATTACTGCATCATTGAGATCCCGGATGGGGAGATAGGAAAATAGAATTATGTAAGGGGCGTCCGCAGGGACGCCCCTTTTCCGCGTCCGGGGTGACATAACGAGCGCAAACAATATTATGTAAATAAGTTCTGAAAATCATATAAAATTGGAAAGAAACGAAATTTTTCCTTGAAAAATGTCTTGGATGAGACTATAATGCCTTTATCCGAATTATAGGCGGAACCGCAAAGAAAGGAGTTGACAGACATGACCGCACGGCGCACAATCACTGTCAGTCAGTCAGTCAGTCAGTCAGTCAGTCAGTCAGTCAGTCAGTCAGTCAGTCAGTCAGTCAGCTTATATCATGCGGTAAAGTATATACGGAAAAGCAATTCAAGGGCGCAGTATACCCATTTTGAGGTGTACTGCGCCCTTTTTGCGCGCTCTTTGGGATTTACTGCAATCTGTCGTACAGATTCGCGCGGCTGTACAGAAAACGTCGGAACTCTATCACATCGCCTGCGACCACATAAAAGGCCATGTAGCTCTTCACACGAAGCGCGTAGTAATTCGCGTCTGTGTCGGGCGGTGATGCAAAGGGCTTTGCTGCTGTCGGAAAGCTGAGCAGAGCCTGCTTTTCCCGCTCAAACGCCTCGTCCAGCTCTCGCGCCGCGAGTGGGTTTTTCAGGCTCCCGGCAATATAGGCCAGCGCTGCGGAATAGTCCTGCCAGAACGAAGCCCGATATTCAAACCTGTAAGCCATGCAGCAGAGCCTCCGTTTTTTCGCGGAATTCGCTCTCGGAGAAGCGCGGCTCTCCGGCTCTCGCCCTTGCGTCGGCCTCCTGCAGCCTGGGAAGATAAGGGTCGCCCCGCAGCGCAAAGGGGATGCCGCCCCACATGACCGATTGCTTCAGAAACAGGCGCACGGCGGAAGAGGTGTCCAGACCGATGCTGGCAAAGAGCCTGTCGGCATCCGCCTTGAGGGCGTCGTCCACCCGGATTTGAAGATTTGCCATACAGATCACTCCTTTCTCATTCAGTATAAGACAAATATATTGAACAGTCAATACATATCATTGATAAATTCTGCTATTATATGTCCATCCTGCCGCGCGTGCGGCGTTGAAATAATCTATGGAGGAAAGACAAATGAAACACAGAGGATTGAAATTTCTGTTCCTGCTGCTCTCGCTGGCGCTGCTCGTGGGGCTGCTGTCGGGAATGAGCGCGTATGCGGAAGACTACCCGATATGGATCGGCAATATGCAGGTCACGAGTGATAACACATCCGGCCCGACGTGGAGCTATGACAACAGTACAAAAACCCTGACGCTGGACGGTTTTAGTTGGACCGCCGATACTGACTATGATGTAGGTATCAAAAGTGGCAATACTGGGTGCATTTATATTGATGATTCTTCGGATAGCAATGTAACCATTGTGCTAAAGGGCGTGAACACGCTCACAAATAATATTAGTTATGGTAGTGGTATTTTCTCCAAATCGGCTTTGACCTTCTCGGGAAGTGGCAGCTTAACCGCACGCGGCGCATTATATGGCATTTCTTCATTCTCCAATATTACGGTTAATAGCGGTAATATTACTGCTGACGGCAATTCTTATGGTTTAAATTCAATGAATGGAGTAATCGAGATTCGGGGCGGAACCGTTACAGCTAAGGGTAATAATGCGGGAATATCATCTCCAATTGGAAACATAATTATCACCGGCGGAACGGTCACAGCCGACGGGGGAACGAGAGGGCCGGGGATTCTTACTGCGGTGTCTTCTGTAAAAATTGATGGCGGAACCGTTACAGCATCCGGCGCATATGGAATTTACAGCATGGACGGTGAGCTACAAATAAATGGGGGTACCGTTATTGCCAGCGGCAGTCAGAAAGCAATCGACTGCAAAGTAAAAAATACGATTGCCGGTACCGGCTGGACAGATGCGGCAGGCACACAGGGACAGGCGACTATTGCCGTCAACACAGAAGGGCAGAGTCTGAGTGCGTACAAAAAGGTTCAGTTCCCGGCGGCGGCTGACAGCTTCACCGTGACCTACCAGCCCGGCGACGGGGCAAGCCTCAAGGACGGCATTCAGCCGCCTGACGGATATACGGTTGACGGTCAAAACATCGTGAAAACCGGTGTTAAGGGTGAATACCAGATTGAGGGCCTGGAGTCCTGTTTCAACGCCCCCGAGGGAAAGGTGTTTGACTGCTGGAAGGACGCCAACGGCGCAGAGTACAGAGCGCCACAGAAAGTTAACGTGACCGCCAACCTCACCCTCACCGCCCAGTGGAAGGAAGAGAAAAAGCCCGACGGCGGCGAGAAAAAGACCTCCGGCGGCGGCTCCGGCTTCGACCTCGTGTTCAACATCCCTGGCGAGGATAACTCCTGGGAGTATGTCGGCGGCGGTTATGCCCCGCAGCAGGCCTACCGCGTGAGCCTTGCCCCCATGCAGGGCGGCAGCGCGGCCCTCGGCCTCACGACGGGCGATTCCGGCACGCAGATGAATGTCTACCCGTCCACGACGGTCTATGTCTTCCCGAACGCGGAGCAGGGCTACACCCTTGACAAGATCGTCTGGAGCCTCATCGACGGCTCGGCCAGCTACGACATCACCGAGGCGAAAAACTTCGTCATGCCCGCCATGGACGTGGTGGTCTACGTGACCTTCCGCCCGCTGGGGTAAAATGCGATAGAACACAAAACACCTCCCGGCACGCAATACGCCGGGAGGTGTTCTTTATGCGCTTTTCTGAACACAGTGCATACAAACCCTGTTGCCGAAATATCCCCCTCCCCCTTGTATCCCTCTCCCACTGTAACTGGGGATGTAGATATAGATGGAGATGCGGATGCGGATGTAGTTGTAAATGCAGATGTAGTTGTAAATGTAGATGTAGATGTAGATGTAGATGTAGATGGTAACGGGCCGTATCGGCCCGTATCGGCCCGTAACGGCCCGTTGCCGTATATGGAATTAAAACCGGACAAGAACAGCTCCCGGCACATCGCGTGCCGGGAGCTGTAGTTTATGCGTTTGTTTCTCAGCTCAGGAAGGGCTTGATGGCTTTGGCCAGCAGGGACTTCTTGTCGCTGGACTCGGCGAGGTTCTTGCCCAGGGTGGTGAAGTAGGTCTTGATCTTGGGCTCGGTGCCGGAGGGGCGCACGATGACGGTGGAGCCGTCCTCCAGCTTGTAGATCAGAACATTCGCCTTCGGCAGACCGGTGAGATCGGACCTTGTGAAGTCGATGGCCTTGACGATCTTGATGCCGGCGATCTGGGTGGGCGGGTTCTGGCGCAGGCTCGCCATGATGGAGGACATCTTGTCCATGCCGCTCAGGCCCGGGAACTCAAAGGAGTCCACCTTGTTGAGGTAGCGGCCGTACTGGGCATAGATCTCCTCGAGGCGCTGCTTGATGGAGGAGCCGATGGAGCGGTAGTAGGCGGCCATCTCACAGATGAGCATGGAGGCCACGACCGCGTCCTTGTCACGCACGTAGGGGCCGGCGAGGTAGCCGTAGCTCTCCTCAAAGCCGAAGATGAAGCGCTCGACCTCACCGGCGGCCTCGAGCTGGGCGATCTGATCGCCGATCCACTTGAAGCCGGTCAGCACGTGGCGCAGCTCCACGCCGTAGTGCTCGGCCACGGCGTCGGCCAGGGGCGTGGAGACCAGGGACATAACGGCCACGGGCTTTTCGGGCATGGTGCCCTGTTCGATGCGTCCGGCGCAGATGTAGTCGAGCAGCAGCACGCCCATCTCGTTGCCGGAGACCAGCTCGTAGCTGCCGTCCGGGCAGCGCATGGCGATGCCCACGCGGTCGGCGTCGGGGTCGGTGGCGAGCATGAGGTCCGCGCCCGTCTCCTTGGCAAGCTCCAGGCCGTACTTGAGAGCCTCAAAGATTTCGGGGTTGGGGTAGGGAGCGGTGGTGAAGTAGCCGTTGGGGTACTCCTGCTCGGGCACGATGGTGATGTCGGTGATGCCGATGTCGCTCAGGACATGGGTGACAGGGACAAGTCCGGTGCCGTTGAGAGGGGAGTAGACCAGCTTCAGGCCCGCGGTCCTGGCAAGGCCCGGGCGGACCTGGCAGGCTTCGACAGCCTCGTAGAAGGCCTTCTTGCAGTCGTCGCCGACAAACTTGATGAGGCCCTTTTCCACGCCCTCGGCAAAGGACATGCGCTTGGCACCGGTGAGCACGTCGGTCTTCTGGATCTCGTCATAGACGATGGCGGCGGCGTCATCGGTCATCTGGCAGCCGTCGGGGCCGTAAGCCTTGTAGCCGTTATACTTGGCGGGGTTGTGGGAGGCGGTGACCATGATGCCGGCGTTGCAGTGATAGTAGCGGGTGGCGAAGGACAAAGCGGGCACGGGCATGAGCGCGTCGTAGATGCGCACGTTGATGCCGTTTGCTGCGAGAACGCCGGCGGCCTCCTTGGAGAACACGTCGCTCTTGAGGCGGCTGTCGTAGGAGATGGCGACGGTCTGATTGCCGCCCTGGGTGAGCACCCAGTTGGCAAGGCCCTGGGTGGCCTGGCGCACGACCCAGATGTTCATGCGGTTGGTGCCCGCGCCGAGCGTGCCGCGAAGACCGGCGGTGCCGAACTTCAGGGACACGGCAAAGCGGTCCTTGATCTCGTCGTCATTGTCCTTGACCTTCATAAGCTCGGGCAGAAGGTCGGGGTCCTCCAGATTGAAATTCAGCCAGCGTTCAAATTCTTCTTTGTACATGTATTGTCTCCTCTCGTTCGTTAATATAGCCGAAAAAGATTTGCTAAACATCATT
>CADBYZ010000061.1 GCA_902799075.1 Oscillospiraceae bacterium | reverse complement strand
AGCAGCTTTACTTGCTCTCTTCAACAGCGATGACTGTCCGGCCCTTGTACTGACCGCAAGCCTTGCAGGCGCGATGGGGCATGCAGAAAGCACCGCAGTTGGGGCACTTGACGACATTGGGAGCGGTGAGCTTCCAAACGGAAGAACGCCTCTTGTCACGTCTCTGTCTCGATACTTTTCCTTTTGGGACTGCCATGTTGACACCTCCTGTTGACAGCTGTTCTGAGCAGCTTCATCATTCAAAAATTATTTATCCAAAAGCTGCTCAAGCACAGCAAATCTTGGATCAATTGGTTTCCGGCACCCACAGGGGCCGAGGTTCAGGTTTTTGCCGCAGGTCGGACACAGACCCTTGCAGTCGGGCTTACAGAGAAACTTGGTTTCCATGTCCAGGATAAAGAGGGTAGAGAGGATCTCGTCGAGGTCGATCTCATTGCCCTCCAGAACGAAGAGCGAGGGATCATCCTCGGGATTTTCCTCCACAATGGTTGCGTCAAGCTCCATTTCCTTGAGGCTTTCAAACTCCTCGCCGCAGCGGTCGCACAGGCAGATCATCTCCGCCGCGAGCGTCCCGGTGAGCCGCAGGATACCGGCCTCGTTGAAAACGTGCCCTTCGGCATACGGCTTGCGGGGATAGGCCTTCACCGAGGGGAAATCCAGACCCTCCGTCTCCAGCTCACACGAAAAAGGAACGGAGCCGCCCGGTATTTCGATGATCGAACTCAGATTCAGACGCATGGTAAGCACCTCGCACAGTCGCTTTAGTATTATAGATTACTTGACAAGACTTGTCAACACTATTTTCTTATAGTATAATGCAAAAAAATTGAGGTTTTGAAGGGGAATTTTTGTTCAAATGAAGGAGTTTGCCATCAAAAGCAACGATGCGGGCCAGCGCCTGGACCGTTTTGTGGGCAAGGCCGTGCCGCTGCTGCCGGAGTCGCTGCTGCAAAAGTACATCCGCCTCAAGCGAATCAAGCTCAACGGCAAGGGCGCCAGGCGCGACACGCGTTTAAGCGAGGGTGACACGTTGCAGCTTTACATCAACGACGAGTTTTTTGAAAAGCCCCGGGAGGAAAACTCTTATCTCAAGGTCGGTACGCCGCGCCTGACCATCGTGTACGAGGACGAAAACATCCTGCTTCTGGACAAAAAGCCCGGCGTCCTCTGCCACAGCGCGGGCGTCTGGGATTATAACACGCTCATCGCCAATGTCCAGGCCTACATGGCCCAGAAGGGGGAGTGGCGGCCCAAGGAGGAAAATGCCTTCGCCCCCGCCCTCTGCAACCGCATCGACCGCAACACCGGCGGCATCGTCATCGCGGCGAAAAACGCGGAGGCCCTGCGCATCTTAAACGACAAGATCCGCGACCGGGAGATCGAGAAATACTACCTCTGCGCGGTGCAGGGCAAGCCGAAGCCCGCCGAGGGGCGGCTTGAAAATTACCTCTTCAAGGACGCGAAGAAAAACCAGGTCTTCGTCAAGGACCGCCCCGAGCCGGGGGCCAAGACCGCCGTGACCGAGTACCGTCTGCTTATGACCAAGGGCCCCCTGTCACTGGTGGAGTGCAGGCTCCTCACCGGGCGCACCCACCAGATCCGCGCCCAGATGGCCCACGCGGGCTGGCCGCTTCTCGGCGACGGCAAGTACGGCAGCGAACGTTTTAATAAGGGCTTTGAGGAAAAGGGACAGGCACTCTATTCTTACCGCCTGCGCTTCGACTTTCCCACCGACGCGGGCGCCCTCGAATACCTGCGCGGCAGGGAGTTTCGCGTGCAGCAGGTGGATTTTGCGGAGAAATATTTCGGCGTGACGGAGCTGACGTTTGAAAGCTGATACCTACAGGCTGTTGCCTTAAACAGTCATCGGCGACAAGATCCTTCGCTGACGCGAACATTAGAGATTCTTAGCGGCTTGCCGCT
Source organism: Oscillospiraceae bacterium (assembly GCA_902799075.1). Taxonomy (GTDB): domain Bacteria; phylum Bacillota; class Clostridia; order Oscillospirales; family Oscillospiraceae; genus Limivicinus. The sequence continues at coordinate 20,510 of CADBYZ010000061.1, read as the reverse complement.
TAGAATCTCTATGCCCTTTAGGAGGATGACACAATAGGGATCCCGCGGCAAGAGCCGCGGGATCATGTTTTACCAGCTGCTGCCGTCGGGGATGACCTGTCCGTCGGCGGTGATGTTCCGGCAATCATATACCTGATAGGCATAGTTCGGGATGTCGTGGATGTTGCAGGAGCTGAGGGCGATGTCGCGGCTGTTGTGGAAATAGCAGGCCCCGTTGGAGCAGTCGTGGATCTCGGTACAGCTGACCTCGCCGCCGCGGCAGTTATAGCAGGTGATGCCCAGAATGCCGCAGCCGTAGAGGGAGCAGTCGCTCACCTTGAAATCGCTGCAGTCCATGAGACTCAGCACGCCGCCCGCGCAGCCGTAGTCCTCCACGGCCTGGGTATGTCCGGCGGTGAAGTTTGAAAGGCTCAGATTCCTGCAGCTTTCAAAGCTCATGACCTCGCAGTAGCGCGGCTCGGCCACGATGCGTGCCCGGTGGGGACCGTTGGCCGTGATGCTGAGATTGTCCGCGCCGTGGATCACAAGGCCCGGCCCGTCGTAGCAGCTCATCCAGTACCAGCAATCGCCATTCGCATAGCCGTAGCCCTGGGCCTTGCTCAGATCATAGACCCCGTCCTCGAGGAAGATCGCGGTGTCCGGCGCGATGGAGGCCAGAAGCTCGTCCACGTTGTGCACATGGATCATCCCATCCTCGGAAACCGCCGGCGCGGTGACCGTGATTTCCTCCACAACGGGCGCTGTCCACTCGGAGTCCCCCTCGCGGGTGAGCGCCTCGAGCTCCGCAAAGGTGTAGGGCTCGCCGTCCGGCTTCACCACCTGCTCGCTCTTCTGCCAGCTTTCCATGTACCAGCCGTTTGCGCAGCTGTTGTCCTTGAAGGAACAGTTATCCACCACGGGCTGGAAGACCGTGCTGAAAAACATGCCGTCAAAGCTGTTGCGGCTTATGTCGCAGCCCGCCAGCTGAAACATCTTGGCGGCGCTGAGATCCAGCAGACAGCTGCTCTTGCAGTCGCGTATGGTGGTGTTGAGGATGGCGGTGCTCCAGCTCGCGTTCAGGGAGAACACGCCGTAGCCCTCGATCCCGTGAATCGAGCACCCGTCAAGGTAAATCCCGCAGCTGTTCGCGGCATACACGGCGCCGTAGCTGCAATCGCGGATGGTGGTTCCCTCTGCGCGCAGCTCGCGGGTGCGGATAAGCTCCAGCCCGTAGGTGCCGCAGCCGTAGAGGTCGCAGTTTGTCACGGTCATCCAGTTGCAGTCGGTCATGTTGATGACCGCGCCCGTGCAGTAGCCGGGCCCGTCGGTGTGGCCCGCGGTGAAGCCCTCCAGCGCCACGTTTTCGCATTCCACGAATTTCAGCACGCAGGCGTAGCGCGGCACGGTGACGATCTCCGTCCCGGGGCGGGCGGCGCGGATGGTGAGGTTCTGGACCTTGTCGATCTCCAGCTCCCAGCCGTCGTCATAGATCTCGTTCCAGCAGTAGTACTTGCTGCCGAACACGCCGTAGCCCAGGGCGCGGGTGAGGTCATAGCTGCGCCCGGTGAGGGTGATCACGGTATTCGGCGCGATGGCCTTCAGAAATTCGTCCACCGTGGCGGCCTCCACTTCGGTTAGCTCTACGCTGTCCTCGCTCTCTGCCGAAGCAGTCGAGGAATGGGTAAAGAACAGCGCAAACAGCAGCAGCACCGCCATCAGCAGGGCGCAGAGCCTTCTCTTGTCTTCCGTTATGATCATGGGGCAGATCTCCTCTCTTGATCGGATTTGCTATTATGACGTCGCAGCCGGGAGAAAGTTCCAGCCGGGGCAGCGCCTTTTTAGTTTGTGAAAAAGATATTTTTGTTTTTTGACGCGTTTTTACGAAATTCTTTTGACAAATTCCATAACATGGTTTACAATAATCTGCGTATACAAGATGCGTACAGGATGCGCGTATATAATTTTGAATGAAAGAGGAAGCAAGATATGAAAAACAAGATCATTGCGCTGGCCCTTGTTATAGTGATGCTGTTTGCCCTGTCCGCGTGCAGCGCCAAGCAGAGCGCACCGGCACCGACCGAGACGCCCGCGCCCACTGCCGCGCCTACTCCTGAGCCCACCACGGAGCCCACACCCGAGCCTATTCCCGAGCCCACCCCCGCAGGGATCGAGCCGGATTCCGGCATCCACACCATCGTCAGCAAGGCCAAGGGCTTCAGCATTGATTACGACAGCAAGTATGTCGCAAACGAGCTGCCCATGGGCGGCATCATCATCAACGCCGGCACCGACGAGGGTGTGCCCTACTGCACCGTGAGCCTCATGGAAAAACAGATCATGGGCGTTGACAACGTCATCGACGCCGTTACCTACCTGCAGGAGCAGGGCGCCAGCGCCGTTGAGGAGCTGGGCGACGCGATGCTGACTCCTCCGGGAGAGCCCACCACCTTCATCGAAGGCCGCGACCTTTACAACATTTACTATACCTACAACGATGAGCAGCTCGGCGGCATGGTGATCTGTGCCTACTACGCCGAGAACCTCGAGGACGGCCGCGTCGTCGTCTTCAACTCCACCGCGCTTGAGCCCGACAACCCCACCGTCACCGAGATCATCAAGCTCGCAGTGGACACCTTCAAGATTGTTGAGTAATCTCTCCAAAATCCATACAAACGGCAGCGCCGCCCATCAGGGCGGCGTTGTTGTTTTTCAATCAGCTCCGCACATTCTGCTCCAGATCGCTGATGTGCATGTACTCGTCGTAGGTGCAGCGGCGGTCTATGATGCCGTCGTCGGTGATCTCGATGATGCGGTTTGCCACCGTCTGAGTCAGCTGGTGGTCATGGCAGGAGAAGATGATGTTGTACTTGAAGGCTTCGAGGCCGTTGTTGAGTGCGGCGATGCTCTCCAGGTCGAGATGGTTGGTGGGCTGATCGAGCAGCAGGAAGTTTGCGCCCGAGAGCATCATGCGGCTGAGCATGCACCGCACCTTCTCGCCGCCGGAGAGGACGCGCACGTTTTTATAAACATCGTCCCCGGAGAAAAGCATGCGGCCGAGGAAGGTGCGCAGATAGCTCTCGCGTTTGTCCTCGGAAAACTGGCGCATCCAGTCGATGAGGTCATAGTCGCAATTGTCAAAGTAGCTGTTGTGATTCTTGGGAAAATAGCTCGGCTCGATGCTGGCGCCCCACTTGACCGTACCGGTGTCAGGTTCCTCCTCGCCCATGAGGATCTTATACAGCATGGTCACGGCAAGCTCGTTTTTTCCCACAAGGGCGATCCTGTCGTCCTTGCCGACGATGAAGCTGACGTTGTTCAAAAGCTTCACGCCGTCCACTGTCTTGGAAACCTCGGTGACAAAGAGACGGTCCTTGCCCGGCTCGCGGTTGGCCTTGAAGCCCACCCAGGGGTAGCGGCGGTTGGAGGCGGGCAGTTCCTCCACGGTGATCTTGTCCAGGAGCTTCCGGCGGGAGGTAGCCTGCCGGGATTTGGACTTGTTCGCGGAGAAGCGGGCGATGAAGGTCTGCAGTTCCTGGATCTTCTGCTCAGCCTTCTTGTTTTGGTCTTTGATGAGCTTCTGGATGAGCTGGCTGGACTCGTACCAGAAATCGTAGTTGCCGACATACATCTTGATCTTGCCGTAGTCGATGTCCACGATGTGGGTGCAGACGTTGTTGAGGAAATAGCGGTCATGGCTCACGACCAGCACCGTGCCCTCGTAGTCCATGAGGAAATCCTCGAGCCACACCACGCTTGCAAGGTCGAGGTTGTTGGTCGGCTCGTCGAGCAGAATCACGTCCGGGTGGCCGAAGAGGGCCTGGGCCAGCAGCACCTTCACCTTGATGCGCGGGTCGGTGTCCCGCATGAGCTCCTGATGCAGCGTCACATCGACCCCGAGGCCCTGGAGGATGCGCGATGCGTCGCTCTCGGCCTCCCAGCCGCCGAGCTCGGCAAACTCCTCCTCAAGCTCGGAGGCGCGGATGCCGTCGGCGTCATCGAAGTCCGGCTTTTCATACAGCGCGTCCTTTTCCTTGCCGCACTCATAAAGGCGCATGTTTCCCATGATAACGGTGTCGAGCACCGTGTAATCGTCGTACAGGCTCTGGTTCTGCTTGAGCACCGACATGCGCCGCTTGGGGTCGAGCACAACGCTGCCGCTGGTGGGCTCCAGCTCCCCGGAGAGGATCTTGATAAAGGTGGATTTGCCCGCGCCGTTTGCGCCGATGATGCCGTAGCAGTTGCCGGGCGTGAACTGCAGGTCCACGCGGGAGAACAGCACGGTCGGCCCGAACTGGATGGAGAGATCGTTGACTGAAAGCATAGTGGTCTCCTTTGCTGCTTGCCGTCATCCCGAGCGCAGCGAAGGAACTTCTTTTGCGCTGCACGAGGGACAGATCCTTCGCGTTGCTCAGGATGACGAGTGTTTTACCCCAGTATACCGTCTTCCGGCAGCGGCTGTCAATGGGTGATAAAAGAGGCTTTGAAGAAAAGACGTATTTCTTCAAAGCCTCTGATCGGCTGCGCCTCTCAGCGCCAGAACAGGACCTCCGACGTGTTGGAGGCGTAGTACTGAACGGTCTGCGAGGAATCCTTTTTTTTCACTTCACTTCTGGCGTAGGAGGCGATCTCGTTCACGGTGAGCTTCTTGTCCTTATTCGTGTCCGCGGGCATGGAGCCGGTATAGGTACTGCTGCCGTATTTGCAGCCGCCGCCGGTCACAAAGGCGGTGGTGAACAGCCCTTTTTTGTTGATCTCACCGGAGCTCTGATTTTTGCCGCAGGCGGTGATGACCACGAACTTGCTTTTCGCAAGCTCCCCGGAATCGAACACCGCGTCATCGGAAAGCACAACTGTGGTATCACAGCCGGCGAAGGCGTCGATCATGCTCTGATTGAAGGCATCCATCTCCTGAAGCTCGTCTTCGATGTCCTGGTTGAAGGTCTCCAGGTCCGAAAGATCGTATCCGGTGCCCCGATTGATCACGGCCCCGCTGTAGCAGCTGTCGAGTACAACGATCACACGGCCCGGCACCTTGGAAAGTGCGGCAGCGAGCTCCTTTGAGGTGAGGTATGTATCGTCAACACCGCACAGCGCACCGAGATAAGTCGTACCACTGCTGTATGCGCCGTGACCGGCATAGTAGAAAAGCGACACGTCCTTTTCGGCAGCGCCGGCAAACACGGAACGGATGGCGCTGAGCATGCCGCTCTTTGTCTGATTTTGCTTCGTGGTACAGGCAAAGCCATTGGAAAAGCTGCGCAGCAGATTGCTCATGGCCTTCATATCGTTGATGCAGCCCTGTAGGGGGTTGTCCATATAGGCATTGTTTCCGATCAGCAGCGCGCGGTATTTAGGCGCGTTGGGATCGGTGACCTTGAACCCGTGGGCCTTTGCCCAATTGAAACCGTAGCTGTCGGCGGCAGCGGTGAAGGAGACCGAAGAGCACCCGTCAAACGCGTCATCCGCAATGCAGTCCAGCGAGACGGGCAGGTTCACATTGCTGACGCTGCTGTCGGCAAAGGCTTTGCTGCGGATCTCGGTGATGCCGTCGGGCAGGACTACCCTGCCCAGAGAACGATCCCCATAAAATGCGTTTTCTTCAATGATCTTCAGTGAGCCAGGCAGCTGCAAAGCAGATTCCGTATACGCAGTTCCGGGCAGAGTGAACAGCAGCCCGCACAGCAGGAGCATGGCGAGGGCACGATATAAATACTTCATTGGAATTCCTCCATGTTCATCCTGTCTGGTGGCGGGATTATACCATTTGCGGATAAAACGGGTCAATAGCAAAACGCTTAAGGCAGCATCAATTTAAGAATATTTAAGCGCGCCTACCCCGTGATGCGGTAAATCATCAGGCCCGTCTCCTCGCTCAGAGGCTCAACGGCCTCGGCCTTCGCTTCCGGGTAATACGCGCCGCGCAGGTATGCGAGGGTGCGGTCGACCTCGTGGTCGATGAGGCGGATATCCTCCCGATTGACCAGATCGCGGTAGGGATTTTCAATGTTCCACCTGTCCAGGACCGCCTCGATCTCCGGGTGGCCCATGCTCCAGCCGCCGATGAGCAGCAGCTTGTCGGCAAAGAGCGCGGGCGGGGTCTCCAGCGGGGTATAAAGCTGGTGGTCGATGGACCAGATCTTTGTGAGATACAGGTGCTCGTCATCCTCCAGAATGCGCGCGATGGCGGCCTTGTCGCTGCTCTTGTCCTCGATCGTGTTGTGCCGGTCGAGCCAGCAGTAAGCCCGGTTCATGCGCCAGGTGATAAACAGGCTTAAAAGCAGCACCGCCGTGAGCAGCAGCTTTTCCGCCTTGAGCTTTTCCGTGTCCAGCGCAAAGCTCAGGACCACCGCCATGGCGAGGAAGAGACCGATGTCCACCCGGTTTGCGAGAAAGCGGTCGGCGTAGATCATGGCAAGGTAGATCACACCGAACAGGCAGGCCATCGCCCCGAGACTGACCCAGGTCCCGGCCCGGCGCTTCCCGCAGGCAAGCCACACGGCCAGCATCAGCGCAAAGCCCGCGAAGGGCCTGTCCAGCGTAAAGCCCATCAGACACCGGTTCAGGAACACGCCCAGGCACTCGCCCGGGGTGCGGCGGGGGATCAGCTCGTCGCGCGCGGCGATCAGCGTTTCAAGATTCTTCTGGTTGAAGCGCTCGGTGTCGTAGAAGCTCCACTTCTTCATCATGTAGACGAAGTTTTCATCCATGCCGACGGAGTCGTAGACCTCCGGCATTTCCCTGTATTCCGGAGTCTGAAAGTCGATAAAGCTTGAGCGCGTGTTGTTGAACGTCCAGAAGCCCCCCGCCTCGGGCCGCTGCCACACGGCATAGTCCAGGACAAACAGCCCCGCCGCGCACACGGCCAGCAGCGCAAAGGGTGCAATCAGACAAAGGTATTGCCTGACCCTCTCACCGAGCGGAAAACTGCGGTTTCCCGCGCCGCGCTCAATGAGCAGCGAGAGAACGCCGCAGGCCATCAGCACCGCGCACACGCCGAATTCCTCAAAGCGCCACACATAGCCGCAAAGCGCCAGCACAAAGCCGAGGATCAGCGGCGTCTTTTGCGTCCGCCCGCTGTCGTTTTGCAGAGCGTGGAGCATCAGTGCCATCCCGCCGACGGTGCCGACAGCGGCGGGCTTGGAAAAATTCATGCTCAGATAGCAGTCCGTCCCGAAAGCGCCGAGCAGCACCGCCGTCATCACAAGCGCCGGGCCGAGGCGGTATCGCCGCAGCAGTACCCAGGTGACGGCGGAAAAGCCGAGGTACAAAAGCAGATATTGGGCGGCGGAATACCAGTTGAAGCCGTCGCCGAGGACTGTGTACAAGGTTTTCATGAGGAACCCGAGGCAGATGTTGATAAAAGGGGCATACATGGTCTTGTGCGCCATCTGTCCGTCGAAGAATTTGGAGATGAACAGATCGTCATTCGTCTCCCACATGGGGGCAAAAAAGCGCAGCATCACAAAGAGAAACACCGCGTTGAGCCCAAGGGCCAGCAGGACGCGGGGCCATGTTTTTTGATTCCATTGTTCCTTCAAGCTCATGGCGCGCCTCTCATTTCAGAATGCGGTAGATATCGAGCCCCGTCTCCGAACTCAGCGGCTCGACCCGCTCCGCCGCGGCTTCCGGGGCGTAGTGCTCATGGATGTATTGCAGGGTGAGGTCGATGTTGTCCTCGATCAAATAGACCCTGGGATTGTCCACACAGTCCCGGTAGGGGTTTTCCACCCCATACCCGGCCAGGTTTTCCATGATCGTCGGGTGCAGGCAGTCAAAGCCGCCCAGCAGCACGATCTTGTCCCAGTAGCCCTTGCCGTAGGGCTCAAAGGGGGACCAGAGCCCATCCGTCACCGCGTCGAGCTTGGCAAGGTACACATGATCCTCGTCGGCCAGAAGGCGCTCATAAGCGGCGCGCGTCTCGCTCTTGTCCTCCGCGGGGGCGGTGCGGTACCAGTCGCGCATGAGGTAATGGCTGGTAAATACGGCGAGGATCAGCACCAGCGCGGTCAGAAGCTTTTCACGCCTGAGCTTCTCCGCGTCCAGCATCAGAGCCATCACCGCAGCTACGCCCAGCAGCAGGCCGAGATCCACACGGTCCACCAGATAGCGCCCGCGCCAGATGAGGTAGAGATAGGCGGAGCAGAATACCGCGCCCTCGCAGGCAAGGCACGCCCAGTCGCGCAGGGAATGTTCCCCCGCTGCAAGCCACAAAACCAGGATCAGCAGCAGGCCGTAGATATGCAGATTCAAAAAGAAGCCGGGGATGGCCTTGTCGAGCAATTCCCCCACGCACTCGCCCATCGACGGGCGGGGGAACAGCGTGTCCCGGGTCTCCGTAATGGCCTGCATGGTCCCGGCGGAGAAAACCTCCGGGTCAAAGTAGTCGCTGTCGTAGGCAAGCTGCACGTCGGCCCTGGAAAGCCCCAGCGCGTCGTAGGCATCGGGCATGGCCTCATAGGCGGGCCTGCCGTAGTCGGAATAGGCAACGCGAACCTTGTCAAACTCGTGGTACGTTGTCCACGGCTCCTTCGACCAGGCCCATTCGTTCACGGCGTAAAAGCCCGCGCAGAGCACAAGCACCAGCACATAGGGCAGGACAAGCCGCCCGAAGCTTTTCAGCTTTTCCCCGGCACTGTCCTCTGCCGCAAGCAGATTCCAGAGCGGGCGCAGGCACAGTACCGCCATCAGACCGAAGCAGGGCAGAAACTCCATGTCCCGCAGCAGAAAACCCATCACGGCAAGCGCTGTTCCCAGACACAGGGCGACAGGGTGCTGCCCCTCCCGCTCGAAGGCGCAGAGCAGCAGGGCCATCCCGCCCACGGTACAGACCGCCGCGGTCTTGGTGTAGCTGATGATGCAGTAGACATCCACCCCGAAAAACAGGAGCAAAACCGTCGTGACCGCCGCGCCGCGTAGCGTGCCGAGCCGCTCGCAGAGCGTGAAGGACAAAGCCGTCAGCCCCGCGTACAAAAGCGGCCTCGCGCCCGAGAACGTTGTAGATGCCCTTGAGCGCCGCGCCAAGGACGATGTTGATATAGGGAATATAGGCGGTGCTGTTTGCCATCTGCCCGTCCGCGAAGGCGGCGAGGGTGGGGTCGTCGTTGCTCTCAAAGCCGACGCGCACGATCACCACCGTGAGGACGAGAAAGACGGCGTTGAGGAGAAGCGCGGCGCGAAGACTCGCGCCGCGCGTGCGATCGTTGCTCACTTGACGCTCCCGGCAAAGCGCAGGAAGGCGGCGCGGCCCGCGTCATCACGCTTGAAAACGCCCGCGTGTTCCAGCACCTTCATGAACACCACGCCGACCTCCTGGCGCAGGATATCCTCGGTGTTCTCGGGCGTGAAGGTGTAGCGCTGCTTCAGCTCTTCCACCCACGGGGCGTGCTTGGCGCAGGTCTCGCTGGCGCTGATGTCGCCGCCGGAGACGATCAGCTCCTCCAGCTCCTTTAGCTCCGCCTTGAGCCGCGCGGGCAGCACCGCAAGGCCCATGACCTCGATGAGGCCGATGTTCTCCTTCTTGATGTGGTGCAGCTCCTGATGCGGGTGGTAGAGACCGAGGGGATATTCCTCGGTAGTGAGGTTGTTGCGCAGCACCAGGTCCAACTCAAAGTCGCCGTCACGGCGGCGGGCAATGGGCGTGATGGTGTTGTGGGGCTCGCCGTCGGTCTCGGCAAAGATGGTGACGGAGGGATCAGAGTAACCGCGCCAGGCGGTGAGGATCTTGTCCGCAAGCTCTGCCACGCGCAGCTTGTCGGCGCAGCGGAGGCGGATGACGGACATGGGCCACTTGATGATGCCGGCCTTCACATCCTCAAAGCCGGGGAAGGTGAGGGGCGTTTCGATCTCCGCCTTCGCCATGGCGAAGGTGTAGTGGCCGCCCTGGAAGTGATCGTGGCTCAGGATGGAGCCGCCCACGATGGGCAGGTCCGCGTTGCTGCCGAGGAAGTAGTGGGGGAAGAGGTCCACAAAGTCCAGCAGCTTCATGAAGGCTGCCTTGTTGATCTTCATGGGCACATGCCGGGAATTGAGGACGATGCAATGCTCGTTGTAGTAGACATAGGGGGAGTACTGGAGGAAAAAGTTTTCCCCGTTGAGCGTGAGCGGGATGAGGCGGTGATTGGCCCTGCCGGGGTAGTCGATGCGGCCCGCGTAGCCCTCGGCCTCGCGGCACAGCAGGCACTTGGGGTAGCCGGCGGCCTTGGCCTTGCCGGCGGCGGCGATGGCCTTGGGGTCCTTCTCGGGTTTGGAGAGGTTGACCGTGATGTCGAGCTCGCCATACTCAGTGGCGCTTTTCCACTTGAGGTCCTTCACCACGCGGTAGGTGCGGATATAGTCGGTGGCGCGGCTGAGATCGTAGTAGTAGTCGGTGGCCTTTTTGGGGTCCTCGGCATAGAGGGCTTTGAATTTCCCGATCACATCCGAAGGACGCGGGGTCAGCAGCCCCATCAGGCGGGAGTCAAAGAGGTCCTTTTCGGTGATGCTGTCGTCGAGCAGGCCGTTTTCCACGCCGTAGGCAATGAGCTCGGCGAGGATGGGCTCCAGCTCCGCGTTCTCCGCCGCTTCGGGGCGGGTGAAGCTGTCGAGGTGCAGGGCGCTCAGAAGTGCGTTTTCCGCCCACACGCGGTCGCATTCCTCAATGAGGCCCTTCTGAAGCGCGTAGTTTACCAGTTTTTCAATGCTCAGGTCGATCATATCTTATTCATTCTCCTTCACTTGTTTGATGGAAAGGGAAATGCGGTGCTTTTTCTCGTCCACGTCCAGGACCACAACCTTGACGATATCGCCGACGGACAGGACCTCGCTGGGGTGGCGGATGAATTTGTTGCTGACCTGGGAGACGTGCACAAGGCCGTCCTGGTGCACGCCGATGTCCACGAAGGCGCCGAAGTCGATGACGTTTCTCACCGTGCCGGTGAGCACCATGCCGGGCTTTAAGTCCTTGATTTCCAGCACGTCTTTTCTGAGCAGCACGGGCGGCAGCTCGTCGCGCGGATCGCGTCCCGGTTTTAATAGTTCACTCACAATATCATTTAAGGTCGGTACGCCGACGCCGCATTCCTCGGCGGCCCTTTCCAGACCGTAGGCGGCGGCGCGGGCCTTGAGCTCGCCGAGCTTTCCGGCCTTCACGTCCTCGAAGGTGTAACCGCAAAGCTTCAATAATTGCTCGGCGGCGGCGTAGCTCTCGGGGTGGACGGCGGTGTTGTCGAGGACCTGACTGCTCTCCGGCACGCGCAGGAAGCCCGCGCACTGCTGGAAGGCTTTGGGCCCGAGCTTGGGGACCTTGTTGATGGTCTTGCGGCTTGTAAAGATGCCGTTTTCTTCGCGGTAGGCTACAATGTTCTTCGCCGTGGTCTTGTTGAGGCCCGACACCCTCTGCAGAAGAGAAGGGGAGGCGGTGTTTACGTCCACGCCGACGGCGTTGACGCAGTCCTCCACCACGCCGTCCAGTGTCTCGGCGAGCTGGGCCTGGGGCATGTCGTGCTGGTACTGGCCCACGCCGATGGCCATGGGGTCGATCTTCACAAGCTCCGCCAGCGGATCCTGCAGGCGTCTTGCGATCGACACGGCGGAGCGCAGGTTCACATCGTAATCGGGGAATTCCTCGGCCGCGAGCTTGGAGGCCGAATAGACCGAGGCGCCCGCCTCATTGACGATGGCGTAGCTCACGGTTCCGCCAAGCTGTTCGATCATTTCGACCGTCATCTGCTCGGTCTCGCGGGAGGCGGTGCCGTTGCCGATGGCAATGTGCTCCACGTGATCCTTTTTGATGAGCGCCGAGAGCGTGCGGATGGCTTCGTTTTTTCTCGCTTCCGAGAAGGTGGGGTAGACCACCGCGGTGTCGAGCACCTTGCCGGTCCCGTCCACCACGGCGACCTTGCAGCCGTTGCGGTAGCCGGGGTCGAGACCCATGGTCACCTTGCCCTTGACGGGCGGCTGCATCAGGAGCGGCTTGAGGTTCAGGCCGAACATTTTGATCGCGCCCTCGTTTGCCGTATCGGTGAGGCTGTTGCGGGTCTCACGCTCCATGGAGGGGAAAATGAGCCGGTCATAGGCGTCGTCCGCTGCTGCGCGCACGAAGGCCATGGCGGGCGCACCGGGGCGGATCACCGCGCGGCGCACGCGCTGGAGGGCAAGATCGCGGTCCAGCTCCACCGACACCTTCAAAAAGCCCTCCTTCTCCCCGCGGTTGACGGCGAGGATCTGATGGCCCTGGAGGCGGGAGACGGCGGCGCTGAAGTCGTAGTACAGGCGGTAGACGGAATCCTCTTCCGTCGCGGCCTCACTGTGCAGCGTTCCTCGCTGTGCGATCAAGTCGCGCAGCATGGCGCGGATATTCGCGTCGTCCGAGATGTTTTCGGCAATGATGTCGGATGCGCCCTGGAGCGCGTCTTCGACCGTCTCCACACCCTTTTCGGGATCGACATACTGCTCCGCCAGAACCTCCGGCGCGGGGCTGTCCGGCTTCTGGGCAAAGAGCTCGTCGGCCAGCGGCTCGAGGCCCTTTTCCTTGGCCATGGTGGCGCGGGTGCGGCGCTTGGGCTTATAGGGGCGGTAGAGGTCCTCCAGCACGGCGAGCGTCTCGGCTGCGTCGATGGCGGCCGCAAGCTCGTCGGTGAGTTTGCCCTGCTCGGCGATGGAGTTTTTCACGGTCTCCTTGCGCTCAAAGAGGCCGCGCAGATAAGTAAGCCGCTCCTCAAGCGTGCGCAGGGCGGTGTCGTCCATTGCGCCGTGGAGTTCCTTGCGGTAGCGGGCGATGAAGGGGATGGTGTTCCCCTCGTCCAAAAGCTTGATAACGTTTTCAATATGCTCCAGGGGCCTGTCCAGCTCCCGGGCCAGGATTTGACTGATGCTTTCCATGGGTTCTCCTTCGTTTGGTTTTCGTTCAATTTTATATTATAGCATGTTCCGTCCATCGGGACAAGCGCTTGATTTGCTTTTCTTGTTGTACATTGATTTGCTTTTCTTGTTGTACATCGGGAACGCATCTGTTATAATTTGAAAAAATGAACAACACAACAGGAGGGAACACACATGGCGGAAAAATGGTGGCAGCGCAGCGTGGTCTATCAGATCTATCCGCGCAGCTTTCAGGACTCGAACGGCGACGGCATCGGCGATCTCAGGGGCATCACGAGCCGCCTGGAATACATCCGCGAGCTGGGGGCGGACGCGATTTGGCTTTCCCCGGTCTACAAATCCCCCAACGACGACAACGGCTACGATATCAGCGACTATCAGGACATCATGACCGAGTTCGGCACCATGGCGGACTTTGACGAGATGCTGGAAAAGGCCCACTCTCTGGGCCTCAGGATCGTGATGGACCTGGTGGTCAACCACAGCTCGGACGAGCATAAATGGTTTATCGAATCGCGATCCTCGAAGGACAGTCCCTACCGCGACTACTATTTCTGGCGCGAGGGGAAGGACGGCAAAGAGCCCAACAACTGGGGCTCCTGCTTCGGCGGCAGCGCCTGGCAGCTGGATGAGCAGACCGGGATGTACTACCTGCACCTCTTCTCGAAAAAGCAGCCGGACCTCAACTGGGACAATCCCGCCGTGCGGGATGAGATTTTCAACATGATGGACTGGTGGCTTCAAAAGGGCATCGACGGCTTTCGCATGGATGTCATCAGCCTCATCTCCAAGCCCGCCGGTCTGCCCGACGGCGCACCGGGGGCAAACGGTTACGCCCCGGCTACGCTCGTGGCGAACGGCCCGCACGTGCATGAATATCTCAGGGAGATGAACCGCCGCGTTTTGTCCAGGTATGATCTGCTGACCGTGGGCGAGTGCGCGGCCGTCACGATCGAAGAGGCAAAATCCTACGCAAATCTCGATGGCAGCGAGCTTTCCATGGGCTTTCAGTTCGAGCACATGGACGCGGACTTTGACCCGGTCCTGGGCCGCTATGCCCCACAGCACAAGGACCTTCCCAGACTCAAGGAAATTTTGAGCCGCTGGCAGACGGCGCTCGACGGCGTCGCCTGGAACAGCCTCTACTGGGACAACCACGACCAGCCGCGCATCGTCTCCCGCTACGGGAGCGAGGACGGGCAGTACCGCGAGACCTCTGCCAAGATGCTGGCGACCTGCCTGCACATGATGCAGGGCACCCCCTACATCTATCAGGGCGAGGAGCTGGGCATGACCAACTACCCCTGGCAGAGCATCGACCAGATCAACGACATTGAATCGCTCGGCAATTACCGCGCCTACCGCGAGCAGGGCCTCATGACCGAGGCGGAGGGCATCGCCATGCTGCGCCAGCGAAGCCGCGACAACGCCCGTACCCCCATGCAGTGGGACGCAGGCCCCGAGGCGGGCTTTACCACCGGCAAGCCCTGGCTGCCGGTAAACCCGAACCATGTGACCATCAACGCCGCCGAGCAGCTAAAGCGCCCGGACTCGGTGTTTCACTATTATCAGAAGCTGATCGCATTGCGCCGCGAGCTGGACGTGATCGTCTACGGCCACTACGCCCTTCTCGAGCCGGAGCACCCCGCCCTCTTTGTCTACACCCGCACCCTTGGGGACGAGAGCCTGCTGGTCGTCTGCAACTTCTCCGACAGTGAGCAGGCGTATGACATCCCCGAAGCGTACAGGGATGCTCCCATCCTGATCGCAAACTACCCCGACAAGGCTCCCGCCGGGATGATACGCCCCTGGGAGGCTGTGGTTTTCCACCGCAGGTAAGCCATGGGGTTCAAAGGCGAAGGGGCGGAGCTGACCGTCTACATCTCCAACGATGAAGGAGAGTTTCAGCGCGTGGAGGAAGCGCTCAAGGCCGAGGGGGTACGCTACCGTGTCTGGACCACGGCGGAGTACCCGGTCTTCGGCTGGTCCCGCTGGGACCCAAGACTCATCGGGCGGCGGGAAAGCCGTCTGCGCAAGGTTTACCACATCGAGGTCTCCCAGCAGGACCGGCAGAACCTTGTCGCGGCAAACATGGTCATCCGCTCCGTCACGGGCAAAATGTTCAACGCCGAACCGGTGAATGAGATCATATAATAACAGCAGGGCGCGGTAACTCGACCACGCCCTTGATTTATGCTTTTTTCGTTTTCTTCCCCAGAGTGTCAAAGCGTGCCCTGATCTGCGCTACCCAGTCGGCAAGCGATTCGTAATCGCCTTTGCACAGGGCTTTTTCGTAGAGTGCGTAGGCGGCCTTGTCCTTCTTCTCCAGCTGACGCAGCGCCTTCTTCGGCCCGAGATAGGGCCAGGCGCGAAGCTCTGTGTAGATCTCCAGACTCTCCACCAGAAGCCAGTGGCGGCGGTAGCTGCCCTCGGCGTCGGTGCGCTCTGCCCGGCGCAGCATCTTTTCACACCAGCTCACATTCAGCCGCAGCTCTTCCCGCGTTTTGCGGGCCTTGCCGTCCACATATTTCTGCACCTTCTCCAGAAGCGCCGCCGCAACACCGTTCCGGTCAAGCAGGATCTGTCCGCCGTAGACCTGTGTGAACGCCTCCACATCATAGTCGCCCTGAAAATCCGACAGGGGATAGACGAACACATCGAGCTGCGTGCAGTCCACAAAGCGGTCGTCATGAGTGCGCTTTCCGCCCTCGGTGATGAGCAGGGCGTCAAAGTCGCTGAAAAGATTGCTGGTCCCGTCGGCAAAGGAGCCGTAGACAATGATGGCGAGGGGGTCGTATTCCGCCGCGAGATAGCTCAAAACATCCTGCATGGTGCCTCCAACAGCTCATCCGAAACCTCCCCCTCGAAAACGAGGCAGGTCGGCCCGATGAGAAATATATCGCACACGCTGTCCATGTCGTGTGTAAGGCTCACGGACAAAAGCCCGCCGGGCATGTCGATCGTGACATCCCGCCCGGACACCAGGCCCATCAGCGTCAGTGCCGCCGTGATGGAGCCGCAGCCCGTCCCGCAGGCGAGGGTGAAGTCCTCCACCCCGCGCTCAAAGGTGACGGCCCTGACCGCGTCCGGCCCGGTGCGCTTTACAAAGCTCACGTTTGCCCCCTTCGGGAATACCGGTGCGGAGCGCAGCGCGCGGCCCAGTTCCCGGAGCCTGCCCGTCTCCCACGCGTCCCAGTCCTCCAGCAGCACCACTGCATGGGGGATGCCGGGGTCGCCCAGCTCCAGATATGCGCAATCGTATGTCTTGCCGTCAAGCTCCGCCGTCCGGCGCAGGTCGATGACACTGGGATCGTTGAGCCGCACGCGGTAGCGCGCAGCGTCCATGCGCTCCCCGGTGACAAGGCCAGCCGTGGTCTCCACGCGCTGCCGGTCCCCGGCAAGGCCCCGGTCATGACCGTAGCGGCATATACACCTTGCACCGTTGCCGCACATCTCCCCGAGGCTGCCGTCGGAATTATAAAACAGCATGCCGTAATCGCCGCCCTTTTCGGGAGGAACGACCACCATCATCCCGTCAGTGCCGACCCCGGTATGGGCGGCGCAGAGGACGCGGGCCAGCGCTGGGAAGCGCTCACGCGGCAGAGCAAGCTCAATATTGTTCACGATCACGAAGTCGTTCCCGGCTCCGTGCATTTTTGTAATGTGCATGCCTTAACCCCACAGCGCCGTGAGCGTCGGGATCAGCTGCTTCTTGCGGCTCATCATGCCCGGCACAAAGAGGTCGTTTTCCTTCGGCTCGGTGTTGAAGGCCTGGCGGATGATGTCGTCGCTGCCCACATAGAGAAGATGCGAGCCTTCGGAAAGCACGTCCGTGAGCATGAGGATCACGATGTCAAACTCGTTCTTGACCCGCAGCTCGTCCATGAACTTGAGAAGCTCATCCTTGCGGGAGAGGTAGGCGTCGGCGCCCACGCAGGTGATCTGGCTCACGCCGAGATTCTTTTCCGCGATGTGGAACTGCTTGTAGTCGGTGCGGAAGAGCTCCTCAGCGCTCTTGCCGTCCACCCCGGCGGAGGTGAAGAGGGACTTGCCCAGCTCTTCCACGGACACCTTCGCGATGCGGGCCAGGCGCGAGGCCATGGCGATATCCTTCTTGGTGCAGGTGGGGGACTTGAACATGACGGTGTCCGACAGGATCGCCGCGCACATGAGCCCCGCCATGGCGGGGGAGGGCATCACGCCGTACTCCTGGTACATAGCGGTGAGGATCGTGTTGGTGGAGCCGACCGGCTCGTTGCGCACCGCCACCGGCATCTTGGTCTGGATATCGGCCAGGCGGTGGTGGTCGATGATGCCCATGATCTCCACCTGCTCAAGCCCCGGCACGGACTGGGAGGCCTCGTTGTGGTCCACCAGCACCACGCGCTTGCTCCTGGGGCGCAGCATGTGGTAACGCGAGAGCGTGCCCACCACGTGCTCGTTCTCGTCCAGCACGGGGTAGTAGTGGTAGCGGTTGTTGATGAGGGTTTCGCGCACGTCGTCCACGTAATCCGTCAGGTGGAAGGAGATGAGCCCCTCCGTCTGGCAGAAGCGGGACACGGGGATGCCTTGGAAAATGAGACGGGCTACCTGCCGGGCGTTTAAGGGCGTGGAGATGATGCAGGTGGGCAGCGTGCAGTCGGCCAGCTCCTGGGGTACCTCCGTCTGGCAGAGGATCAGGCAGCCGACCCCGGCCTCCAGCGCTCTCTGGATGATCTCCGGCTGGTCGCCGCAGATGAGGATGCTGTCCTTGTTGGTAAAGCTTGCGTCGTCGAAGGCCTTGGGCAGGGCGATGGTCACCTTGCCGGAGATGGTCTCGGTGATGTTGGAGTACTCGTTGACAAGCCGCCCCTCCAGGACGCTGATGAGGTTGAAAAGCGGCAGCTCCTCCACCTGGCAGTCGAAGACGTTACTCAGCTCATAGGCGGCGATATCCCCGGTGGAGAGCATGCCGTAGAGCGTGCCGTCGTCGTTGAGGATGGGGATGGCGGAGAGCTTGGCGTCGCGCATGCTGCGCCAGGCGAGGTCCAGCGTCACGGAGCTGTTGAGTTCGGGCGGGCGGTCAAAGTCCAGGTCCGAGACCTGGGCGCGCATGTTCTGTATGTACATGGGCGGCTCAAAGCCGAAGCGGTCGAGCATGCGCTGGGTCTCGTCGTTGATGGCGCCGATGCGCACGGCCTTGTATTCCCGGTCGCCCAGGGCGTTGCGCAGATTGGCGTAGGCCATGGAGGCCACGATCGAATCCGTATCGGGATTGCGGTGCCCGCAGACGTAAATATCACTCATGAAAACTTCCTCCATAAACGGATCATTCTGTTGCCATTATACCCAATGCCGGGGCGACTTGCAAGTATCTTAAAAATCCTTAAATCCGGTCCCGCTCCCTTTTTACCGGGCGCGGGAGATGGTATAATCGGGGCGTAAAAAACAAAGGGGGGAGCTTCATGCTCAAAAAACTCACGGCGGTGCTTGCGGTTCTTCTCGCGGCACTGATGCTTTGCGGCGCGGCTCTGCCGAACGGCTGGTATAACGAGGACGGGACGGATGTGCCTCTGCGCTTTGCGGACATGCCTTACGCGCGTCCGGACCCGGAGGCTATGCGCGCCCTTGCCGGCCGGCTCACCGATGTGCTGGCAAATGAAGGCGGCTACCGGAGGGCGGTGGACCTGCTCGATCGGCTGTTCACAGACTATTACAGCGCCAGCACCATGTGCACCATCGCCGACATCCGCAGCTGCCAGGATCTTACAGACGAATACTGGGCGGCCGAGTACGGCGCGTGCCTGTCCGCGCTGACCCAGATCAGCCAGATCCTCGAGGACGTATATCTTGCCTGCGGGGCGTCCCCCTATGGAGAGAGGCTCGAGCGGGAGTATTTCGGCGAAGGCTTCATGGCTGAGTACGGTGAGAATGCCGAGAGCTTGCTTTCGGAAAAGTACGTGGCCCTGGTCGAACAGGAAAACGAGCTGCTGATGGCCTACCGCGAGACCATTGCGTCGCCCACCGTCCCGGTAAACGGCGAGGAGGTTCCGTTGAGCGATGTCATGTATGATGTCTGGGACCAGCAGGAATATAACGCCCTGCTGAACGCCTACTATGAAAAGTATAACCCCATCCTGGGCGAGCTTTACCTGCGGCTGATGGAAGTGCGCAAGGCGCAGGCGGCCGAGCTCGGCTACAACAGCTACGCCGAGATGATGTTCGACATCGGCTTTGATCGGGATTTCAGCGTGGAGGATGGCCGAGTCTTCCTCAATAGCGTGAAAACCCACATCCTCCCGGTCTACGCACGCCGTATGGACAGCGACCGTCAATATGACCTCACGGAGGGCTACGTGTCGGAGGATCAGCTTTACGGCGTGCTGGAGACCGTGGCCCACGGTTTTGGCGGGGAGATCGCTCAAGCCTATGATTTCATGCGCGCCCATGAGCTGAGTGACCTCGCCATGAGCGATGTCAAGGCCGACATGTCCTATCAGGCATATCTCGACGACTACGACGCACCCTTCCTCTTTGCCAATCCCTATGGCGACAGGACCGATGTGGTCACCGTCACGCATGAGTTCGGCCACTATGCCGAGGCATACATGAGCTACGGTGCCTACCGCAGCATCGACCTTGCCGAGGTCTTTTCCCAGGCCATGCAGTATCTGAGCCTGAACAAGCTGCGCGGCGTGCTGGGGGAGCAGGGGACAAACGAGCTTCGCCTGCTGAATCTGTACGATACGCTCGACACCCTCGTGTGGCAGTCGGCCTATGCCGAATTTGAGGACAGAGCCTGTGCCATGCCGGAACCGACGGTCGAAAAGCTCAACGCCCTCATGGAGGATATCGGCAGGGAGTACGGCCTCAATGCCGATAACGACCCGGGCTTCAAGCTCTGGTGGATTGATGTGCCCCACCTGTTCGAGCAGCCCTTCTATGTGATCAGCTACCCGGTGTCCGCCTGCTGCGCGCTGGAGATCTACGAACACGAGCTCAAGGACGGCAGCGGTCTCAACGATTATCTGCGCCTTGTGGACAGCGAGGAGATCGGCATTATCGGCGCGGCCAAGGGCGCGGGCCTGCAAAATCCCGTGACGGATGAGCGCGTGCGTGATGTCGCGGATTTCATGGACAGACAGCTCGCGGCAGATTTCCCGAACAGGCAGCTCGCGGCGTAAAGAAAGAAGCACAACGGATTGTCGTTGATCCGTTGTGCTTTTTTCTCACCCAAACAGCCCGCGCTTGACATAGGGGGCCGTCTCGCCGGAGAGATAGCGGTAGCCGGTTTTGCCGATCTCCTGCCGGAGCGCTTCCAGGTCGACCGCATCCTCGGTCAAAAAGCTTGCCTCGCCCTTCTTGTGGGAGGCGCTGACCTTCTTCGCCCCCGGGACCGCCTTGCGGATCGTCTCGCAGATATGGGCTTCGCACATGGTACAGGCCATGCCGTCGATTTTCAGTACGGTTCGGTTCATGATCGTCATCCTTTCCGAAAGGTTAGTTTTGACTAACTTTAGTATAGCACAACAGGTGCAAAAAGAAAAGAAGGATTTTACAAAGCCGTAACAGAAACGAGCTTATGTATGAAACAACTGTCTGGTATTCTATACTCGCAAGCAGGAAAGAACTTCATAAAAGGAATCTTCCTTAACACATAGCAGAGTGGTCAGGCACTCTGCTTTTGTTATTTT
>CADBYZ010000060.1 GCA_902799075.1 Oscillospiraceae bacterium | reverse complement strand
CAGCGAACCGGAGGCGCAGGCACTGCCGGATGAGGTGCAGATGCCCTCCTTGTCGAGCGCGAGCAGCAGGGTCTCCCCTTCGATGCCCTCAAAGCACATATTCACCGTGCCGGGGACATGGTGCCTGAAACTGCCGTTTACGCGGCTGTGGGGGATTTGGCTCAGCCCCGCGATCAGGCGGTCGCGCATGGCGGTGACGCGTGCGGCGTTCTCGTCCAGATTCGCGCAGGATTCCTCCAGCGCCGCGGCGAGAGCCATGATGCCCGCCACGTTCTCGGTCCCGGCGCGCTTGCCGCGCTCCTGGGCCCCGCCCTCAAGAAAGGACATGAGGGGGATGTTTTTGCGCACGTACAGGGCCCCAACACCTTTGGGCGCGTGGAACTTGTGACCCGAAAGGGAGAGCAGGTCGATGTTCATAGCTTCCACGTCGATGGGCAGATGTCCCGCCGCCTGCACCGCGTCGGTGTGGAAGGGGATGCCCTTTTCCCGGCACAGTGCGCCGATCCCGGCGATGGGCTGGACGGTGCCGACCTCGTTGTTGGCAAACATGACCGTTATCAGGCAGGTGTCCTCTCGGATGGCGTTTGCCACGTCCTCAAGGCGCACGACACCATCGTCGTGCACATCGAGCAGCGTCACTTCAAATCCGTCCTTCTCCAGCTTTTTCAGGGTGTGGAGGATGGCGTGGTGCTCAAAGCGGGTGGAGATGATGTGCTTCTTCCCTTTTCGCGCGCCGAGGCGGGCGCAGGAGTTCAGGGCCTGGTTGTCGCTCTCGGTGCCGCAGGAGGTGAAGTAGATTTCTCTTGCCGAGGCAGCCCCCAGGCAGGAGGCAACCGTCCGGCGGGCTTTCTCCACCGCCTCGCGCGCCTCCTGCCCGAAGCCGTACAGGCTCGATGGGTTGCCGTATTTTTCTGTGAGCCATGGGAGCATGGCGTCAAGGGCTGTGCGGCTGACAGAAGTTGTAGCCGCGTTGTCTGCGTAAACAAACATGTTCATTCTCCTTTCGGATTTGAAATCAAGCCGCACAGCCGTAGATTTTCTATCAGGCGGCCTTGGAGAAGCCGACGCCCTCAAAGACAGCCATGGCCTCGTCGCCGGTCAGGTAGTCGAGGAAGGCCTGGGCAGCCTCGATATGGGCGCTGTTTTTCATGACGGCGGCGGGGTAGATGACCTGGCCGCACATCTCCTTCGTGGCGGTGTCCACAACCTCAAGGCCGGCGGAGAAAGCATCGGTGCCGTAGACCACGCCGCAGTCCACGCTCGCCTCCTTGACCTGGGTAGTGACCTCCTTGACGTTGGAGCCGTAGGTGATGAGGCCCGACTTGGCGAGGTCCTCTTCGTTCAGTTCATAGAAGGCCAGGATCTTCTGGGTGTACTGGCCGACAGGCACGTCGCTGTTGCCCATGGCGAAGAACACGTCACCGGCCTTGAGCAGCTCCACGAGCTGGTCAAAGGACTCGATCTTTTTGGGGTTGCCCTCGGGAACGACCAGCGCGACCTTGTTTTCCAGAAGATTGATGCGGCTGTCCGAGAGAACGAAGTCAAGACCGTCGGGGTTTGCGTCCTTGTCCTTGGAAGCGTCGAGCGCGTTCATCTGCTTGGGAGCGGCGGAGATGAACAGGTCGCAGTCCGCGCCCTCCTGGATCTGGGTCTTGAGCGTGCCGGAGGAGTCGAAGTTGTAGGTGATGGTGATGCCGGGGTTTGCGGCCTCGTACTTGTCCTTGAGCTCGGTGAGCGTCTCGGTCATGGAGGCGGCGGCGAAGACAATAAGCTCTGTCTTCTCGTCATCCGCATACGCGGCGGGGGCGGCGCACAGTGCAAGCACCAGAGTCAGTGCCAGCAGCAGTGCCAGGATTTTGCTTGTTTTCATTGTTTTTCCTCCTTTTCCCGTCTTTCAGGGAAAATAATCTATATAAACGTGGATTTACACGCTTATACCGAAGGAATATGCCTCCCTCAGCCGCGTATGCGGCGGTAAGAGGGAGGGGGACCGCTTTAGCGGTGGAGGGAGTTTGTCTGATAATATTAGGACTCCCTCAGTCGCTGCACGACAGCTCCCTCAGAGAGGGAGCCATGGGTGATTACACACCCTTCCCAAATTCGCAGTTCGGGAAGTGGCAGACCTTGCAGTTGAGGCAGAGGCCGCCGTGGCCAAGGCCCGCGAGCATTTCGCGCGTGATGGGGGTATCGGTCATGAGATAGGGCAGCAGCAGATCGAAGATCGTGCGCTTTGCGTACATCACGCAGCCGGGCAAGCCGCAGACCGGGCGCCCGTCCGGCATGTAAGACACCAGAAACATCGCCCCCGGCAGGACAGGCGAGCCGTAGGAGACGATATTGGCGCCGGTGTTTTTGATGGCGAGGGGCGTCTTGTCGTCCGGGTCCACGCTCATGCCGCCGCTGCAAAGCACCATCTCGCAGCCCTTGTCCAGCATGTCCCGGATGGCAGCGGTGATTTTTTCGTGATCGTCGTTCAAGACCACATGCTCCACCATCTCCGAGCCGCCGAACTCGCGCAGCTTATCCACGATGACGGGGGTGAAGGTGTCCTCGATGCGGCCGTAAAAAACCTCGTTGCCGGTGGTGACGACGCCGACCTTCTTGGCCTTGAGCGGCACAAGGCGCATGAGCGGCTCGGGGCCTGCGACTTCCTTTGCCTTTTCCATGCGTGCCTTCTCGATCACCAGCGGAATCACGCGAGTCCCGCAGAGCTTGTCGCCCTTTTTCACCACGAAGCCCGAGGCGCGGGTGGCGATCATCATGTCGCCCAGGGCGTTCACGGCGCGCAGACGCTCGATGTCGATGAGCAGCAGGCCGTCAATGTCGGCAACGAGCTCGATCTTGCCCTCCTTGGGTTCGGTGGCGTGCATGTTCTCACTCATGCACAGATCACGCAGGATCGCCGCCGCCTCGTCCTCATGCAGCATGGTCTCGTCGTTTTCCCAGATATAGATATGGTCCTTGCCCACGCTGAGCAAAACCGGCACATCCTCCGGCCGGATGATATGGCCCTTGCGGAAGACCGGGCCCTTCTTCTCATCCTTGATGATCTGGGTGATGTCGTGGCAGAGCACATGGCCGACGGCCTCTTCGGTTTTCATGAGCTTCATAAGATTGCCTCCTATCGAAGTATCGTTGCGCCGCACAGGCGGTTGATTTCGTTGCGTATGGCCTCGGCTGTCCGCCGCCGTTTTTCATAGGC
Source organism: Oscillospiraceae bacterium (assembly GCA_902799075.1). Taxonomy (GTDB): domain Bacteria; phylum Bacillota; class Clostridia; order Oscillospirales; family Oscillospiraceae; genus Limivicinus. The sequence continues at coordinate 20,062 of CADBYZ010000060.1, read as the reverse complement.
GGCAAAGGCCTCGGGTGTTTGGCATTTTGAAAGACTATGTTTAAAGCGTTCGGCGACGGGTACGCGCTCACTCCCCCGCACAGCCTTGTCCGCGATGTACACGACGGCGGCCTCGTTCAGTTCCGTGGTATCCGGGTCGTGGTGCTGCCGGACGATGTCGGCGATCTCGGGATAAGCAAGCTCTTTGAGCCAGACAGTGCCGAGGGCCGCGTGATCCTTCTCTGTCCGGGCCAGATCGTGCAGCAGGGCGGCATGGTGAATCAGATCTGCATCCAGCGCAATTCCCTTTTCCGTGAGCGCCGCGCACAGTTCATCGGCAAGCGCGGCCACAGCCTCACAGTGCGCGATCAGGTTTTTGTCCGCCCCCGCAGTTTTCAAGAGTGCAAGGCAGACTGTGTCATTGAGTTTCGGTTTACATAATTTTCCTGTCTCTTTAGCTATCAACTTATCTCCATCTGCACCCAACGTGGAAACGGAGGTATAGCCCAGTTTGGAGCGCTGTCCCGTTATGCTGGCAATAGCGGATTTATGACTCACGACGGCAATGTCGCCGCTGCTTTGCCGCAGGCAGTTTATAAGCGCGGCGTGCATTCTTTCCCGCATGGCTTCGTCCGGCTCTGCACCTTCAGGCAGAAGTGTTGGATTCTGTTCCCGCGCGGCGTAGAGTTTCGGAAAGCGGCGCATGATTTCGGTAAAGGGCAGGCCGTCCCACGCGCCCATGCGCTGCTCTTCAAGGCCCTCGACTGTGATGGGATCAGGACGCAGCGGCAAAGCCGTTTCCCGGGCGCGGATGAGGGGGCTGCAAAATACTGTCTCCACGCCGTCAAGCTCCGGCGCAAAAGGCAGCAGCGCCGCCTGGAGCTTTCCCAGCTTTCCCAGGGGGATGTCCGTCTGCCCGCCGATACACCAGCGCTCGCCGAGGGGGATGTCCGGCATGGCATGGCGGATGAGATAGATTTTTCTCATCGCAGCTCGTCCCCAAAATATTCGTCAAAGAACGCTGCCGCCTCCTGTCGGAGATACGCGGCATAGCGGGTGTAGCAGTCCAGCAGGCGTCTCCCCTTTTCGGTCAGCCTGCTCTCGCCGCCGTTGGCCCCGCCCTGACTGCGCTCAAGCAGCGGAAAGTGCAGCTGGGATTCCAGGGCGCGGATAATGTTCCAGCCGCCGGAATAGGAGATCTGCATGCGCTGGCAGGCAAGGCGCACGGAGCTCGTCTCATCCACCAGCTCCAGAAGCATGGCGGTCTTCTCGTCAAAGAAGGGCTTTTCCCGCGCAAGGGACACCGACAGCTCCGGGCGGATGAGGTGGGCGTTGTGCCAGTTCAGGAGCTCGACATAATCCGCGGGGGTATCCGCGTCATGCAGGATGCCGGGATCCTCGACTTCCACGCGCGTCATGTCCGTTCCGCAGCGGCTGATTGCGCCCTGTAATCCGCCGTCGCCCGGATCACACAGCAGGGTGTCCACAAGGCTTGAGGCAATCAGCAGCGGGTGCCCGGTCTTGCCCTCGCACACGGGGCAGGCAAGCGAGGCTTCCGTCTCCATGAGCTGCGTCACCGTTAGAGCGGTGAAAAGAGGGATATCCACAGGGGTAAAAAAGATGCGGTCGCACTTATCCTTGAGGTATTCAAGCCCGATCTTCGCCGAGTCGAACATCTGGGTACTCGCGTAATCCTCATTGCGCAGGAAAACAAGACCGAGGTTTGAAAGGTGCCGCTCGAGCTGCTGGGCGTTGTAGCCCGTGACCACGACGATCTTCGCCACGCCCGCCTGGTGAAAGGTGGCGACGATGCGCTGGGCAATGGAGATGGAACCGATATTCAGCATGGGCTTAAAGTCCCCCATGCGGGACGACATGCCCGCCGCCACAATGACCGCGCCGATCTGCACAAGAATCACCTCCCGGTATTTACGAATTGCAAATAATTAATCTTCGATTATTTTAAGTATACATGCAGTGTAGGAAAAAGGCAAGTCTAAGTTCTTTACATTTTTCCTTTTTTGACCTAAACTGTGCTCACTTCCCGCCGTCATCCTGAATGCAGCGAAGGATCCCCGGTGTTGACGTGTCTCCTGGGAGATTCTTCGCTTCGCTCAGAATGACAAGGGTGAATTGGAGGCATTGCACATGAAGCTATACATCTGGGGTACAGGCTGCGGCGCTGGCGATCTCGCCGATCACGGGCTGGACGTGTCGCAGGTCTGCGCTTTTCTCGACTCCGCGCCCGTGTCGGATTGCTTTCTCGGGCGTCCGGTACTGCGCCCGGAAGCAGTCGGGAATGAGAAAATTGATTTGATCCTGGTGGCCAATCGTCATGTGGAAGAGATTGCGCAAAAGGCAGCAGAGCTCGGGATCGCGGCGGATAAGCTGATATTTCTGAAAAACAACTGGCAGCTTTGTGACCGCAACCGGGATTATACGGCAGCGGAGAAAATTCTTGATCAGTCTTATCTGGACAGCGTCAGAGCGCCGCAGCATGCTGTGCGCGAGCCGCTGTGGGTTCAGGGGTCTCCCCTCTCGCCGCGCGATCTGGAAAACGACTATGTGCGCACGCGCACTCTTGAGGCGATTTGCCGGGAGCTTGAGGACGTGCCCGGCGCTGCGGCTGAGCTGGGCGTCTACCGCGGCGGCTTTGCAAGGTGCGTCAATGCCCTGCTGCCGGAGCGCACGCTCTACCTTTTTGATACCTTCGAGGGCTTTGACAAAACAGAAGCAAAGGACACGGCAGCGGGCTTTGTGCAGGCCCACCGCAATACCGGGGCCGACCGCGTTCTGCGGCTCATGCCGCATCCGGAGAAGGTCATCATCAGGCAGGGACTGTTCCCGGCAAGCCTCGGCGGACTCGAAGAGCGCTTCGCGCTGGTGTCGCTGGATGTGGATCTGGAGGAAAGCACTCTTGCCGGGCTTCGCTGGTTCTATCCGCGATTGAATGCGGGCGGATATCTCCTGCTGCATGACTATAATGCCCCACGCCTGCCCGGGGTGAAGAAGGCTCTGTTGCGTTATGAAGCCGAGCGCGGGCAGCGCATTCCGGCCGTGCCCCTGTGCGATGTAAACGGCACGCTGGTCTTGTGTAAAGATCACAAATTAAACATATAATAATTGGGTATTCCATTGTTCAATTGTGCAAATTGTTCAAAAAGCAACTCGCATTTTCTGCGAGTTGCTTTTCTTTGTAATTTGAAACCCGCATAGTCCGAGGGTTAAAATATATTTGTAAGATTTTGAGCATCGGAGGCATCGTCATGGACGAGGAGCTGTTTGAGCTGACCGCAAGCGAAGTGACCGTGGAGATCAAGGATCCCGCCACCGGGAAGATCTACCGGCGGGAGCTGCCCATCGACTACTACGAAAACGCAAACTTTCTGCGTCTGCGCGCTGAAAACATGGACGGCAGCCTCGCACAGCTTGTCTTCTACACCCCGCGCGGCATCGAGCGGGTCAAGGACATCACCGGCAAAGGCCCCGATCATGACCGCTGCGGCGGGCATGGACATACTTGAGCAGAACCTGTCATCCCGAGCAACGCGAGGGATTATTCCTTTGGGAAAGGCGGAAACAAAAGATTCTTCGCTTGCGCTCAGAATGACAGATTCCCTATACCAGTCATATGTAATCAATTTATTTGCAATATATCAAAAGGAGGAACATTATGATCAAGAAAACGCTTATCATCAACGGCGTGACCAGAAACCTCGTGCTGGATAAGGACGAGACGCTGGCAACCGTCCTGCGTGAGCACCTGCTGCTGACCGGCTGCAAGATCGGCTGCGGCGAGGGCCACTGCGGCGCATGTAATGTCATCATGAACGGCAAGGTCACCAAGGCCTGCATCTTCAAGATGAGCAGAGTGCCCGACAACGCCGAGATTACCACGATCGAAGGTGTCGGCACGCTGACCGACATGCACCCGCTGCAGGTTGCCTGGATGGCCTACGGCTGCGCCCAGTGCGGCTTCTGCACGCCCGGCTTCATCATCAGCGCCAAGGTCCTGCTGGAGAACAATCCCAACCCCACCCGCGAAGAGGTGCGCGACTGGTTCAACAAGCAGCGAAACCTCTGCCGCTGCACCGGTTACAAGCCCCTCGTGGATGCCACCATGGCCGCTGCCGCCGTCCTGCGCGGCGAGTGCAGCAAGGAAGACCTGATCTTCAAACCCACCGGCGACTCCATCAAGGGCACCAAGTTCATCCGTCCCTCCGCGGCCCAGAAGGTCACCGGCACCTGGGACTTCGGCGCCGACGACGCGCTCAAGATGCCCGGCTGCCTGCGCCTTGCCCTGACCCAGGCCAAGGTCTCCCACGCGAACATCAAGAACATCGACATTTCCGAGGCCGAGAAGATGCCCGGCGTTGTGAAGGTCATCACCTACAAGGACATCCTCGCCGCCGGCGGCACCAACCAGATAAACGGCCTTGTCATGCTGCCCAAGCACAACAAGACCGACGGCTTTGAGCGCCCGGTCCTCTGCTCCGACAAGATCTTCCAGTTCGGTGACGCCATCGCCATCGTCGCGGCCGACACCGAGGCCCACGCCCGCGCCGCGGCTGACGCCGTGAAGGTCGAGATCGAGGAGCTGCCCGCCTACATGAGCGCCCTCGACGCCATGGCCCCCGACGCCATTGAGATCCACCCCGGCACCCCCAACGTCTTCTATGAGACCAACTGCATCAAGGGGCCCGACTTTGACTGGGATTCCATTCCCGACGAGCAGCAGGTCGAGATCGAGAGCTACTGCTCCCGTCAGCCCCACCTGCACCTCGAGCCGGACAACGGCTACGGCTACATCGACGAGGACGGCATGGTCACCGTGCACTCCAAGTCCATCGGCATCCACCTGCACATGCCCATGATCGCGGCCGGCATCGGCGTTCCGATGGAGAACCTGCGCCTGGTGCAGAACCACGCGGGCGGCACCTTCGGCTACAAGTTCTCCCCCACCAACGAGGCCCTGATCGGCGCGGCCGTCAAGATCCTCGGCAAGCCCGTCTCCCTCAACTTCAACCAGTTCCAGAACATCACCTACACCGGCAAGCGCTCCCCCGCCTTCATGCATATCAAGCTCGGCGCGGATAAAAACGGCAAGCTGCTGGCCCTGTGGGGCGACAACTACGTCGACCACGGCCCGTACTCCGAGTTCGGCGATCTGCTCACCATGCGCCTCAGTCAGTTCACCGGCGCGGGCTATGGCATCAATTCCATCCGCAACAAGAGCCAGACCGTCTTCACCAACCACGCCTGGGGCTCCGCCTTCCGCGCCTACGGCTCGCCTCAGTCCTACATGGGCTCCGAGATCGCCATCGACTGCCTGGCTGCGAAGATGGGCATCGATCCCTTCGAGATGCGCGCCATGAACTGCTACAAGGAAGCCGAGAAGACCACCATCCCCACCGGCTATCCGCCCGAGGTCTACTGCGAGGAGGCCCTGTTCGACAAGGCCCGTCCGCTATATGAGGCCGGCAAGAAGAGAGTTGCCGAAAAGAACGCCGCCTCCGACGGCCGCTACAAATACGGTATCGGTGTGTCCCTGGGCGTCTACGGCTGCGGTCTTGACGGTGTGGACTCCTCCTCCGCATACGCCGAGCTCAACCCCGACGGCACCGTAACGATGTACGCCGCGTGGGAGGATCACGGCCAGGGCGCCGACATGGGCGTTCTCGTCTCCGCGCATGAGACCCTGCGTCAGGCAGGCATCAAGCCCGAGCAGATCCGCCTTGTCATGAACGACACCAAGATCACCCCGAACGCAGGCCCCGCCGGCGGCTCCCGCTCCCAGGTCATGAGCGGCAACGCCTGCCGCCTGGCTGCCGAAAACCTGCTGGCCGAGATGAAAAAGGACGACGGCAGCTACCGCACCTATGACGAGATGATCGCCGACGGCAAGAAGACCAAGGTCGAGGGCAACTGGGTCACCACCTTCTGCGCCGATCACCCGATCGACCAGGATACCGCCCAGGGCGAACCCTTTGCCACCTACATGTACACCATCTTCCTGCCCGAGGTCCGCGTCGACACCCAGACCGGCAAGGTCAAGGTCGAGAAGTTCACCGCAGTCGCCGACGTCGGCACCATCATGAACCGCCTGCTCGTCGAGGGCAACTTCTACGGCGGCCTTGTCCAGGGCATCGGCCTTGCACTGACCGAAGACTTTGAGGATCTCTCGAAGCACACCAGCCTTCTCAAGTGCGGCATTCCGTACCCGAACGACGCCCCCGATGACATTGAGCTGCACTTCAACGAGACCTATCGTCCCAACGGCCCCTACGGTGCCGCCGGCTGCGGCGAGGCCCCGCTGGATGCTCCGCACCCCGCCATCCTCAACGCCATCTACAATGCCACCGGCGCCCGCATCACCCGCATCCCGGCCTTGCCGGAGAAGGTGCTCGAAGCGCTCAAGGCTCTGTAATCTGTCTTTTCAAGTACGTTAGGCAATGCTATAATGGGGATGCAGCATAAGCTGCATCCCCAGTTTTTCAACGGAGGGAGGCTGTTCCCATGGCGCAGATTCAGGAGCGCGGCTCCACACATGTGTATAAAGTCAACAAGATTTCCAAGGAAGAGATGGAGAGCATGGTGGAGCGCTGCGTATACGAGCACCCGCCCTTCTGCAGCGCGGCCTGCCCCCTGAAGCTGGACGCCCGCGCCTTCCTGGAAGCAGCCGCGGCGAACAACTTCAAGAAAGCTCTGCAGCTCTACGAAAAAATAGCCCCCTTCCCGCTCGTCCTTGCTTTGGGCTGCGAAGCCCCATGTGAGCACAAGTGCCGCCTCGGGGAGATCGGCGACGCGGTGCAGATCCGCGCCGTGGAAGAGGCCGTTGCCCGTTTCGGCCAGGCGCAGAAGCTGGGCAGTGTTTTCCGCACGCGCAAGAAGAAGACCGTCGCCATCTTCGGCTCCGGTCTCTTTGCGCTGTTCCTCGCCGGGGAAATCGAAAAGAAAGCCTATCCCCTGACCGTTTTCTGCGAGGAAGCGGAGCTTGAAAGCTTCCTGCATACCGGGACGGATTTTCTGGATGATGACGCTTTTCGTGCTGAGCTGAAGCGTTTAATGGGCAAGGATATCCAATTTGAATTCGGCTGTACCATTGACCGCGTGTTCTTTGAGAAAAAACGCGCCGCTTTCGACGTGGTGTGCGCCTCCCCCGCTGTGCGGGAGAAGCTCTTCCCGGAGGCGTCGTGCATTCCGGAACTCATGTACTGCGAGGACGAAAAACTCGTATCCGGCGAATACGCCGGGGTCATGGACGCGGCCTTCGCCGCGAAGAAGGCCGCGCTCACGGTGGACAGGCTGGCCCAGAACCTCGACCCGCGCAACACCCGCGGGCAGGAGGGGCCGGTGGACAGTGCGCTGTATACTGATCTCTCCGAGGCAAAGGCCCTCACAAAAACGCCCATGAGCAGCACGGGCTTCAGCAAAGAGGAAGCCATCGCCGAGGCCTCACGCTGCATCCGGTGCCGGTGTGAGGAGTGCATGAAGTCCTGTGCCTACCTCGCCCACTATAAAAAGCATCCGGGCCTCTTTGCCAAGGAAATTTACAACAATACCCAGATCATCATGGGCGACCACCAGCTAAACAAGCCCATGAACAGTTGCGCCCTGTGCGGCCAGTGCACGGTGGTCTGCCCCAATGGGGTGGACATGGCGCGGGTATGTCTCGACGCGCGGCGGAACATGGTATCCACCGACAAGATGCCGCTTGCGCCCCACGAATTTGCCCTGCTGGACATGCTGTTTTCCAACGACGAGGCATTTTTAAGCCGTACCCAGCCTGGCTTTGAGTCCTGCAAATACGTCTTCTTCCCCGGCTGTCAGGCCTCCGCCATCGCGCCGGAGACCGTGAAGGCCGCCTACCTTGACCTCTGCGAGCGTTTAGACGGCGGCGTGGCGCTGATGCTGGGCTGCTGCGGTGCCATCGGCGACTGGGCCGGGCGCACGGAGATGCAGGCGCAGACGAAGGAATTTCTCGACCGGGAGCTCAGCAAGCTCGGCGACCCCATCGTCATTGCGGGCTGCCCGACCTGCAAGAAAGAGCTCCAATCCCATGAGGGTCTGCAGATCGTAGGCATCTGGGACGTGTTATTAAAGCTTGGCCTGCCCGGAGGCGGACACGGCCTCGAGCGCCCGGCGGCCCTGCATGATTCCTGCGGTGCGCGCGGAGACGAAGATACCCAAAACGCAATTCGTGCATTGGCCGAGCAGCTCGGCTGCACGCTGGTCGACACCCCGTATTCCGGGGATCGTTCCCCCTGCTGCGGGTACGGCGGTCTCTCGGCCTACGCAAACCGCCATGGCCTGCCGGGACCGCTTTGCCAGAGAGGGGCGGGAGTCAAAGCACATTCTGGAGCTCATTTACGGCACCGACGCGGGCGCGCCGCCGGATATCAGCGAAAAGCGCTATAACCGCCTGACGCTCAAGCGCGAGCTTTTATGGGAGCTCTGGCAGGAGGAGACGAAGGAAATGAAGCTGGATTATGAGCTCAGTTATACCGAAGATGCAAGGCGCATGATGGACGAGCGCATGATCCTCACCGACGATGTGATCGCCGTGATGGACGAGGTGCGCAAGACCGGGGCCTGCATCTTTGACGAGGAGAGCGGACTGTTTATCGCCTGCCGCAGGATCGGCAACGCCACCTTCTGGGTGAAGTTCAGCCGGGAGGGCGACGAAACTTATCTTGTACACAGGGCCTGGAGCCATCGGATGACGGTAGTGAAGCGGGAAGGATGAGAAGAAAGTGAAAATTGAAAAGTGGAAAGTGAAGATATACGATTTGCGGCGAGCTGTTTTTATCGTCGCGAAGCGACTCCTTCACTTCACTTTTCACTCTCCACTTTTCACTTTTATTTAGAGGTTAACTATGGCTGAGAAAAATTACTACACCATTGACCCCGAGGGGAAGCTTACGTGCATGAAGTGCGGCGTCCCGCTCATCAAAGGCAAGGCCAAGTTCACATATCTCGACAACGGCTTTCCGGTGGAGCTGCCGGTCTGCCCGGTGTGCGGCTTTGTCTATGTGCCGGAGGAACTGGCGCTGGGCAAGGTGGCCTCGGTGGAACGGGCGCTGGAGGATAAATGAACGGGCACCCGGGCGGCGAGGCTCATACCCGCCGCATGATAACACTGGCGGCGCTCCCGAACGGCGCAAGTGTGCTCGACATGGGCGCGGGCAGCGGCGAGGCGGTGGACCTGCTGTGCCGCGAGGGCTATAACGCAAGGGGCATCGACCTCGCGCCGCGGAGCGGCGACATGGTTGCCCCGGGCGACTTTCTGCATCTGCCATACGCCGACGCGAGTTTTAACGCGGTGCTCAGCCAGTGCGCCTTTTTTGTCTCCGGTGATGTGCCCGGTGCGCTGCGGGAGGCGCACAGGGTTTTGAAGCCGGACGGAACGCTCATGCTGTCCGATGTATTCTTTGAAGCGCCTGCGCCTGTTGTGGAAGCCGCGGGATTTGAGCTTTTGCATCTTAAGGACATGACGGACGCGTGGCGGGAGTATTATTTGGGAGCGCTTTGGCGGGGCGAGGACCACGGCTGCGCCCTCCCGCGCGGCAAGTGCAAATACTGGCTGATTATCGCAAGGAAGGTGTGACAATGGATCTATTTGACCGTGTTTTGGAGCTGAGCCGCTATGGGTATTTCTGCGGGCAGATCCTGGCGATCCTGATGCTGGAGACCATCGGCGAGGAGGACCCCGGCCTTGTGAAGGCCATGGGCGGCCTCAACGGCGGCGTGGGCTTTTCACAGGGCTGCTGCGGCTGCATGACAGGCGGTGCCTGTCTGCTCTCTTATTTCACCGGCAAGGGCGAGGACACCGGCATGGATCACCCGGAGCACAAGAGCGCACTGGGCGAGTTTACCCAATGGTTCAGTGAAGAAATGACTGCCGACTACGGCGGCATCGACTGCCGGGACATCACGAAGGGCAATCCCGCCAACCGTGTGGAGTTCTGCCCGCAGATCATCGCCGCGACCTACGAGAAGTGCATGGAGATTTTAAGCGAGAAAGGTTTGATCTGAACCGTGGAAAAAAGCCGGATCGACAATTACATCATGAAAACAGAGGCTCTCCCGCTTATCACGCGGGAGAGCCTTGACGCGCTGCAGCTCAGAAAGCTCAATACAGTGTTGAAACGCGAGAAGGCGCGCGGCGGGTTTTATAGAGATCTGCCGGAGCATCTGGACAGTCTCGACGAGCTGCAAAAGCTCCCCTTCACAACAGAGGAAGATCTTGCGCAAAACGCCCCCGGTCTGCTGCTGTGCTCCCAGGCGGAAATCCGGCGCATTTTGTCTGACGCGACTTCCGGCACCACGGGAAAAGCCAAGCGTGTGTTCTATACCGAGGGCGACCTTGAGGGCACGGTGGAGTTCTTCACGGCAGGTCTCGGGGAACTCATCCTCCCCGGCAGTGTGACCATGATCTGTTTTCCCTTCTCCGGCCCCAACGGTCTGGGTGAGCTGATTGCCGAGGCGGTGACACGCCTTGGCGCGAGGCCCTTAAAGCTCGGCTCGGGGCTTTCCTACAGTGAGTACGCCGCCGTCATGGAGCGCGAACAGCCGGACACTTTTGTGGGCATGCCGGTGCAGCTTTTGAGCATCCTGCGTGTTTGCGGGCGCGGCAGTCTCCGGCGCGCGCTGGTAAGCGGGGACGCCTGTCCGCCCGCTGTAATACGGGAGTGTGAGGCACTGCTCGGAAGCCGCCTGTTCCCTCACTACGGTTCTCGGGAAATGGCGCTGGGCGGGGCGATCTGCTGCCCGGCTCACGAGGGGATGCACCTGCGGGAAAACCACGTCATCGCCGAAATAATAGATGATGCGGGTCGACCTTTGCCGCCGGGCGAAACCGGGGAACTGGTCATCACCACGATCGGGATGGAGGCCATGCCGCTCATCCGCTACCGCACGGGAGACTATACCCGCATCCTGTCGGAACTCTGCCCCTGCGGAAGTGAGGTTCTGCGCCTCGACACGGTGAAGCGTCAGGGCGGCGCCGAGCTTGCAGCGCTTGACGAAATGCTGTTTTCACTGCCCTTTGTAGCGGATTACCTCGCGGGAAGCTCCCCCCGCTGGACGCGGAGCTCCATGTCCGTCCTGTCTCCCCGGAGGACACCTCATTGTATACAGGAAAAAGGACACTTCATACAAAGCGTTAAGAGCCTTGTCAAAACAATAGCGAGGGCAGGAGCTGCGGCTCCTGCCCTCAATGTGTTTGTCAATATTCGCTGCTTATTTCATCATGTCCAGGACCCACTGGGGGGCAAGCTGTGGCAGCTCGTCGCCGCGGGCCTTGGCGCGGCGGTAGGCCGCGATGGTGGCGTTGCGCTTGTCCTCATAGGCCTGCTTCTTTTCGGCCTCTTCGAGAACCGTCTCGATGTACTCACGCGGGATGACGCACACGCCGTCGGAGTCGCCGACCACCAGGTCGCCCGGCTCCACCTTCACACCGCCGCAGATGATGGGGGTGTTGATGTTGCCCTCATCCTTCTTGATGGGGCCGCGCGGCATGAAGCCGCGGCTGTAGACCGGGAAGCCCAGCTCGATGTTGCCGTCGCGGTCGCGGGTGCAGCCGTCGATGACCATGCCCTCGAAGCCGACCGCCTGGCAGGCGCCCATGATAAGGTCGCCGAAGTAGGCGCGGCCCTCATAGCCCTTGCCGTCGATGACCATGACATAGCCCTCGGCTTCGAAGCTGTAGCTTGCCACATGGATGGGGAAATTGTCGCCGTTGTCGGTCTCCACCGTGAGCGCGGTGCCGACCACGCACATACTGCGGTCTACGGCGTTGATGTGCATGTCCATGCAGCCGCCGTTCGGGATGTCGATCTTGGCGGCCTTTACGCCGTCAAGCAGCAGGGGGACGTTTAAGTTCTTCGCCCGGCGGATGATTTCGTCCGGCAGGCGGGGCGCACAGGGATTGATCATGCGAGAGCCCTTCTTTCTTTTTTACTTTGCATAATGGCCATGCCGAGGATCACTGCCACGGCAAGGAAGCCGACGCCGTTTGCCCAGAGGGGCTGGTTGAGCATCAGGGCGATGGCGCAGGGAACGAGGACCACGCGCTCCCAGGTCTTGAGGTCGCGGCCGCACCAGCCGAAGAAAGCAAGGCCGATGACAGCGCAGCCGAGGAAGGCGGTCAGAACGCTCAGGAGCATCATGGGATTGAGGCCGAAGGTCTGGGTGGCTGCATTGTAGAGCAGCAGGTCGTTGTTGTAGAGGAAGACAAAGGGAATGAGCAGGCCGCTGATGGCAAGCTTCATGGCCTGCAGGCCGGTCTTCCACATCTCGCCGCCGGAGATGCCGATGGCGGCAAACACAGCCAGGGCAACGGGCGGGGTGATGGCAGCGATGACGCCGTAGTAGAGGACGAACAGGTGCGCCGCGGGCAGGGACACGCCGATATCGACCATGGCGGGGGCAATCAGGATGCTCAGCACGATGTAGCAGGCCGCGGTGGGAAGGCCCATGCCGAGCAGGATGCAGACGATGGCGGTGAGAACACCCATGAGGAGGATGCTGCCGCCGGCGAGCATTTCAATCAGGCCGCTGATCTTGAGGCCGAAGCCGGTCACGTTGATGGCGCCGACGATAATGCCCGCGATCATGCAGGCAATGGAGACCGTCATCATGGAAGAGGCGGAGTCTACGCACAGGTCGCGCAGATTCTTGAGGGTGAACTTCTTGCGGTCGTTGATGAGGCCGATCACAAGGCTCATGATGATGGTGATAAGGGCGGCGCGCTTGGTGCTCATGCCCATGACCATCATGACGATCAGGGAGAAGATGGGCAGGAAGAAGAACCAGCCCTGCTTGAAGATCTGCCCGGCGGTCTCCTCGTTGGGGTCCTTCTCCTTGACGGGAATGCGGTGCTTGTGGCTGTAGGCAAGGACAGAGACAGAGAGGGTCAGGTAGTACAGAACGGCCGGGATCAGAGCGGCGAGGCAGACATTGCCGTAGCTCATGCCGGTGGCGTCCGCCATCAGGAAGGCGACAGCGCCCATGACGGGCGGCATGATCTGACCGCCGTTGGAGGCAACCGCCTCGACGGCGCCCGCGGTATCGGGATCAAAGCCGGTGCGCTTCATGAGGGGGATGGTGAAGGTGCCGGTGGTGACGACGTTCGCGGCACCGGAGCCGTTGACCATGCCCATGAGCATGCTGGAGTAAATGGACGCCTGGGCGGGGCCGCCGCAGACACGGCCGAAGGCCGCGAAGGCAATCTTGACGAAGAACTCGCCCGCGCCGATGAAGCTCAGCACCGAGCCGAAGAGGACGAACAGGAAGATGTAGTTGCCGGCGGTGCTCAGGGCACTGCCGAACAGGCCCTCGCTGCCGACGCAGAGGTAACTGCCCAGGCGCTTGACGCTCATGCGGGCGGAAGCCCACACACCGGGGAGATAACGGCCAAAGAGGGCGTAGATGATGAACACAATGCACAGGGTGGGCAGGATCTTGCCCAGGGCGCGGTAGCCCACGCAGAGGGCTGTGATCACAAAGGTGATCATGATGAAGTACTGGTAGTCGCTGTAGAGGGTGGCGCTGGCGCTGTTGCTGTTGCGCAGGCTGATCACTTCAATGGCACAGAGCACGGTGGAGACCATCAGCAATACGTCCACCAGGGTCATGGACACACGGTCGGCCCCGCCCAGCGTCTTTTTCAGGGAGGGAACCTTGCCTGCGATCACGTGCAGGGCGCAAAGTACGGCGGAGACGATGAAGACCCACTTAAAGATGTTCTTCTCCTCGTCGGTGAAGGGGGACTTGCTGAAGATGGGCGGCCACACGAACAGCAAACACAGGATGCCGCTTGCGATGGCGCAGCCCGCGAGGAACTTGGTCGTCTTTTTTACCGCTTCCTCGTTGGAGCCAGCCTTCAGGCGGCGCACCATGACGAAGAAGAGGACGATGAACATGCCGTGGATCACGGCCAGCTCCGTGTTGTTGAGCAGCAGGAAGGGCGAGGCCGCAGCCAGATGGAACAGGCACATCACGACAGCCACAACGGTAGACAGGAACAGAAAGACCTTGTCTACGATCTGATCTCCCTTGCTGACCGGAGCGGAATTTGCAGCTTCACTCATTGGTCATACCTCACAAAGTTTGATTCATAATTGGGGCTTTGAAAAGCTGGTTTTCAAAGCCCCGAAAGAATGGCAGTTTATTGTCTTACTTGATGACGCCCGCGTCCTTGTAGGCGCGCTCGGCACCGGCGTTGAGGGGGATAAAGGGAGTGGCGATGGTCTCAAGGCTGATCTGACGGGTGGCAACATTGGTGTCCTGGTACTGGGGCAGGGTCTCGACCATGGCCTTGACGAAGTCATAGATCATATCCTCGTCGGCGTCCGCGCCGCAGAAGAGACAGGTCATGTAAGCGAGGGTGTTGACGTCTTCCTTGTTGGCCTGCTTCTCATAGGTACCTGCAGGGATGGTGGCGGGGATAGCGTAGGAGTACTTTTCGAGCATGGAGTCGATGATATCCTGGGGCAGGCCGATGAACTTGAAGGCGGTGGTGGAAGCGCTCTGCTGGATGCCGGCGAGGGGGTAGCCGCCAACCTGGAAGGCCGCGTCGATGTCGCCGTTGGCAAGAGCCTCGGAGGATTCAGCATAGTTCATATAGTAGGGGGTGATGTCCTTCTCGGTGATGCCGTAGGCGCCCAGCACGTCCCACACCATGTAGAGCCAGCTTGTGCCCTGGGAGCCGACGCAGACCTTCTTGCCCTTCATGTCGGCGACAGACTCGATGCCGCTGCCGTCCTTGGTGTAGATATGCATCTGGCTGTAGTAGAGAGCGGCGACCTCTTCGATAGCCTGGGCGCCGGCGTCCTTGTAGGTCAGCTCGCCGTGGTAGGCGCCGTAGAGGGCGTCGGAGTTTGCCATGCCGATGTCGATGTCCATAGTCTGCGCCATGGCGACGTTCTCATTGGAGCCCGCGGTGGGGATAACGTTGACGGAAACGCCCGCATTCTGGACGGCGGTGCCGATGGCGGCGCCGACCTGGTAGTAGGTGCCGCTGGTGGCGGCGGTGCCGAAGATCAGGCTTTCTGCGAAGGCGCTGGGGGCGAGGGCGAAGACCAGGCAAAGGGTCAGGACCAGAGCTAAAAGCTTTTTCATGTTGTTTTCCTCCAATTTTTATATTTTCGTAAAAATGAATGCCGGAATCAAACGAGCTCGTCGCCCGCTACAGGGAAGAAGTTGCTGAAGCTCTCGCCGTACTGATAGGTCTGGTTGCCGGAGATACGGCGGAGGTGGTTGCCGCGCAGGTGGGCGCGCTCGGTGTAGTACTGGATGAGGTGCTTCTGGGCCTTGAAGCACTGCATGGCCTCGACCTTCTGGTCATAGACTTCGCTGATGTCGATGAAGCTGCCGGGGACGAACTTGCTCAGCTCGGTCTGGTGCGGCTCGAAGCCGAACAGGCGCATCTGCTTGGTGGTCTTGGTGCCCTCGAGGCGATAGCCGTTGGAGTTGGACTGGATGGAGCAGGCAAAGACGAACTTGGCGACCGCGTTGTGGTCAGGGTTCAGAACGTCCTCGCCGTTCTTGTCGTGGGTGAGAATGATGTGGGGCTGAACCTCGCGGATCTTGCGGATCATGCGCTCACGCACTTCGTCGGTGAGGGCGGGCTCCATGGGGTAGTCGGGCAGATCCCAGAACTCGATGTTCTTGATGCCGAGGATGCCCGCCGCCTTGGTAGTCTCGGCCAGGCGCTCGGCCTTGACGGACTCATAGGTGGCGCCTTCCTTCTTCCAGAGGTCGTTGCTCTCGCCGCGGATGCCAAAGCTGAGGACGACGACGTGGACATCTGCGCCGTGCTTGAGGTACTTTGCGATGGTGCCGCCGGCACGCCATACGTAATCTGCCGCGTGGGCGCTGACAACCAGAACTCTCTTGCCTTCGATCATTGTTTTGTCCTCCCTAAATTCGTTTATGTTCTTCTTACTCTTTGCCCAGCAGCCATCTGGGGTTGGTGACGGCCATGGCGCGGATATCGTCGCCGGTCAGGCCCTCGGCCATGAGAGCTTCGGCAAACTCCTCCATGCCCTCGTCGGGGTAGCAGAGCTTGGTGTTGCCGAGGTCAGTGCCGATAATGCAGTTCTCGGCGCCGACGGCCTTGATCATCTCGGCGATGACGGGCAGTTCTTCCTTGCCGGTCTTCCAGGTGGTGTAGCAGTGCTCCATCTTCGCGCCGTACTCGATGAACTTCTTCTGGTCTTCCACGGAGTAATAGGTGGTCGGGAAGGTCACGTGGGTGATGACGATCTTCTTGACGCCGCGTTTGGCAGCCTCGGGTACCAGCTTGTAGGCTTCCTCATGGGAGATATGGCCGGTGGCGAGGATCATGTCATAGCGGGCGATGATGTCCAGGATGTCGAGGACTTCCTTCTTGAGCTCACCGTTTTCGTCCAGGCAGTTCTGGGTCGGGGTCTGGATGCCCTGCTCCTTCATCTCAAGGATGATGCTTGCCCAGAAGGCCAGCTTCTTGTTGGGGTTGCCGTCGAACTGGTAGGCCGCCTCATGCTCGTTGTCGCAGGTGGGGAACCACACGAGCTTGACGCCGCCGCGCGCCGCCATTTCCACCGCCGTGGGGTTGAGACCGCCGACCGCGCTGTTGAGGGTAATGGTGCCAACCGCGTCACAGCCGGGATAGAGGCGGTTGATGAGCTTTGCTCTTCCTGCGGTGGAGGTCCAGTGGTTCTTGATCGCGTAGCCGGAGAGGGTCGAAGCCGTGATGCGCTCTGCCATGTCGATGTCGTCCATCTTGCGGGGCAGGCAGTCGGGCGCGGAGTGTACGTGCAGGTCATACCCGCCTTTGAGAAGTTCCTTTACGTCGCTCATGATGATTCTCCTTCAATATTGCATTCCGTATTGCTGTTCTTGATTGTTGAACAATCTTGCTTTCTGATCGGATTGTACAAGATGTTCTTTCTTTTGTCAACAGGGAATTTGACATTTTTTCAGTTTTGTTTGGATTGTATATTTTCCCTCTGTTTTTTTGTGCAAAAAACGCAGGAATCTCTTTCCGTTATTTCCGTTTACCGGTAATCTCGGCCTTGCATTTTGCGTGTTCATCCTTTATAATGGGTGCCAGTGTTGAACATTCGTGCTTTTCAATTGTTCTAAACAAATTTTTTGGGAGGAACTCGCCATGGCGGAAACGCAGACAACGACTGTTTATAATAAAATCAAGGCCCAGATCGAAGGGGGCGAGTACTCCCCTGCCCAGAGTCTGACGGAGGCGGCGCTCGCCCAGGAGCATGGCGTCAGCCGCAACACGATCAAAAAGGCGCTGCTGATGCTGGAGAACGACGGCTATGTCACGATGGATCTCAACAAGGGCGCGAAGGTGGCAAGCTACTCCAAGACGGAGGTTCTGCAGTTTCTGGAGCTGCGCGAGATGCTGGAGGGCTTCATCATTCGTCTCGCCGTCCCGACTTTTAAGGATTCGGATATCAAAAAACTCGGCAAGCTGCTCGAGCAGATGAAGGCTTACAAGGAGGCCGGCGAGCTGCTGAAATACTCCCAGTGCAACCAGGAGTTTCACCGCATGATCTACGCCGCCTGCCCGAACCAACCCGCGGTGGAGGTCACACTCCGGCTCAAAAACCAGATGAAGAAATACAACAGCAAGACCATCCTCATTCCCGGCCGCAGCGACCACTCCCTCCAGGAGCACACGGAAATCTACGAAGCGATCCGGGACCGGGACGCCGACCGGGCCGAGGTCTGCATCAAAAAACACATCCACAATGTTCGGGATGTGTTTGATCAGTATTATGCACTTTTGTTTTAACGGGAGGTCAAAATGATGAAAAAAGCAGTTCTTATAGTATCCCTGTTTCTCGCTTTCGCTCTGCTCGGCAGCGCGGCCTGGGCGTCCGACACGCAGCAGGGCTTCCCTCCGATGGGTCAGGGTGGCCCCGGCGGCGGTATGCGCGGCGGTCCCGGCGGCGGCATGATGAGCTCCGCCGATCCTGAGATTCAGGCCGTGCTGGATGAAAACGCAGATAAGTTTGAGCAGTTTGTCTTTGACGATCCGGTCACCGGCATTTCTCTGGAATACAGTCTCTTTATCCCCGAGGGTTATGACGGGAGCGCTTCCTACCCCCTGCTCATGTTTATCCCGGACTCCACCGGCGCGGGCAAGACGGCCCGGCAGATCGTTGAGCAGTATTACGGCGCTGCCGTGTGGGTAACGGACGAGGAACAGGCGAAACACGCCTCCTTTGTTCTGGTTCCCGCCTTTTCCGAGACGGTAGTCAAAGACGACTGGTCCGTTTCCGAGCAGGTCGAAACGCTAGTGAACCTGATTGCCCAACTGCAGCAGGACTATTCCATTGACGCAGACAGGGTCTACACAACGGGACAGTCCATGGGCTGCATGACCTCGCTCTACCTCAACAGCAAGTACCCCGATCTGTTTGCGGCCAGCATGTTTGTCTCCGGCCAGTGGGACATTACCGTCCTCAAGCCGCTGGAGGAAAAGTCCTTCTTCTACATCACCGCGGGCGGAGACGCGAAGGCCTCCGGCGGTCAGGATGAGGTCATGGCCATGCTGGACGCTGACGGCGTTCCCTACAGCTTCGGCACATGGAGCGCGCAGAACAGCAGCGAAGAGCAGGACACGGCAGTAAACGCGCTTCTTGCGGAAGGCCATGCCATCAACATGGTCCGCTTTGAGACCGGAACTGTTTTTAAAGAGGGCGAAAGCGGCATGGAGCACATGGCCTCCTTCAACTACGGCTATCGTCTTACCGCTGTACGCGACTGGCTGTTTGCGCAGTTCAAATAATGTGTTGCCATGACAAGAATGACGAGGGCAGGAGCTGCGGCTCCTGCCCTCGTTGTTATCTTCTCTTCGCGGGTCCATCCGGTCAGATCACCTGTCGGTTTCTCCACTCCCCGCTGTTGAAGCGCCAGATATCCGGTCCGGCTCTGAGCCCCGATGACAGCGGCATGGCAAAGGGCTGTACCGTTGCGGAAAACAGCTTGTGAAAAGATAGATAAAGATCGTATAGATCATCGTGTCTGCCAGACCCACGACCATTTGCAGCAGCTGTTCGATCAGCAGCGGAATGATCATGGTCTTCAGCATGCTGTCGGTAAAATGTTTCTATGTTCGGCAGCTTTTTCCGTGGCTCGATCAAGCTCTGAAACAGATTCGCTTTCTTTCTTACGCCCTTTTCTCCTGCGCAGGTGCTTGAAAGACCAGGAAGTATTGTAAACATGTTTTTATCTTGATTTCCTGCCCAACTCACAGGCCATCTGCGGGTAAAGGCTTCGCTTTGTCATGGGGAGTTCCGCATCCTACGGCAACTTATCTCAGATTCTTGCAACACCGCTGGCACGGGCTGCCCCGGCGGTCGCCCCGGCTACCGCGTCCTTGACACGCGGATCAAATGCCTTGGGCAGGATATAGTCGGTACTGAGCTCTTCGTCAGAAACCAGGCCCGCGATGGCATAGGCGGCCGCCAGCTTCATGGCGTCGTTGATGTCGCTTGCACGTACGTCCAGTGCGCCGCGGAAGATGCCGGGGAAACAGAGGACGTTGTTGACCTGGTTGGGATAGTCGGAGCGCCCGGTGGAAACCACCGCCGCGCCTCCGGCTTTCGCGTCCTCGGGGAAAATTTCAGGTGTGGGATTGGCGCAGGCAAAAATGATCGCGTCGCGGTTCATGGTCTTCACCATCTCGGTGGTCACAGCGCCGGGTGCGGAGACGCCGATGAACACATCAGCGCCCTGAATGACTTCTTTGAGACTCCCCTTGCGAAGCTTCGGGTTGGTGATCTGCGCGATCTCCTGCTTGGCGGGGTTCATGTGGTCGGCGCGGCCGTTCCAGATGGCGCCGCTGCGGTCGCAGAGCGTGACGTCGACAGCGCCCGCGGTGATGAGAAGCTTGGTGATGGCGGTGGCGGCAGCGCCTGCGCCGTTGAGAACGATACGGACATCACCGAGTTTCTTGCCCACGAACTTGAGAGCGTTGGTCAGACCCGCCAGCGTGATGACGGCGGTGCCATGCTGATCGTCGTGGAAAATGGGGATATCGCAGCACTCCTTGAGTCTGCGCTCGATTTCA
>CADBYZ010000059.1 GCA_902799075.1 Oscillospiraceae bacterium | reverse complement strand
CTTGGCCAGCAGCCGGTTGAGCAGGATATGTATGGAATTGTCCTTCCAGTTCTTGTCCACCGACAGCTCCAGGATCTCACCGCGGGTCAGCGGCTTCCCTGCATCCCAGATTACATTCATTATTTCAAGCTCGCTTTTGGTTAATTCCATCGTTACCCCTCTCTCTGTCTGTGCGCCGCGGTAATGAACTTTTCTTTACGGCATAATGCATAAAATATGCATTTATTGTATGTCGCTTGGGGTAAAATGTCAAGTATACAAATGCGTCTAAAATATGAACAATACGGTCATATCAGGCCAATAAACTTGAGTAATTGTCAAAAAGAGTCAAGTTTTTATGCTTCAGATATTCAGCCGTGACCCCATCGCCCGGCGTGAGCGTGCCGGTAAAGCTGCCGTCATACACCGTGCCGCTGCCGCAGGAGGGGCTGTTGCTTTTGAGAAGGGCCAGTCGCGCGCCATAGCGCTCCGCGAGCGCTCCCGCGATCTCCGCGCCGCGCCGGAAGGCCGCCGTCACGTCCCGCCCGTCGCGGGTGACAACGCTGTCGCCCCGACGCTCGCTGGGTACGCGGGGCGTGGGCAGGCCGCCCGCCGCCTCCGGGCACACCGGAATGAGGCGATAGCGCTTTCGCAGCACGGCGAGGACTTCCGGCGGCAGAGCGTTGTTCCCGCCGTTATACTTGCAGTTATAACCCACAAGGCAGGCGCTGATGAGAAGTGTCTCCATCCTTCACCTCCGCATGTTCATGCCGAGAAAGGCCCCGCAGAGGCCGCCGATGATGTGCGTAAGCTGCGAGACATTGTCCGCGAGGGTCACGCCGTTTACGATCTCCCCGCCGATGTAGAGCACCATCACCAGGATGAGCGTCAGGGGGATGCAGCCGTCGCGCATGCCCGCGAGGGAGGACATGACGATCATCATGAACACGATGCCCGACGCGCCGAGCAGCGCCGAGCCCGGGAAAAACAGCCAGTGCACCATGCCCGACACCAGCGCCGTGATGAACATGGCCCAGAAAAGCGGGCGGCTGCCGTAGCGCTCCTCCAGCGGCGGGCCGACCACCAGGATCATCATCATGTTGCCGATATAGTGGGAGTAGTCCTTGTGTCCGAGCACGTGCAGCACAAAGCGCGGATAGGTGCCGAGATCCCGGAAGGAGGAGCGGTAGACGCTGAAGAGCATGTGGGTGCTTCGCCCGCCGGTGAAGCGGTCAAGCAGCAGCACGCCGAAGCTCAGGATCGCAAAGCTCAGCACCACGGGCGAATTATACTGGATGCGGATGCCGCCGCGCCTCATGCCTCCGCCTCCAGGGACTTGAGCGCCGCGTCATAGGCCGCCTTCGTGCGTTCGTCAAAGCACACCATGCGCACAAGCTCGATCTCAGGGTGCGCCTCGAGGTAGACCGCGATGGTGCCGACGGCGATCTGCGCCGCCCGCTCCAGGGGGAAATGGTACACGCCGGTACTGATGGAGGGGAAGGCCACGGTCTTGCAGCCGTACTCGCTTGCGAGCTGGAGACAGCTCAGATAGCAGGAGGCCAGCAGCTCATCCTCACAGCTTTTCCCGCCGTGCCAGACGGGGCCGGGGGTGTGCAGGACATACTTTGCGGGCAGGCGGTAGCCCTTCGTGAGCTTCGCCATGCCGGTCTCGCAACCGCCCAGGGTGCGGCACTCTTTCAGGAGCTCGGGGCCCGCCGCGCGGTGGATAGCGCCGTCCACCCCTCCCCCGCCGAGGAGCGAGGTGTTGGCGGCGTTGGCGATGGCATCCACCGCCTGCTTGGTGATATCACCCTGTACGATCTCGATGCGTGTTTTCATGCCGCCGTCCTTTCAGAGGATTTCTTTGGCCCAGGCCGCGAGCTCCGCGCCGCTGTGCACGAGCTTTGCGCCCAGCAAGTCGCCGCTGCTGAGACAGGGGCGCAGCCGATCCGCCGTCTTGCCGATGCCGCTGCCGCCGGAGGTGGCAAAGGCCGCGATCTTTTTGCCGAACCAGTTGTAGCCGCGGCAGAAGGTGTTGACCACGTTGGGCGCGCCGCCGTACCAGATGGGAAAGCCGATGAGCACCGTGTCGTAGTCGTCAAAGTTTTCGATCCTCCCGGCGACAGGCACGTCCTTTTTGCCGAACCACTCCTTGTTGCAGCGGGCCAGAGGATTGGTGTAGCGCAGGTCGGCGGCGGTGTAGGGCTGCTCGGGCGTGATCTCGAAGAGCTCACAGCCCATCGCCTGGGCCGCGTCCTTTGCAACGCGGGCGGTGGTGCCGTTCTCGGCGCTGAAATAGCAGATCAATGTTTTCATATAAGAGACCTCCGTAATGAATTTTTGGTAATGATTGATTATACCACACCCGCGGCGGGCAGGATAGCTCTTTTTTATGAACGGGAACAGGGCTGTGAGTTTGGCTTTCCTTCTCACAGCCCTGTATTTTTGTTTTCTTCCGCTCAGAAGCTGAGGTCCCGTACCGCCGGGAAGCCGTAGGCGCTTTCGGCGCTGTATACGGCGCGGAGGATGGCTTCGCTCATGACCTCGGCAGCAAGGGTGCCGACGAGGTCCTGGTCCGCCGGGACATCGCCGACGGATAGGGCGTAGATGCTGTCGCCGTCCACCGAGGTGTGCACGGGCCGGATCGACCTTGCGTAGCCGTCGTGGGCCATGCCGGCGATCTTGCAAAGCTGCGCCTTATGAAAGGCGGCGTTTGTCATCACGACGCCAAGGGTCGTGTTGCCGACAAACTTGTTGTCGTTCGGCATGACCCGCTCCGCCATCAGCTCCGTGGTGCTGCGAAAGGCGGTTTTGTCCTCCGTCAGCAGGCCCGCGACCTTTTGGCCCGTTCTCCGGTCGAAGATGTCGCCGAAGGCGTTCACCGCCACGACCGCGCCGATTTTCAGCGCGCCGAGCGCAATGGCAAAGCTCCCGATGCCGCTTTTCATGCAGCAGGCCATGCCCGCGCATTTGCCGACCGTGGCACCGCAGCCCGCGCCGTAATTGCCGTCCCGGTAGTTCGGCGCCTCGAGGGCGCGCCGGGCGGCTTCATAGCCCATGGCGCTGTCCGGGCGGGCACAGGCGTCGCCCACCGTCAGGTCAAAGAGATCCGACTGCACTACCAGCGGCACCTTCGTCACGCCCACATCCAGGCCGATCCCGTGCTGCTCCAGATACGCCATGACGCCGTTTGCGGTCCCGAGGCCAAAGGCGCTGCCGCCCGCGAGGACCACCGCGTGGATCATCTGCGCGTTTGCAAGCGGCTTTAGTAATTCGGTCTCTCTTGAGGCGGGGCCGCCGCCCCGGACATCCAGGCCCGCGCACATGCCCTCTTCGCGGATGAATACCGTGCAGCCTGTCGCGCCTGCCGTGTCCTCGACCTGGCCGATTCTGACGCCGAGCTCCGTGATCGGGATCTCCCCCATGTCCATAGCTTCCTTCCTTACTTTACGCAAGCCGCTCCTCGCAGGCCTTCTCCAGCGCCTTGACCACAATGCGCAGGGCCTTGATGCGGGCGTACTTCTTGTCGTTGGATTCGATGATGTACCAGGGGGCGTTTTTGGTGCTGGTCTTCTGCAGCATCTCGTCGATGGCTTCCTCGTATTCGGGCCACTTCTCGCGGTTGCGCCAGTCCTCCTCCGTCAGCTTCCAGGCCTTCTCCGGGGTGTTCTGGCGGGCGGTGAAGCGCTCGAGCTGGGTGTCCTGGTCGATGTGGATCCAGAACTTGAGCACCACCGCGCCCCAGTCGGTCAGCTGGCGCTCAAACTCGTTGATCTCGTTATAGGCGCGCTTCCAGTCGTCCTCCTCGCAGAAGCCCTCCAGGCGCTCCACCATCACGCGGCCGTACCAGGTGCGGTCAAAGATGCAGACGTGGCCGCTGCGGGGCAGGCGCGTCCAGAAACGCCAGAGGTACTGGCGGTTCTTCTCGTGGGGCTCGGGGGAGGCGATGGGCATCACGTCGCAGCCGCGCGGGTCCAGGGGCTTTGCCACCCGGCGGATGTTGCCGCCCTTGCCGGCTGCGTCCCAGCCCTCGTAGCAGAGGATGACCGGGATCTTCTTGAGGTAGATGATGTTGTGCAGCTCCTTGAGGCGCTTTTGCAGCTTCTTGAGCTCCTTCTGGTACTCCTCGTCTGTCAGGGCCGGAGAGAGGTCCACCTCGCTGAGCTTGGGCATATCCAGCAGCGGAAACTTCTCCTTAAAGGGCTTGCCCACGTAGCGATCCTTCCCGATGGCCTTGTCCAGCAGCCCCAGCAGCAGCGTCAGCGCCTTGTGGGTTGCCTGGGTGTGGTTGCTGCCGTCGAGCTGGTGCCAGGGGATGGGATTGCAGGTCTCCTCCATGAAGGTCTTGTAGTGCTTCTCAAAGGTCTTGTATTCCTTGAGCTGCCAGATATCGTCGTCGGTCACGCGCCAGGCGGTCTCGAAGCTATCGCGCAGGGCGGCGATGCGCTTGCGCTGTTCGCGCTCGCTGATGTTCACGAAGAGCTTGAGGATCACGTAGCCGCCGTCGCGAAGCTGGCGCTCAAACTCCGTCACAGCGCGCAGGCGGTCCTTGTATTCGTCCTTCGTGATCTCACGGCGCAGGGCCTTGCGCACGCAGTCCTCCATCCAGCCGGAGTCATAGAACATGATCTTCCCGTTTTCGGGGATGGCCTTGGCGTAGGGGTAGAGGAAGGGATAACGGCTTTCAGCCTCGGGAGTGATGACCGGGGAGACGACATTGTAGTTGCGCGGGTCGATCTCGCTGATAAGCTCGTTGATAAGGCTGCCCTTGCCCGCGGCGGCCCAGCCCTCCACCAGCACGATGACGGGCAGGCCCTTCTCGCGCAGGGTCTGCTGGAGACCGGCAAGGCGCTCGCGCATCTGCTTGATCTCGGCCTTGAGGGGGTCGGACTTTCCGGGCTTGGCGGCTTCCTTTTCCGCCGCTGCGGCAGCCTCGGCCAGGGCGATCTGGGCGGCGTGCCTGGCGGCCTTCTTTTCCGCCTTCTTCGCAGCCTTCTTTGCCGCCTTTCTGTCCGCTGCCGCCGCCGCGCTCATGATAACGGCGCCCACGGCCGCTTCCTTCGCGGCCTTCTTTGCGGCCTTCTTCGCCGCTTTCAGCTCGTAGTAGGTCTCCGCCTGCTGTGCCGCCTCTGCCCAGGCCTCGGTCTCGGCCCGCGCATCGGCCTCCAGCGCTGCCTCCAGGCGGGCTGTTCTCTCAGCCTGCGCGGCTGCCTCCATGGCTGCCTGCACTTCCAGCGCCGCCGGGTCTGCGGGCTCTGTCTCCGCTTCTGCCTCGGCTGCGGGCTCTGCCATGGCCTCCGGGGCAGCTTCGGTATGCGTCTCAGTTTTGGTCTCGGCTTCCGCCGGGGTCGCGGCTGCGCTTTCCTCTGCGGGCGTCGTTTCTGCTTCCGGGGTACTCGCGGGTTTTTCCTCGTTACTCATGTTTGCTCCATCCCTTTTTCAAATTTTGTATGGTTATCGGCATCATGCAGCACCGCAGGGATCCATACCCGCAGGGTTGGCTTTCCTGTCTGCCCTTTCCGGGCGGGCCGGTCCGGTGAACGAGACCGCGTCCATGCTGTACCTGTGCTGAAAATGGCCGATACTCTCCTATCGTTATTTTCCTACCATTTTGGATTTTCGTCAAGGGGATTTTGTTATTTTTTAGGGTGCGGAAAGAGGCTGTCTCAAAATGAGACAGCCCCTTGGTTTTTACCTTCTTCGCTTTGTCCTGCACGCCGGGCAGTATTTCGGCCAGTGCTGCAGGGGTGTGGAAAAGGTGAAGGTCCGCCCGCAGCTGCGGCAGGTCCGCGTGACCGTCTCCGGGGACAGTCGCTTTGCCCTGCACTGCAGACAATAGTCCGGCCAGTGCTGGACATTCTCCGGGAGCGTGAAGGTCCGCCCGCAGCTGCGGCAGGTCCGTGTGATCATCCCCACCGCCGGGCGCCGCGCTTTCCCGCTGCGGCCGGCAATGAATCTGCTGAAAATACTCATGCGCTTCCCTGCCCTTCACTTATACGATTTCCCTGTACATGGCCGGGGCGTCGGACTTGGAGACATTGTCCGCCACCTGGGTGACCTCCACCTTCAGCGTGCGCTGGCCGAAGGCGATCTCGAGGATGTCGCCCTCCTTGACCTGATAGCTGGCCTTGGCCTGACGGCCGTTGACGAGGATACGGTCGGCGTCACAGGCGTCGTTTGCCACGCTGCGCCGCTTGATGAGGCGCGAGACCTTTAAGTATTTGTCCAAACGCATAGATCCACCTCGATAAAACGTGACCGCCTCTCCGAAAAGGACAGGCGGTCTTCACACGCTGGTAATGAATTACTTGGCGACGGCGTCCTTGAGCGCCTTGCCGACTTTGAAGACAGGAACGCGGCTGGCCGGGATCTGGATCTCTTCCTTGGTTCTGGGGTTGCGGCCGATGCGGGCGTTGCGGGTCTTGGTCTCGAAGGAGCCGAAGCCGACAAGCTGAACCTTGCCGCCCTTGGTGAGCTCTGCGGAGATGGCCTCAAACGCGGCGTTGACGGCCTTCTCACTGTCCTTCTTGGAAAGACCGCTCTTCTCTGCGACTGCAGCGACTAATTCTGCCTTATTCATTATCTGTTTCCTCCTGAATATGATATGGCACTGATGCCATGATATGGTGAGTTTTCCCGCATTTGGGGCGGATTACTCATGCTCCCGTCCGTCTGTTCAACATACACAGGCGGCGAGCAAATAGACTGTACCATACTTCCCCGTATTTCGCAAGTACTATTTACAGTTTTTTAAGGATTTATGCCGATTTTTAACGCATATGGAGGATTCGCGCGATTTTTTCTCCGCCGGGGATGAGCTTCATGTCCTCCCTCGTGACCGCCCGGAACACGATCGCGGTGACCAGGTACACGATCACCGCCGCGCCGATGGCGGCGCACATGGCGAGGAGCGTGCCGATCCTCCCCTGCCCCAGAAGCCGGGTGCCGAGGCCGTAGACGCCCCAGGCGGTCAGGCCCATGAGGGCGCTTGCGGCGAGGGGGCCGGAGAACACGCGCAGCAGACGCGGACGGCTTGAGAGCGTGCGGCACATGAAGACATAGTCCATCGCCGCCATGGCGCAGTAGCTGCACAGGGTTCCCACCGGGGCGCCGTAGATGTTGATGTCGCGCCGTGCGACCAGAAACCAGTTGATGATGATCTTGATAATGCCGCCGGTGATGAGCGTGACCATGGTGAGCTTTTCGCGGCCCGAGGCCTGGAGGATGGCGTTTTCCATGAGCACGAGGCACACGAAGAAGGACGCAACGCCCATCACCTGCAAAAGGCCCGCGCCCGCGAGGTGACTGCCGGGATAGAGCACATCCATGATGGGCTTTGCCAGCACCGCAAGACCCACGCCCATGGGGATGGCGAGGAAGGCCGAGATGCGCAGCGAATCCTCGGACACGGTGCCGGCGGTCTTTTTATCGCCCTTGGCAAGCGCCCCGGAGATGGCGGGGACGATGGAGATGGTGAGCGGCGTAATGAACGCGGCGGGGAGATTGAAGAGCGTCTGGGCCTTGCCGTACACGCCGTAAAGTACCTTGGCCTCGCGGTAGGAAAAGCCCGCCGCGCTCTGGAGGCGGTTCATGCAGAGCTTGGAGTCCACGCTGTTGAGAAGCGCCATGATGCAGGCGCCGGTCGCGATGGGGATGCCGATGGACAGGATGTCTTTGACGATCTTCATGGCGGGGTCCACAAGCTCGTCGTCATCCGGGATGTCGTTGGGGTCGATGCCGCCGGTATAGGGGGCAGAGAGGACGGAATAGTGGCGGTGCTTATAGACGATCATATACGCAAGCGACACCGCCGAGCCGATGGACACGCCGAAGATTGCGCCCGCCGAACTCATGGGCAGGGCCAGAGGGCTGCCCTTGTAGGCGCGCAGCACCAGCACCGCGATCACAAGGCCGGAGACCACCTTAAAGAAGACCTCCAGCACCTCGTCGACAGTGGTGGGGAGCATGTTGCCGTTGCCCTGGCAGTAGCCGCGGTAGGCCGACACGATGCACACCAGCAAAATCGCCGGGGCCATGGCCCGCACGCTGGGTGCGGCGTCGGGGTTTTCCAGATACGAGGCAGCCAGCCACTGGGGAAAACAGAACATGATGAGCGCGAAGACAAGGCCGATCACCGTAAACGTGACGAGCGCCACGCGGAAGGTCTTCTCCTCCTGCTTTGCCCGACCGTTGGCGTCCGCCTCGGCAACCAGGCGCGACAGCGCTACCGGCAGGCCCGCGGTCGCCAGCGTGAAGAAGATGTAATAGATGCTGTAGGCGCCCATGAACATGGAGTAACCCTCGTCCCCGAGGATATTGCCCAGGGGGATCTTGTAGAAGAAGCCGAGGATCTTCATGATGATCACGCCGACCGTCAGGATCGCCGCGCCGTGCATGTAGTTTTGACCTTTGGTTTTAGCCATGAAAGCCTCCGAAAACAGTCGATTGCAAAAGAATTATGCAAATCGTTTTTGGGGCAGCTTTGCCGCTCCAAAAACACCATAAGCCGAGCTCAGCGAGGCCTCGCGCCGACCGAACGCGGCGTGTCACGCACCGCCGCGTGCGATAAGCGCGAGTTCTCAATTGCGAATCAAATTCGCAATTGATTATATTTCCTCCAATAAGCACCGCGCGGCGTGGACGCCGCTGGCGGAGGCGTGGGAGAGGGAGTGGGTCACGCCGGAGCAGTCGCCGATGACGTAGAGGCCGGGGCAGCAGGTCTGGAGCCTCTCGTCGATCTCGACCTCCATGTTGTAGAACTTGACCTCCACGCCGTAGAGGAGGGTGTCGTCGTTGGCTGTGCCGGGGGCGATCTTGTCGAGGGCGTAGATCATCTCGATGATGCCGTCGAGAATGCGCTTGGGGATGACCAGGCTCAGGTCGCCCGGGGTCGCCGCGAGGGTCGGGGTGACGAAGCTTTCGCGGATGCGGCTCTCGGTGCTGCGCCGACCGCGCACGAGGTCGCCGAAGCGCTGCACGATGACGCCGCCGCCGAGCATGTTGGATAGGCGCGCGATGCTCTCGCCGTAGCCGTTGGAGTCCTTGAAGGGGATGGAGAAGTGCTTGGAGACCAGCAGGGCAAAGTTGGTGTTCTCGGTGTGCTTCGAGGGGTCTTCGTAGCTGTGGCCGTTGACGGTGACGATGCCGTTGGTGTTCTCGTTGACCACCACGCCGTGGGGGTTCATGCAGAAGGTGCGCACCATGTCCTCAAACTTCTGCGTGCGGTAGATGATTTTGCTCTCGTAGAGCTCGTCGGTCAGGTGGGCGAAGATCTCCGCTGGAAGCTCCACGCGCACGCCGATGTCGACGCGGTTGGACATGGTGGGGATGCCGAGGGAGTCGCAGACCTTCTCCATCCACTTGCTGCCGCTGCGCCCGACGGACAC
Source organism: Oscillospiraceae bacterium (assembly GCA_902799075.1). Lineage (GTDB taxonomy): Bacteria > Bacillota > Clostridia > Oscillospirales > Oscillospiraceae > Limivicinus. Next base: position 2,827 of record CADBYZ010000059.1, on the reverse strand, counting down.
CACGCACCTGCGGCAGGTGAAGCTGCCCTTGGAGGTCACGGCCTCAAAGCCGCCCTCGATCTTCTTGAGATCGGTGACGGCGGTCTCGAAGTGAAAGTCCACCCGGTCCCTGAGTTCGTTGTAGATGTTCTCCAGCACCACGTAGTTGATGTCCGTGCCGAGGTGCCTTACCTGGGCATCGAGCAGGTGCAGACCGTTTTCCAGGCACATGCGCTTGATTTTGGTGTTGGCGGTGGAATAGAGCTTCGTCCCCTCGCCGCCATGGCGGAGGTTGATCTTATCCACGTACTGCATCAGTTCTATGGCCTGGGTCTTGCCGATATGCTCATAAAGCGTGCCGCCGAACTGGTTTGTGATGTTGTACTTGCCGTCGGAAAACGCGCCCGCGCCGCCGAAGCCGCTCATGATGCTGCAGGTCTTGCAGCGGATGCAGGACTTGACCTTCTTGCCGTCGATGGGGCAGTGCCGCTTGTCCAGGGGCTTGCCCAGCTCCAGCACGCCGATCTTCAGGCCGCGCCGTGCCCTTGCCAGCTCATAGGCGGTAAAGATGCCGCCGGGGCCCGCGCCCACGATAATGACATCGTAATCCATGATAAACTCTCCTTACTGTCAAAAAAAGAACCCTCATTTTCCCGGAAAAAGGGAAAATGAGGCGATATGTCACATAGTTCCTCGGTGATAATACCACGATGAAGGAAGCGCTGTCAAGTAAAGGATGTATGAATAAAGATCACAGCACCCTTGTGCCGATGTAAACGATCAGCGGCAGAGTGGCGGCGAAGAACATCGTCGACATCAGCACGCTGTGGGCGGCAAGCTCCGGCTCGCAGTCGCACTGGATGGCATAGATGGTGGTGAGGGTCGCGCAGGGGCAGGCCAGGTACACGAGCAGGCACAGCCGGGAGGCGGACTCCAGCGGCAGGACCGTCAGCACCAGCATGAAGGCAAGGGGGATAAGCAGGTTTCTTATCAGTGTGATGAGATAGGCGCGGCGCTCCTTTAAGATGCTGGTGAGCTTGTTTTCCGACATCATGACGCCCACGATGATGAGCGACAGCGGCGAGATCATCGCGCCCGTGCTGGCGATCACCGTCTGTACCGGCGTCGGGAAATGAAGCCCCAGGGCCAGCATGACGGTCAGCAGAAGCGTGGAGACCGTGGGCGGGGTGACGAGGCTTTTGAAGGCAAACTTTTTGCGGGTAAACATGGTGTACTGCCAGGTGAAAAACAGGATGTTGAACGCCAGCAGAAACACCGCGTTATACAAAATCGCCATCTCGCCGAACAGCGCCCGGCACAGCGGCAGGCCGAGGAAGGTGCAGTTGGGGTAGGTCAGCAGCGAGGCGGTGGTGACCTTCACGGCGTATGGCGTGCCGCGCAGCTTCTGGACATAGAGGGAAGCGGCAGTAGTCAAAATGAATGTTCCCAGGATCAAAAGTACAAGAAGCCCCAGGGAGCCGAGCTCCCGGCGGCTGACGCTCTGGCTCGCGGCCGAGAGTACTGTGAAGGGCAGGATCAGGTCGCTGCAGATACGCGAGAGGTATTTGCGCTGCGGCGCGGTGACAAGCCCGGTCTTCCCGGCGACAAAGCCGATGAGGACATAGAGCAGGATGACCAGGATCTGTTCAAAGACGATATCCATGGATGGCATGGGGACACCTCCGCGGGCAGCCATGCTGCCCTGTGTACAGATTCCCCGCCGCAAAAGCGGCGGGGTGAGAATACTTATTCCTCCGCGTCGGGAGCGTAGACGGGGCCGTTTTTGTAGAGCACCGTCACGGTGGTGGTGGCGCCGGGGGTGAGGAAGGTGGCGCGCTTTAAAAGGCCGTCGTCGTCATACTCAAAGCTCACGCGGCTGATCATGCTGCCGTCCTCGCTGTAGCGTTCCTGCCTTGACAGCTTCTCCCCGTTATACTCGTTGAGCAGCGTGTAGCCCGAGCCGTCCTGGTTCTGCACGGCGATGAGGTTGCCGTGCTCGTCGTAGGCCGCGGAGCTGAGATATTCGCCGGTGCGCGCGTCGCTCTCGATGCTGTAGTGGACGCTGCCGTCGGGGTAGAAGTCGTATTCGTAGCTGTTCGTGACGATGTCGCCCTGGCCGATATAGCCGCCGTAGGCGTCGTAGCGTTTGGTCACCTGGTTCTCCGTGACGGTGTAGCTGCCGTCCGTCTCATAGTCGTAGACGGACACCCGGTCGCTCATGCCGGGATAGGCGGAAAACTGCTCCGTCTTCTCCGCGACGCGGCCGCAGCTGTCATAGCGGTAGCTGGTGGTAAGGGGGCCGCTGCATTCGAGGTTGAGGCTTGCCTCCTCGGACAGGCATCGGTTGAAGAAGTGGGCGGCGATCGTGGCCGCGTCCCGGTAGCCGCCGAGGCTGCGGAAGACCTCCCGCGCGTCGGCAAAGGCCTCGTCTTTAAGGAGCTTCATGCCCTTTTGGTACAGGGCCTCCTGGGCCTGCTCGGCACTGTCCTGAAAGCTCCCGAGCTCCTTGTAGGCCTCGTAGGCATCGTCCCAGCGCTCGTTCTGAAAAAGCCTCGCCGCCCGGTTGTAGGAGGCGATCTCGGCGTCGGCCTTTTTGGCCTTCGCGCTCATGGTGTTTGCATCCTTGTAGTGGCCCACCTTGTCGAAGAGCACCGCCGCCATGGCGTAGTCGCCCTCGTTATACAGGCGGTTTGCCTCGAGGTAGATTTCGCTGCGCCGCTGCATGATCTCATGTACCCCGAAGACGATGCCCGCAATGAGCACCAGCGGGACGATCACCAGGGCCGCGCGGCGCAGGAGCCTGCCCCGGGACTGGCGCTTTGCCTCGTCCAGAGCCGCCTGCACGGCC
>CADBYZ010000058.1 GCA_902799075.1 Oscillospiraceae bacterium | reverse complement strand
TGTCACCCTCGCCATGTCCGACGGGGAAGGGGACGTCATCAACCTGCGCCTTCTGTGCGGCGGCGAGGAGCAGGCCAAAACCATGGAAAAGAACTTCCGTAAAAACGCGGAGGCCTTTTATCAGCAGCTTATAGAGCTGTTGAGTAAGAAGTAAAGTCCGAGTGCGAAATATTTAAAATCGTTTTTGACGGGGCTTTGCCTCGGCAAAAACACCTTAGGTGAGCAAAGCGAACCCTCGCATCGACCAAACACGGCGTGTCACGCACCGCCGTGTGCGATGAATGCGAGTAGCTCAAAAGCGAAACCTCAGTTTCGCTTTTGAAATAAAATGGAGGGGGATCATTATGCACACATTCATACCCGAGGGCTACAAGAGCCTGTTGTCCATCTACGACACCCAGAAGGCCATCAGCCTGTTAAAGCGCATCTTCGCGGACAATCTCGGCGCGCGGCTCGATCTCTACCGCGTCTCCGCGCCGCTGTTCGTGGACGAAAATTCCGGCCTGAACGACAACCTCAACGGTTATGAGCGCCCGGTCTCCTTCGATATTTTGCACGCAGACGCGAGAGCCGAGGTCGTGCAGAGCCTTGCCAAGTGGAAGCGCATGGCGTTGAAGCGCTATAACTTCTGGCCGGGCAAGGGCCTGTATACCGACATGAACGCCATCCGCCGCGACGAGGACGAGCTGGACAATCTCCACTCCGTATACGTCGACCAGTGGGACTGGGAGAAGGTCATCCTGCCGGAGAACCGGAACCTGGATTACCTCAAGTCCACCGTCATGGACATCGTCGCCGCCATCTGCGACACCCAGAGCACCATGCAGGCCATCTACCCGCAGCTCGCCGTGCTGCCGAAGCTCGAAAAGCGCGTGAGCTTCGTCACCACCCAGCAGCTCGAGGACATGTACCCGGAGCTTACCCCCAAGCAGCGGGAGAACGCGTATCTCAAGGAGCACAAGACCGCCTTCATCATCGGCATCGGCAAGCTCCTCAAGTCCGGCAAAAAGCACGACGGCCGCGCCCCGGACTACGACGACTGGGACTTGAACGGCGACATCATGTTCTGGGACGATCTGCTCGGCTGCGCGATGGAGATCTCCTCCATGGGCATCCGCGTCGACCCCGAATCCCTGGATCGTCAGCTCACGCTCGCCCGCTGCGACGACAGGCGCGAGCTTCCGTATCACAAGGCCCTGCTGAATGGTGAGCTGCCGCTGACCATCGGCGGCGGCGTGGGCCAGTCGCGCCTTTCCATGCTGCTTCTGGGCAAGGCCCACATCGGCGAGGTGCAGGCATCCATCTGGGACAGCGAGACCCAGGAGATCTGCGATAAAGCCGGCGTGATGCTGCTGTAAATTCATAATGAAAATCCACGGACGGTCTGTTCCGTGGATTTTCATGCCCCATCACCCGCCCGCGGGACTGGGGCTGAGCGCAGGACTCGGGCTTGCGCCCGCCTCACTGCGGCTCAGGCCGTGCATGAAGCCGTTGACCGCGGTGGAGTGCACGTCGCCCGCGATGACCTCGCCGTTTTGCAGGTACAGCGACACGATCACCTTGCCCGTCCCGCCGGGATAATTCGTCACATCGTAGCAGTACTGGCGGCAGCTCTCGCCGAGGTGCTTGCTGAGATCGAAGCCCTGCCTGAGCTGGATCTTGTTGTACTGGGCCATGATGCCCTCCAGCTTCTGCGGCACTACCACCGAGCGGAAGCTCTCGCTGTCGCGGTCGATGTCCCAGCCGAGGCTCTTGAGATAAGCCTCGCGGCCCTCGATGGTATTCAGATCGGGCGCCTCGTCCTTCACAAAAACGCTCTTTGCCGTGAAAAACAGCAGCAGGATCAGTGCGCACACCAGCAGGAGCGTCAGGATTTTCTTTCGCGTAAAGCCTTGTGTTTTCCGTGCCATAGCCTTCTCCCTTCCGCCGCAGATAAGCTGCGGCCTCTGTCAGCACAGCATATTCACACACGGACAAAGTTATGTCAGGAGCGTTGCGATGAGCCAAATGAGACTGGACAAGCTGCTATCCGAGCTGGGGGTCGCCTCCCGGAAGGAACTGCGCGACATCATACGCCGCGGCCGCGTGCGCGTGGACGGCGTCACCGTCACCGCGCCCGAGCAGAAGGTGGACGCCGAACGGAGCGAGATAAGCCTTGACGGCGAAACCCTTCGATGGCAGCGCTTTCGCTATTTCATGATGGATAAGCCCGAGGGGGTTTTGAGCGTGACCGAGGACCGCCGCCAGCAGACTGTCCTGGACCTTCTGCCCGACGAGCTCAAGCGCCTCGGCCTGTTCCCGGTGGGACGGCTCGACAAGGACACGAGCGGCTTATTACTGCTCACAAACGACGGGGACTTCGCCCACCGGATCATCTCCCCGAAGTCGGGTGTGGAGAAGCGCTACCGGGCCGAGGTGGAGGGCGTGCCGGACGAGCGGGATGTGCGCGCCTTTGAGCGGGGCATCGTCTTGGCTGACGGAACGGAATGTCTGCCCGCGAGGCTCGAGACCACGGGGGAGAGCGTGTGCTTCGTCACCGTGATGGAAGGGAAATACCACCAGGTCAAGCGCATGCTGGCCGCCTGCGGAAAGCCCGTCACAAAACTGCGCAGGCTCTCCGTCGGGGCGCTCACCCTTGACGAAAGCCTTGCGCCGGGCGGCATCCGGGAGCTTTCACAGGAGGATTTGTGCAAGGTGTTGAGCGATTTTGCTATTGGCAATTAGTCGAAAAAAGCCCGGCTTTGTCGGATGGTTTTTGAGCGTTAACAACACAAAGCGAAAAAAATTCACAAAAAAACCCGATAGTTTCTATTGATAATTACATAAAAAAGCGTTATTATGGTAGGCGACGCATGCGGCAGGGGAGCGATACACCCCGGGCAGTTTGACATAATGCTCAAAAGCTGCCGGAAACACATGCGATTGGGAAAAGAGCGATCCGCCGCGCGCGGCCAATTGGAGAGGGCGGCGCAATCATGCGGCAGAATGGGAGAGAGAGTATATGTCCAGCAGAATATTTCAGAATGTGATCATTCAGATGAAGGACGCGGTGGACAGGACCATCGGCGTCGTGGACGAGCAGGGCTTTGTCGTGGCCAGCAGCGAGCTTGCCATGATCGGATCGAGACTGGACGATTTTCATCTGTACGAGTTTGACGGCAGCGAGAAGCCCGTGACCACGGCCTCGCGCACCTACTACGCCCTGTACTCCCCGGGGGCCAAGTTCGACTACGCCGCCTTCGCCGAGGGCACCGACGCCCTCAGCCGCACCATCTGCGCCATTTCCGCTGTCGCCTTCAACGAGGCCAAGAACAACTATGAGGAAAAGCACAACAAGGCGGCCTTCATCAAGAACATCATCTCCGACAACATCCTCCCGGGCGACGTGTACGTGCGTGCCAAGGAGCTGCATTTTGTCACCGACGAGCCCAGGTGCGTGCTGCTCGTGCGCCAGATGGAGAACCCCGACGTTGCCGCCGTGGAGGCCATCCAGCGCATCTTCCCCGACCGGCAGAAGGATTTCGTGCTGAACATCAACGAGACCGACATCGTCCTCGTCAAGGCCCTGCCGAGCGCCAACTGCCCCGAGGAGGTGCAGAAGGTCGCCCGCGGCATCGAGACCACGCTGCAGGAGGAGCTCGGCATCAAGTGCGTCATCGGTGTCAGCACCAATGCCCGCCACCTGCGCGAGCTTGCCGACAAGTACAAGGAGGCGCAGGTCGCCATCGACGTCGGCCGCGTCTTTGAAAGCGACAAGACCATCATCAACTACGAAAGCCTCGGTCTCGGCCGCATCATCTACCAGCTGCCGACCACCCTGTGCGAGATGTTCTTAAACGAGGTCTTCAAGAAAAATCCCATCGAGACCCTGGACGAGGATACGCTTGAAACCATCAACCGCTTCTTTGAAAACAACCTCAACGTCTCCGAGACCTCGAGAAAGCTGTATGTCCACCGCAACACCCTGGTCTACCGCCTGGAGAAGATCAAGAAGATGACGGGCCTTGACCTCAGGGAGTTCGACCACGCCATCGTCTTCAAGGTGGCCATGATGGTCAAGCAGTACCTCGACTCGCTGAACAACAAATATTAAGCCTCTTTTTAATGTTGGGTGTTATATATAACGCTATAGCGTCTAAAAAAACAAATCGTTTTTAAGGCAGCTTTGCCGCCTTAAAAACACCTTAAGGCGAGCACTGCGAGCCCTCGCGCCGACCAAACGCGGCGTGTTCCCCCGTAAGCCGCGTGCGATAAGCGCGAGTATCTCAATTGCGAATCGCATTCGCAATTGAAGTCTTTTGGAGGATTCTTTCATGGTAGTAATGCAGAACGTGCGTAAGGTGTACGAGAGCAGCGACACCATCGCTCTCGATAATGTCAGCCTTACCATCGAGGACGGGGAGTTCGTCTTCCTCGTCGGCCCCTCCGGTTCCGGCAAGACCACGCTCATGAAGCTCATCACCGGCGAGGTGCGCCCCACCTCCGGCCGCGTCGTGGTCAACGACTTCGACATGGGCACCATCAAGCGCCGCAAGCTGCCGAAGATGCGCAGGACCCTCGGCGTGGTGTTTCAGGATTACCGCCTCATCAAGGACATGAACGTCTACGACAACGTGGCCTTCGCCATGCGCGTCGTGGGCGCGCCGAACCGGGAGATCCGCACGCGCGTGCCGTACATACTGGAGCTCGTGGGCCTCGAGGGCCGCGAGAAGAGAATGCCGGGAGAGCTGTCCGGCGGCGAGCAGCAGCGTGTCGCCATCGCGCGCGCCCTGGTCAACAGCCCGCGCATGATCGTGGCCGACGAGCCCACCGGCAACCTCGACCCCGTGCGCAGCCTGGAGCTGATGCTGCTGCTGGAAAAGATCAACGAGATGGGTACCACCGTCGTGGTCGTCACCCATGAGAAGGAGCTGGTCAACGCTTTCTCCAAGCGCGTCATCACCATTGACAGCGGCGAGATGACCGGCGATACCTCGGAAGGAGAGTATTACGACATATGAGACTGGGTTATCTGATCCGCGAGGGCTTCCGCAGCATCACCACGCACGGCTTCATGTCCTTCGCCACCGTCGCCATCATTGTCGCCTGCCTCATCATCATGGGCAGCGTCTCCCTTCTGTCCCTCAACATCGACGCGCTCATCAAGGATCTGGAGAACCAGAACGAGATCGTGGTCTTCGTCGACGAGTCGCTCAATGACGAGGCCGCCGCCCGTGACCTTCAGCGCAATATCGAGGCGGTGGACAATGTGGCCTCCGTGCAGTTCGTTTCCCGCGGCGAGGCCATGAACAGCTTCATGAGCAAGTACGACGCCTCCCTCATGGAGGGCATCGACGAGGAGGTCTTCCGTCACCGCTTTGTGGTGCATCTGGACGATATCGCCCACATGTCCCAGACCAAGGCAGACCTCGAGGCCATCCGGGGCGTGGCGAAGGTCAACGCCCATCTCGATTACGCCAAGAGCTTTGTCACCATCCGCAACGTCGTGACGGTGGTTTCCATGGTGCTGATCGTGATGCTGGTGTTCGTGTCCTTCTTCATCATGTCCAACACCATCAAGCTTGCCACCTTCGGCCGGCGCGAGGAGATCGCCATCATGAAGATGGTCGGCGCCACCAACAGCTTCATCCGCCTGCCCTTCGTGGTGGAGGGCCTGGTGCTCGGCATCATGGGCGGGTGCATCGCCTTCCTTGCCACCTGGGGACTTTATAACCTCGTGACGGGGCGCGTGGTGGGCTCCATCACGGGCACACTTCTCAATGTCATCCCGTTTCGGAATGTCGCCCTGCAGGTGTTTATCATCTACATGGCCATCAGCGTGCTGGTGGGTGTCTTCGGCGGCGTCAACGCCATCAAGAACTATCTGAAGGTCTGACATTGTTCGGGTATTTTTCGCAGGAGCAATTTATGAAAAGGAAAAAAGCATACTCCCTGATCGCCGTGACACTGGCGGTGCTGATGCTTTTGTCGCTCGTGGTGAGCGTGATCCCGCTCTCGGCCTATGCCGACGAGCTGGACGAGCTCGAGACCCTGCGGGCAAAAAAAGCGGAGCTCACCGGCCAGGTCGAGGAGATCAAGGAACGCATCCTCGGCCTGCAGGAGCAGAAGGCAAATGTCCTCGAACAGATGGTCGCCCTTGAGGAGCAGCACCGTCTGGCGGAGGAACAGCTCGCGGTGATCGACGAGGAGATCCGCGGCTATGAAAAGCTCATCGAGGCCAAGGGACAGGAGGTCGAGGCGGCCAAGGACCGCGAGAGCGTCCAGCTCGAGCGCTACCGCACCCGCGTGCGCGCCATGGAGGAGAGCGGCGGCTACAACATCCTGGCCCTCGTCCTCCAGTCGGAGAACTTCTCCCAGCTCATCACCGCCATCGACGACATGGGCGTCATCATGGAGAGCGACAAGCAGCTGCAGCGCGATTACGAGGCGGCCCGCGAGGAGACCGAGGAGGTCAAGGCCGTTTACGAGGCCGAAAAGGCCGTCTATGAGGAGCGCCAGGCCGAGCTTCGCGGCGAGCAGCAGGAGCTGAGAGATACGATGGACAAGGGCGAGCAGCTTCTCTATGATCTCCAGGACGAGATCGAAGCCGCCGTCAAGGAGTGGGAGGACGCCCGCATTGCCGAGGAGGCAGCAGCCGCCACCATCTCCAACGTCATCGCAAGCTACAACGCCCGCAAGGCAGCCGAGCGCGCCGCCGAGCAGGCGGTCGCCCAGCAGGCCGTGGAGCAGGCCAGACAGCAGATCACCGAAATGATGCAGGCCAATCTCGAGGCCGTCTCCCAGGGCTATGATCCCATCTACTCCGAGGCGCAGATCCAGCAGTTTGCCGAGCAAGCCTCCGTCGGCTATGTGGCGGGCGAGCAGTCCAGCGGCTTTGTCTGGCCGCTGCCGTGTTCCCAGCGCGTAACGAGCCGCTTCGGCAACCGCTCCGACCCCTTCACCGGGGAGACGCGCTACCACAGCGGCATCGACATCGACGGCTACGGCAACGACGGCGCGCCCGTCATCGCCGCCGCCTCCGGCACGGTCATCACCGCCTCCTTTGACAGCGCCTACGGCAACTATGTCATCATCGACCACGGCGGGACGAGCACGGTTTACGCGCACATGTCGGGCCTTGCCGTCTCCGAGGGCCAGAGCGTGAGCCAGGGCCAGACCATCGGCTACGTCGGCTCCACCGGCCGTGCCACCGGCACCCACCTCCACTTCGAGGTCTATGTCGGCGACAGCCGTGTCGACCCCGCCCAGTACTTCTCGGGGATCAGCTACTATAATTGCTGACGCTTCCATTGCGAACGAGGTTCGCAATGGAGTTACTCCTGCTTATCGCACGCGGCGGTGCGTGACACGCCGCGTTTGGTCGGCAGGAGGCCTCGCTTGGCTCGGCTCAGAGTGTTTTTGAGGAAGCAAAGCTCCCTCAAAAACGGATTGTAATCCTTCCGGGCCGGAGATTTGAAAACCTGGATTGATATTACTGTCCCCGCAAATCATCACAGCGTTGTCGGGCCATCGCCTGATGGCCGCGGTTTGACTCCGCAGAGCATATGAACAGAAAGAGAAAAACCCTGTCCGTACAGCTTTTGAGCCTGATCCTCTGTACCGTGCTGCTGACGGCGCTGATGCCCGCGGGCCACGCCGCCGTCTCCCAGGCGGAGATCGAGGCCCTGCGCGCCCAGCGGGACGAGATCGAGAGACTGCGCGAGGAAAAGCAGGCCGAGATCGACGAGCTAAAGGAAAACGCCGTGGGCATCCTGGTTCAGAAGCGCGCCCTGGACGAGCGCAACACCTACACCATGCAGCAGCTCCAGCTCAACGAGGAGGAGATCCGGCTGTATGATGAGATGATCGCCGACAAGGAAAAGGAAGTCCTCAATGCCCAGCAGCAGGAGCAGGAGCAGCTTGACCGCTACCGCGCCCGCGTGCGCGCCATGGAGGAAAACGGCACCCTCAACTATCTGGCCCTGATCCTCAAGTCGAATAACCTCGGCGAGATGCTCACCGCCATGGACGACGTGGGGGAGATCATGCTGCGCGACAAGGAGCTCGAGGACAGCTACATCCGCGCCCGGGAGAACACCGAGGAGATCAAGGCCGAGTACGAGGCATACCAGAAGGAGGTAGGCGGCAAGCAGGAGGCTCTGCGCGTCGAGCAGGAAAGGCTCCAGGCGGAGATCGACGAAGCGTCCGCGCTTCTGATCGGCCTGCATGACGACTACATGAACCGCCAGGCCGAGATCGCCGAGATCCAGGCCCAGGAGGACGCCACCAATACCGCCATTTCCGTCCTGGTCGCCAAGCTCGAGGCCGAGCGCGCGGCCGAGGCTGCCGCCGCGGCAGCAGCCGCCGGAGGCGGCGGGGGAGGGGGCAGTTCCGGCGGTGCGGCCGCCTACGCAAACGGTTCCTTCATCTTCCCCGTGGCGACCTACTCTTACATCTCCAGCCGCTTCGGCGAGCGTATCCATCCCATCACGGGCGAGCTCAAAAACCATAACGGCATGGACATCGCCGCCAACATGGGCACCGCGGTCTACGCCGCCGACGGCGGAAAGGTCGTCCTGGCCGAGTGGTACGGCGGCTACGGCAACTGCATCATGATCGACCACGGCAACGGCTACAAGACCCTGTACGGGCACCTTTCGTACATCGGGGTCTCCAACGGCCAGTCGGTCACCCAGGGCACCACCATCGGGCAGGTCGGCTCCACCGGCAACTCCACCGGCCCCCACCTGCACTTTGAGGTGTACTTAAACGGCTCGCGCATAGACCCGGAGCAGTTCTATTCGGGGCTCAACATCTCCGCCGACGCGGGCGTGTAAAAAGAATACAGGCATGCCGGGCAGTCGCTTCTGACTGCCCGGCAATAAGTGATTATAACCCCGGAGGTCTTCCATGAGGCTTTGGCAAAGAATCTTAAACACGATCCTGCGTTTTATCCATGCTGTTTTGAATATCCCGGTCCGCCTGAAAATCGTGATCCTCCTGCTGGCCCTGTCCTGCGGCGCCGTCTGGTGGCAGACCCACCGATCCATGCTTGACGCCGTGGGCGGCAAGAACGAGTATGACGAGGCCATGCGCTACATCGAGATCAAGAACGTGGTGGATGAGCGCTACATCGACCCCGTCGACCGAAGCACCCTCGGCGACAACGCCGCCGCCGCCATGATCGCGGCCCTCGGCGACAAGTGGAGCTACTACATGTCGCCCAACGAGTACAAGGCATTCCAGCTCTCTTCCACCAATGAATACAGCGGCATCGGAATGGCTATCCTGAAAGAGGAGCACGGCGGCTTCGAGGTCATCTCCGTCAACATGGACTCGCCCGCCGCCTGGGCGGGGCTCACGGCGGGGGATGTGATCACCGCCGTGGATGAGATCGACCTGACCGACAAGACCCTCGACGAGGCGAGAAAGCTCATCCGCTCCCGCCTCAACACCAAGTTCGTCCTGACCCTCAGCAAGGGCCGGCGCGAGATCGAGGTCGACTGCACCGGCATCTACCGCAGCTCGGTCTACTGCCGCCTGGAGAAGACCATGGCGGGCTATGTGCAGATCAAGAACTTCGAGGCCGGCACCGCCCAGGACGCCATCGACGGCATCGAAAAGCTCTTAAACCAGGGGGCGGTCGCCCTGTGTCTCGACCTGCGCGGCAACCCCGGCGGACTCGACACCGAGGTGGCTCAGCTGCTGGACTATCTGCTGCCGAACGGCAAGCTCTTCGTGCAGCAGAATAAAAACGGCAAGCAGATCGTCACCGAGTCCGACGGCATGTGCATCCAGATGCCCATGTGCCTGCTGATTAACGCCGAGACCTACGGCGAGGCCGAGGTCTTTGCCGCGGCCCTGCAGGAGTTTCAGTGGGCCACCCTCATCGGCGAACCCTCCACCGGCAAGACCAGGACCCAGGAGACCATCGTCCTCTCCGACGGCAGCGCCATCCGCCTTTCCACCGGCACCTACCTCACCGGCGGCGGCGTGGACATCAGCGCCCGCGGCGGCGTGTCGCCCGACTACATCATGCACAACTCCGACCCCAGCGCCACCGGCACCACCGCCGGCACCACCGGCGACAGCTCCGGCACCGGCGTCACCTCGGACGACGAACAGCTCATGTACGCCCTCAAGATTTTGAGTTGACACGGAGCGGGAAAATCAATATAATCTATCAGGTTAAAAGCCGTTTATAAAGACATTACCATTTTCAAATAGTTGCCGGGCTGCGGCAGAAGGAGAAGGTCACTATGGCAAATGCAAGCAGATTCAAAATGAGTCAGGAGCGTCTCGACGCGCTCAAGGAGGAGCTCTACTATCTCGAAACCGTGCGCGAGAAGGAAGTCGCGGAGCAGATCAAGGAGGCCAGAAGCTTCGGCGACCTGTCCGAGAACAGCGAATATGACGAGGCCAAGACCGAGCAGGGCAAGCTCTATTCCAAGATCGCCGAGCTCAAGGTGCTCATCGAAAACGCCGAGATCGTGGAGAAAAACGAAGAAGACGCCCCCAAGGACTCCGTCACCCTCGGCAGCATTGTCAAGGTCCTGGACCTGGAGTTTGACGAGGAGGAGACCTATGAGATCGTCGGCTCCCAGGAGGCAAACCCCAAGGCGGGCCGCATTTCCGACGACTCTCCCGTGGGCCGCGCCCTGCACACCCACCGCGCCGGCGACACCGTCACCGTCGCCGCCCCCGCGGGTGAGGTCAAGCTGAAGATCCTTTCCGTAGAAAACAAGTAATTGGAGTTACCCATGAGCGAAGAGAGAAACAACAATCAGGCTCCCGAGATGGAGCTTTCCGAGATTTTGCAGGTGCGCCGCGACAAGCTGGCCGCTCTGCAGCAGGAGGAGAGAGACCCCTTCCGGCAGACCAAGTTTGCCCGCACCGCCTGGTCCCGGGAGATTAAGGACAACTATGACGCCTTTGAGGAAAAGCAGGTGTCTGTCGCCGGGCGCATCATGTCCAAGCGCGGTATGGGCAAGGCCATCTTCTGCCACATCAAGGACGATAAGGGCCTCATCCAGCTCTACATCCGCGCCGACGCCGTGAGCGAGACGGAGTTTCTGGACTTCCGCAAGTACGACATCGGCGACATCATCGGCGTCGGCGGCTACGTCTTCAAGACCAAGACCGGCGAGATCTCCGTGCACGTGCAGTCGGTGGTGCTGCTTTCCAAGTCCCTGCGTCCGCTGCCCGAGAAGTTCCACGGCATGACCAGCACCGAGCTCAAGTACCGCCAGCGCTACGTCGACCTCATCGTCAACGACGACTCCCGCCGCAACTTTGAGATCCGCTCCCGCTTCATCTCCTATGTGCGCCGCTACCTGGACGGCAGAGGCTACATGGAGGTCGAGACCCCGGTCCTGAACACCATCTCCGGCGGCGCGACCGCAAGACCCTTTATTACGCATCACAACACCCTCGATATCGACATGTACCTGCGCATCGCCACCGAATTAAACCTCAAGCGCCTGATCGTGGGCGGCATCGAGCGCGTGTATGAGCTGGGACGCATCTTCCGCAACGAGGGCATGGACACCAAGCACAACCCGGAGTTTACCACCGTGGAGCTCTACGAGTCCTATGCCGACTTCAACGACATGATGGACCTCTTTGAGGAGCTTCTCTCCGGCGCCGCCATGGAGATCCTCGGCACCTACGATGTCGAGTGGCAGGGCCATCAGGTCTCCCTCGCCCCCGGCTTTAAGCGCCTGACCATGGCCGAGGCCGTCAAGGAGTATCTGGGTGTGGACTTCATGACCATCACCGACGACGCCGAGGCCGTCGCCGCGGCGAAGGCCGTGGGCGTGGACATGGACAAGGTGGAGCCCACCTGGGGCCACGCGCTCTATGAGTGCTTCGACCAGAAGGTGGAGGAGAAGATGATCCAGCCCACCTTCATCACCATGCACCCGGTGGACGTTTCGCCCCTTGCCAAGCGCAGCCCCAAGGACCCGCGCCTGACCGAGCGCTTCGAGCTCTTCATCTGCTGCAGCGAGATGGGCAACGCCTTCTCCGAGCTCAACGACCCCATCGACCAGAAGCAGCGCTTCCAGAAACAGGTGGAGCTGCGGGCCAAGGGCGACGACGAGGCGGGCATGATGGACGACGATTTCATCAACGCCCTCGAATACGGCATGCCCCCCACGGGCGGCCTCGGCATCGGCATCGACCGCTGCGTCATGCTCCTCACCGGCGCAAGCTCCATCCGGGATGTCATCCTCTTCCCGACAATGAAACCCGTCGAGTAAAAAAGCCTGTATTTTCAACGGTTTGAAGGTATAATTCTGAGAGTTGACAACAAATTCCCGTCGAGTAAAAAAGCCTGTATTTTCAACGGTTTGAAGGTATAATTCTGAGAGTTGACAACAAATTGACAACAATTTCGCTCTGTCTTGTGAAGCGAAATGAAGCATTTTGGTGAAGTCAGGAAAGCAATAGCATCTCAACACTACGTTTGAGAGAACACTCCTTGAAGAGAGTTCAGGGAGTGTTCTCTTTTTTCGGCTTCCTTATGCGTCGTGTCAGAATCTTTAGAATGACAGGAGACGGGAATGTTATGTTAACTGAAAGCGTCAAAGAGTATTACAGCCTTACAAAAAAGAATGAGGTTCGTGAGGCGGCGAAAAAACTGCGCAGAAAATTCTTAAGGTACAAAGATGCAGAGATCGTTTACAGCATGTCACACAAGATGCTTCTTGAACATGCTTCAAAAGCGGGAGCTATCTATCGAATGGAGGGGACTGTCCTTATCAATCGAGATATTTTTGATGAATATCTGGAGCAGTTTAGAGAACCCAGTACTCTTGCAACACGTTTGGAAGAGGGCAACATAGGATTATGAGCGGAAATATATGGATGTTTTCAAATGAGATTGATGATGAGGATCTGAAGATACTACAAAAAGACTTCATCACGTACTATGAGGGGGCAGATTATTACGGTTTAGGGCTTAAAATGTTTACTAGACTGGCCCATGAAGCAGGAGCCGTGTACAAAATCGGCGGTAAAATGGTAAGGATAAAGAGATCCATCTTTGAAGCATATCTTCGTAAGATACAAGCTGACATTTAAGCCAAATGAGGGGCTAAGAGCTGTAATAAGCAGACCCTTAGCCCTTCTCAATAAACCCAATCTTGCGTTGG
>CADBYZ010000057.1:10720-23225 GCA_902799075.1 Oscillospiraceae bacterium | reverse complement strand
TTGGAGTCCTTCGGCAGGCAGGAGCCGCCGTAGGCAAAGCCGGGTTTGAAGTAGTAGGGGGAGATGTTGAGCTGCTTGTCCTTGCAGAAGATCTCCATGACCTTGTGGCTGTCGATGTCAAGCTGCTTGCAGATGTTGCCGACCTCGTTGCCGAAGACGATCTTGAGGGCGTGGAAGGTGTTGTTGACGTATTTCATGATCTCCGCCACGCGGATATCGGTGCAGACGAACTCGGCGGGGATGTCCCTGTAGATCTCGCGGAAGACCTGCTCGGCCCGCTCGCTGTCGGTGCCGATGAGGGTGATGGGCGGATTCATATAGTCCTGGACGGACGTGCCCTCGCGCAGAAATTCGGGAT
Source organism: Oscillospiraceae bacterium (assembly GCA_902799075.1). Taxonomy (GTDB): domain Bacteria; phylum Bacillota; class Clostridia; order Oscillospirales; family Oscillospiraceae; genus Limivicinus. Next base: position 22,867 of record CADBYZ010000057.1, on the reverse strand, counting down.
TTGAGACCACGGTGAAGCCCTCGCCGCGCGCCTTGCCGGAGGCTTCGGCGATGATCTCGCCGACCTTTTGGTTGGTGCCGGGGAGGACGGTGCTGCGGATGGCGACGATGTGGAAGCCGTCCTTCTCGCGGATGCCCTCGCCGATCTGCCGGGCAACGCGGTAGATGTAACTGAGGTTCAGATGCCCGTCCCTGCCGCTGGGGGTGCCGACGCAGATGAAGGACACGTCGGTATTTTTCACGGCGTAGATGTAATCCGTGGTGGCCTCGAGCATGCCCTTGTCATGGGCCTCCTTCACAAGCTCCTCGATGTCCGCCTCGATGATGGTGGGCTTGCCCTCGTTGATGAGGTCGACCTTGCCCTGGGTGTGGTTGACGCCGATGACATGGTGCCCGAGCTTTGCAAGACACGCCGCGCCCACACAGCCCACATAGCCCAGACCGAAAATGCTGATATTCATAACTGAAATACTCCTTGTCGTACAAGCCGCCGCAGAAAACAGCGAGACGCCGCATCCGGCGGGCAGGTTTTGCCATATTATAGCACGCTTTTCCCGCGCACACAATAAGAAAGACATAAATCGCCCGGGCTTTTGTTCCATAAAAATGGAATAAAAGCCTTTTTCTGAAACGAACATGAGCGCTTTACATTTTTGGAAAACAGAGTTAAACTACAAAAAGGGGGGGATGCGCTCTGAACAGGAATATTCTCCAAAGACTCCTTGCCGCGGCGCTCTGTGTGCTGGCGGTCTTGCCGCTGTGCGGGGCCGACGCCGGGACCGCCCCGGCCGATGACGCCGACGTCTACGAGGCGGAGCAGGCGCAGCGGCTGGGAGGCGCTGAGATCGTGGAGGACGAGGATGCCTCCGGCGGGAAAGCGGTGCTGCTCTACGCAAAGGAAGCGGACGGCGTGGCCTTTCATATCCATGTGCCGCGGGACGGAGCTTACGATCTGACCGTCGTCGGAAAGGGGACGATGGAAGACCGGTTCGACTATATTTTCCTTGACGGCATGCAGCTGAGTGAAGTGCATTTCCCGTTTGAGCAATACGCCGCGCAGCTGATGCCGAAAACACCCCTGCGTGCCGGTGAGCATGAGATCAGGCTGCACGTGCGCCGGGGCAATATCTGTCTGGACACCCTCACCGTCACGCCGACAGACCCGATCCCGGAAAGCCTCTATGACGTGACGCCCACCCTCACAAACCCCAAAGCCACCGAGGAGACGAAGGAACTCTACAGCCTGCTGCACGAGCTTTACGGGCACTACACCCTCTCCGGGCAGCACAGCCCCAACGGCTTTCACGGGGAGGAGATGGAGGCCATCCACGATGTCACCGGCGAGTACCCCGCGATCCTCAGCATGGACATCCGCGACTACGCCGAGAGCAGGACCCGCTTCGGCACGGAGGGCAGGACGGCCGACTACGCCTTGAAATTTCATGAGGCGGGCGGCATCGTGAGCTTCTGCTGGCACTGGAACGCCCCGGCCCAGACCATCCTGCACGAGGGCACCGACGCGGGCGATCAGGCGTGGTGGATCGGCTATCGGGAGCAGTACAGCTTTTTCAACATCCTGCGCGTCATGCACGGCGAGGAGCCGGATCTCAAGCGCGCGCTGGATATGGATATCCAGGCCGTCGCCGCTCAGCTCAAGCACCTGGAGGAGGAGGGGGTGCCGGTACTGTGGCGCCCGCTGCACGAGGCCTCCGGCGGCTGGTTCTGGTGGGGCGCCGACGGGCCGGACGCCTTCAAGCAGCTGTGGATGTATCTCTACAAAACCCTCACCGAGGTCTACAAGTGCAATAACCTCATCTGGGTGTGCACCTGCCTGGACCCGGAATGGTACCCCGGCGACGACTATGTGGACATCCTCGGGGACGATATCTATACCCTGCCGCGGCAGTACGCACCGCAGATCGGGCGCTTCCTGGCGCTTGACAGCTGCTCGCCTTCGGGGCGCATGCTCGCGCTGACGGAGACCGGCGTCATACCGGACATGGAGCAGAGCTTTCGCGCGAATGTGCGCTGGTCGTGGTTCTGCGGCTGGGAGTACGATTATATTGTAAAGGACGGGGCCTACTCTTCGGAGTATACCGAGGAGGATATGCTCAAAAAAATCTACGGCAGCGATATCGTCATCAATCTGGATGACCTCAAAAATATCAGAAACAACAGGGAGAAAAACGAATGAACATCATTCTGCTGTCCGGCGGCTCCGGCAAGCGCCTGTGGCCGCTTTCCAACGAGGTAAGATCCAAGCAGTTTATCAAGATCTTCCGCCGTCCCTGCACCGACGGCTCCGGACCCGACGACTATGAGTCCATGGTGCAGCGGGTGTACCGCCAGATCAGATGCGTCGACCCCGAGGCCACCGTCACCATCGCTACCTCCAAATCCCAGGTCTCCGCCATCTATAACCAGATCGGCGAGGTGGGCATCTCGGTCGAGCCCTGCCGCCGCGACACCTTCCCCGCCATCGCCCTGGCCACGGCCTATCTCCACGACGTGCAGGGCATGTCGGCTGATGACGCCGTGGTGGTCTGCCCGGTGGACCCCTTTGTGGACGCTGACTACTTCCGCTGTGTCCGGGACCTGTATGAGGCCGCCCGCCAGGGGAAGAACAATCTCACCCTCATGGGCATCGCGCCGACATATCCATCGGAAAAATACGGCTACATCAAGCCCGACGGCTCCGGCGGCTATACCTTCACCGAAAAGCCCTGCAGGGAGAAGGCCGAGGAATACATCAAGGCGGGCGCCCTCTGGAACGGCGGCGTGTTCGCCTACCGCCTGTCCTACGTGCTGGACAAGGCGCGGGAGCTTCTCGGCATGGCGGACTATGCCGCGCTTTTCCACAACTACGCCTCGCTCAAAAAGATCTCCTTCGACTACGCGGTGGTGGAGCAGGAGACGGATATCGAGGTCCTGCGCTACGCCGGGACCTGGAAGGACATCGGCACTTGGAACACCTTCACCGAGGCCATGGAGGACGCGGTGATCGGCCGCGGCATGATCGGCGACGGCTGCGAGGATGTACATATCGTCAACAACCTCAATCTCCCCATCCTCGCCATGGGCCTTAAAGACACCGTGATCGCCGCGGGACCGGACGGCATCCTGGTCTCGGCCATGGACACGGCGGACGGCATCAAGCCCTATGTGGACAGGCTCAGCCAGCAGATCATGTTTGCCGAAAAGAGCTGGGGCCGCTACCAGGTACTGGACGTGCAGGAGGGCTCCATGACCATCCTCGCCACCCTCAACCCCGGCCAGCACATGAGCTATCACAGCCACGAAAACCGCGACGAGGTGTGGACCGTCATCCGCGGCACGGGCAAAACCATTGTGGACGGCATGGAGCAGCAGATCCGCACCGGCGACGTGATCACCATGGAGGCGGGCTCCCGGCACACGGTATACGCCGGGGAGGCGGGCCTGCAGCTCATCGAGGTGCAGATCGGCAAGGAAATCAGCGCCGCCGACAAGCACAAGTATGAGCTATGAGAGTACCCCTTCTGCTTGAGCCCGCCGCCAAGGACTACCTCTGGGGCGGGTCAAGACTGAACGACGATTTTGGAAAGGGCATCGACTTAAGCCCCCTTGCCGAGACCTGGGAGTGCAGCACCCACCCGGACGGGGAGTCCCGTGTGAACGGGGAGCCCCTGAGCCGGGTGCTCAGCCGTCACCCGGAGTGGCTCGGCACCCACCCGCTCCGGACCATGGGGGGCAGGCCGGAGCTTCCGATCCTTATCAAGCTCATCGACGCGCAGCAGGACCTCTCCGTGCAGGTGCACCCGGACGACGCCTACGCCCTCAAGCATGAGGGCTCCCTCGGCAAGACGGAGTTCTGGTACGTGCTGGCAGCGCGGGATGGTGCGAAGCTGGTTTACGGCTTTGACCAGAACGTGAGTGAGAGGCAGCTGCGCCGTGCCATCAAAAACGGGAAGCTCGACATGCTGTTGAACCATGTGGCGGTGCAGAAGGACGATCAGTTCTACATCGAGGCCGGGACGGTGCACGCCCTCGGGGCCGGGTGCCTGATCGCGGAGATCCAGGAGAGCTCCAACCTCACCTACCGCCTGTACGACTATGACCGCGTGGGCAGGGACGGGAAGAAGCGTGAGCTTCACGTCGACAAGGCCATGGAGGTCTTGAACTTCCGCTCGTCGGCGGTGCCGCGTCAGCCCATGCGCGTGCTGCGCTACCGCGGCGGCTGGGCTTCGGAGCTCCTGACCCGGTGCAAATACTTCCAGGTGGAGCGGGTGCTCCTCAATACGGAGCTTCACCGGGAGCTCGTCCGATTTCGGACGGGGGAAAGCTCCTTCCATGCGCTCCTGTGCGTGGACGGCTGCGGCAGCATCAGCGGCGAGGGCTTCATGCTGAACTTCTTCAAGGGCGACTGCGTCTTCGTCCCGGCCGAGAGCATCGAGCTGAAGCTACACGGCAAGGCGCAGTTATTAGACGTAAGCTGTTAAGGAGAAAGTGATGGACTACAGGAAAGAATACGAACGCTGGCTTGCAGAGGTCGGCGACCGGGAGCTGCTCGACGAGCTCAAAAGCATGACGGATGCCGATATCGAGGACGCCTTCTACCGCCATCTCGCCTTCGGCACGGGCGGCCTGCGCGGCACCCTCGGCGCGGGCACGAACCGCATGAATACCCTTGTGGTGGCGCGGGCGAGCCTGGGCCTTGCGCACTATATCGGCACGGGCGGCAGCGTGGTCATCGGCTATGACAGCCGCCTCAAGAGTGATGTCTTTGCCCGTACCGCCGCCTGCGTCTTCGCGGCCTGCGGGGTAAAGGTCCACATCTGGCCCGAGCTTCTGCCGGTGCCCACCGTGTCCTACGCGGTGCGAAGGCTGGGCGCCTCGGCGGGCGTCATGATCACCGCCAGCCACAACCCCGCCCAATATAACGGCTACAAGGTCTACGGCCCCGACGGCTGCCAGATCACCACCGAGGCTGCCGCCGCGATCCTCGCCGAGATCAACAGGCTCGACCTCTTCCGCGACGTGCGCCTCATCTCCTTTGAGAAGGGCCTTTCGGACGGCAGTATTTCTTATATCGACGAAAGCGTCCTCACCGCCTTCCTCGGTGAGATCAAAAATCAGAGTGTCCTTTACGGCGACGAGATCGACCGCAGTGTCGCCATCGTCTACACGCCCCTCAACGGCACCGGCCTCAAGCCTGTGACACGGGCACTCTCCGAGGCGGGCTTTGGGAACATCACCGTCGTCGAGGAGCAGCGCGACCCCGACGGCCATTTTCCCACCTGCCCCTACCCGAACCCGGAGATCCGCGAGGCCATGGAGATGGGACTGCAATATTGCCGGCGTGTGAACGCCGACCTGCTGCTGGCCACCGACCCCGACTGCGACCGCTGCGGCATCGCGGTGCGCGCGCCCGACGGGAGCTATCAGCTTCTCAGCGGCAACGAGGTGGGCCTGCTGCTGCTCGACTACATCTGCGCCCAGCGCACAAAGCACGGCAAAATGCCCGCCCATCCCACCTTCGTCAAGACCATCGTGACCATGGACCTTGCCGAGAAGATCGCCGATCACTACGGCGTCAAGACCGTGAACGTGCTCACGGGCTTCAAGTTTATCGGCGAAGTCATCGGCAGGATGACCGACGAGCGGGATTATATCTGCGGCTTTGAGGAGAGCTACGGCTACCTCACGGGCAGCTATGTCCGCGACAAGGACGGCGTGAACGCGGCTTTCATGATCGCCGAGATGTTCGCTTTCTACAAGACCCGCGGCGTGAGTCTGCCGGAAAAGCTTTCCGAGCTCTACGCGTGGTACGGTTACTGCCTCAATACCCTCCGTTCCCACACCTTCCCCGGCAGCGCCGGGATGCAGAAAATGGGGGAGATCATGGCGGATTTCCGCCGCGGCCTCGAGAGCGTCGGCGGCGTGAAGGTCACGCGCACGGAGGACTACAGTGTTGGCCTCAACGGCCTGCCGAAGTCGGACGTATTGAAGTTTTACCTGGACACGGGCTCGGTGGTGGTGCGCCCTTCGGGCACCGAGCCAAAGCTCAAGACCTATATCTCCGTCACGGCGGAAGACCGGCAGCGGGCGGAGAAAATCGAAAGGCGCATAGCCGCCGACCTGGAGCGCCGCTTCTGAGCGGACACGGGCTTCACCGTTATGTAAATAATCTGTGACATTGCGCCGCGCGGGCTGGAAATCCAAAGCCTGTTCGTATATAATGGACAACCAGCCAACAGAAAAGCGGGGAGCTTAAGGAATGAAAAGAGTAAGAAACATTGTGATCGGCGGCATCCAGCAGAAGATCTTCAATCTGGTGCTGATCACCATCCTGCTGATGATGGCGGCCTACACGGCGGTCATCATCTATCAGTCAAAAAATCTCGGCGCGCTCATGAACGAGACCACCGAGCAGCAAAAGCAGTCCATCAGCCGGATATCCCGCGGCACGATGGACGCCGTGCTGGACGGCAGTCTCACGGAGAGCACACAGATGCAGGCACAGCTTGCTGACGGCTTCTTCCGGAACGCGGAGAGTACCGTGCGCATGCTTGCCGACTATGCCGGGCACCTCTTTGCCGAACCCGAAGCCTACCCCCTGCGGGCGGTGGCGCTGCCGGACAGGGACAGGGACGGCGAGGTCAGCGTCCAGCTTCTGACGGAGGAGGGCGTCAATATCGGCGATCCCATGATTCGCGCGCAGCTCGGACTCATCGGAAACCTTGCCGACATGATGACCGCCCTCTACCGCAACGCGGATGTGGACTCCTGCTACATCGCCCTGCCGAGCGGCGTCATGCTGCTGGTGGACGACCATTCCGGCTCCAAATTCGACGAGAGCGGGAACGTCATGCCTATTCCGATGCGCGAGAGACCCTGGTACACCGGAGCAGCGGAGAAGGGCGAGCTCTACTATACCGATGTGATAACCGACCACTTCACCGGCGAGATCGGCGTGATGTGCGCCCTGCCGATCTATCAGGATGGGGAGCTTGCCGCTGTCATCGGGGCCGACCTGTTCCTCAACGATATGGCCGAGGCTGTCTCCGCCTCCGTAAAGGACGGCAGCTTTGTCTGCATCATCAACGAAAAAGGCCATGTGGTCTTCTCTCCCCAGCGCGAGGGCGTGTTCCGCGTGCTCCCGACCGGCGAGGCCCGGGACCTGAGAGCGTCCGAGGACAGGGATCTTGCGGAATTTGTGCAGACAGCGCTCAAGGAGAACACCGGCGTGCGCACGGCGGAGATGAGCGGCGAGGCCTATTACATGGCGGGCTCCCCGATCTCTGCGGTCAACTGGGCGGTGGTCTCCGTCGTATCCAGAGAGGCGATGGATCAGCCCACCGCCATGCTCGAGAATCAGTACGACAATATCCGTGAGACCGCCGTGGGACGCTTCCGGGACGGGCTCGGCAAGGCCAAGACCACGATCATCGTGCTGATCTTCATCGTCTTTGTCCTCGGCTCCACCGCCGCGCTCTATGTGTCCAAGCGCATCGTGCGCCCGCTGGAGGCGATGACCAGGCGTGTCGGCTCCCTCAAGGGCGAGGATCTGCAGTTTTTCATGGAGAAGGAATACTACACCGGCGACGAGATCGAGGTGCTGGCGGAATCCTTTGCCAGGCTCTCCGCAAAGACCGTACAGTATATCGGCGAGGTCACGCGCATCACCGCCGAAAAGGAGCGCATCGGGGCCGAGCTCAACATGGCCACCGAGATCCAGGCCAGCCAGCTGCCGCGCCTGTTCCCGCCCTTCCCGCAGAGAACGGAGTTTGACATCTACGCCTCCATGACCCCTGCCAAGGAAGTGGGCGGTGACTTCTACGACTTCTTCCTGGTGGACGACGACCATATCGCGATGGTCATGGCGGATGTGTCGGGCAAGGGTATCCCGGCGGCGCTGTTCATGATGGTGTCGCGGGTGCTCATCAAGTCCCGCCTCCAGAGCGGAGAGAGTCCCAGCCAGGCCCTGGAAAACGTGAACAACCAGCTTTGCGACGGCAACACCGCGGGCTTCTTCGTCACGGTGTGGCTCGCGGTGCTGGAGATATCCACCGGCAAGGGCATCGCCGCCAACGCAGGGCATGAGCATCCCGCCCTGCGCCGGGCCAATGAGCGCTACGAGCTCGTCACCTATCGCCACTCCGTGGCGGTGGCCACCATCGAGGATGTGCCCTTCCGGGAGCACAGCTTTGAGCTCCGTCCCGGCGACAGCCTCTTCGTCTACACCGACGGCGTTGCCGAGGCGACAAACGCGGACAATGAGCTTTACGGCACGGAGCGCATGCTCGAGGCCCTCAACAAAGACCCGGACGCCGACCCGAAGCAGATCCTCGAGAACGTCATGGAGGGCATCAAGACCTTCGTTGCCGGGGCCGAGCAGTTCGACGACATCACCATGCTCTGCATGAAGTACAACGGCCCAAAGCAGGACAATAAAAAGTAAACTAAATTATGTAAACACAATGCGCAGGCGTCCGGGCTATCCGGGCGCCTGCGCGCTTATAGAAAGTGCGGGTTTGTAAAACGACTGTGAATAATTGCCATTGTGTGATTGTTTTGTGACAAAAGTTGTGGTACTATGTGCACGTAAGGCAGGAAACAAACCAACCAAACAAAAAATCAAATTATCGTAAAAAGGAGATTACAAAAATGGCTATTCTCAACGACAATCAGCTGGGTGCAGTTTCCGGCGGCGCTGCCCATGCCAACGGCCAGTACTGGTCCGACGGCGGCGCGACCTACTACCGCATCGCTCCCAACGATTACCTGGGCAACATTGCGCAGCTCTTCGGCACTACCCCCTATGCCATCCAGCAGCTCAACCCCGGCGTCATCAAGAACGTCAACGTCATCCGCGCCGGCGACGTGATCCGCGTCCGCTGAGCATCTACACCGGCACCGGGAGCCTGCGAGCTCTCCGGTGACCCCTGAAAGGACGGAAAACATGGAAAACAATGATGGACGTGTCCTGAAGAGCCTGGACGACGCAAGCGTTGAAAACGTTGCGGGCGGCTCGGGCCTCAACAAGGTCATCTGCTGCACCTGCGGCAAGGAGATCCAGCTGACCATCCCGATGATGAGCGAGTACTACAACCACAACATCTGCCCCTACTGCAAGGGCAGACTCAAATCCTGGTAAAGACGTCAAAACAACACCATAAGGTCACCGGCCGCCGCAGGGCGGCGTCCGGTCGACCGACGGTGTTGTTTTTCCTTTCCAAATCGGAGGACTCACGGGGGTCCTCCGATTTGGTTAAAACGGGGGTGTTGAACTCAGCCCAAAGGCGATAAGGCAAAAGGCGGCAGCCGAGCTCTGAAAGAGACGGCTGCCGTTTTTCTGATAGATCGAACAAACAAAAGACTATGCAAAAGGGCGTGGATGATGTATGATGTCAGCATGCACAATAACAGGAGCGTATGATCTATGGATGAGATCGTGGAACTTAGTCAGATGCTCTCCGCGCGGGAGCGCCGTGCCCAAAGGCAGCGTGAGCTGCTGGCCGCTTACGGTCTGCCGCTGGTGTCCTTCACTATGAACATCGCGGGACCCGTGAAAAACAGCCCCTCTATCCGCCGCGGCTTTGCTCTGGGAAGGGAGCTTCTCTTCGGGCAGCTCCGGCGTGTGAAGGCCCCGCTGGTCTTCCGGGAGGAGACCGACGCCCCCACGGGCTGCGAGGGGCTCTACGTGGTGGACATGGAGGCGACAAAGCTCAAGGCGATCACCGTGGAGCTGGAGGAGAACACGCCGCTGGGGCGGCTCTTTGACCTCGACGTGCTCGACCCCGGCGGCGGGAAGCTGGAGCGGCCTGTCCCGCGGCGTTGTCTTGTCTGCGGCCGACCCGTGAGCGAGTGCGCCCGCAGCCGTGCCCACTCGGTGCCGGAGCTCCAGGAGAAGACCCACGCCCTGCTCACGGCGGCGCTGGACCGGCGCGACGCGCAGACCGTCGCCGGCCTGGCGGTGAGGGCGCTTTTGTACGAGGTGGCCGTCACGCCGAAGCCGGGCCTTGTGGACCGGGAGAATAACGGCAGCCACCGGGACATGGACTTTTATACCTTCCTTACAAGCGCGAGCGTCCTGCAGCCCTATTTTGCCGGGTGCTTCATGACCGGGCGCTCCACCGCCGCCGACCCTGCGCCCGAGACCTTCTCAAGGCTGCGCGTCCCCGGCAAGCTTGCCGAGGGCGACATGCTCATGGCCACGGGCGGCGTCAACACCCACAAGGGCGCGATCTTTACCCTGGGCCTTGCCTGCGGCGCTCTGGGCCGCCTGGAGCCGGAGGCACGGACGGACCCTGCCGCCGTCCTCAGCCAGGTATCGGCCATGGCGCGGGATGTGGAGAAGGAGCTGACCGGCCCCGCGGAGACCGAGACCCACGGCGGGCGCGCATACGCGCGCTACGGTGTGACCGGCGTGCGCGGACAGGCCGCCGCCGGTTTTCCGACGGTGCTGCGATACGGCCTGCCGGTCCTGGAGGAGGGACTCCGCCGGGGCAGGAGCAACGACGAGGCGGGCGCAGCCGCGATGCTCGCGATCCTGAGCCGGACGGTGGACACCAACATGATCGCCCGCGGCGGCATTGAGAGCCAGCGGGAAAAAAGCGCGGAGCTTCAAAAGCTTCTGGCTGCCGACCCCTACCCGGACGCGGAGACCCTGCGCGTTCTGGACCGGGCATACACGGCGGAGAATCTCTCTCCCGGAGGCAGCGCGGACCTGATAGCCCTGTGCTGGCTGCTGCACTTCCTGCGGGAAGGGAACTGAAAAAACAGCCTTGGTTTTTCAAAAGAATTGTGCTATACTCATCAGGCAAAATATTTATGCATAGAAACTGAATTTTGGAGTTGATAAACATGATCGATCAAAAGCTCGTGGCCTGGGGCCGGAGCGGGAACATCATCCGTGAAATCGCGGAGTATGGCGCCGAGCAGGCAAAAATCGTGGGCCCGGAGAACGTGTATAATTTCACCATCGGCTCGCCCAGCATCGACCCTCCGGCCTGCGTGTTCGAGACGATGGACAGACTGCGCGCAACCGTGCCTGCCCATGAGCTGCACACCTATGCCCCGGCGGTGGGCCTGCCCGAGGTGCGGGAGAAGGCGGCGGCATACCTGACGCGCAGCTTCGGTGTGCCCTACCGCAAGCAGGACATCATCATCACCTGCGGCACCTCCACCGCCCTTGCGGTGCTGACGAAGGTGCTGCTCTCGGGCGGCGGGCGCGCCATGACCTTCACGCCGTATTTCATGGATTACCGCTACTATGCCGAGTCCGTGGGCGCCACGCTGACCGAGTGCCCCACTGTGCCCGACACCTTCCAGCTTGATCTTGAGGCGGCGGAGCGGGCGCTGACCCCGGACACGATGCTGCTCATCATGAACTCGCCCAACAACCCCTCCGGCGTCGTTCTGCGGCGCGAGGGCCTGGAGGGCCTGGCAAGGCTTCTCGAGCGCAAACAGAAGGAATACGGCCACCCCATCTACATCGTCGCCGACGAGCCCTACCGCGATCTGGTCTATGACGGGCAGGAGGTCGTGTATCTGCCCTCCATCTATAAAAACAGCATCTACTGCTACTCCTTCAGCAAGTCCATGTCCCTGCCCGGAGAGCGTGTGGGCTTCATGGCTCTGCCGCAGGATCTGGACGACTACGACGACATCTATTCGGCTTCCCTCGCGGCCATCCGCGCCTTCGGCTATATCTGCGTGTCCACCATGTGGCAGCGCGTGGCCATCGACTGCCTCGGCGCAACCAGTGACATCTCCATTTACAAGGGCAACCGCGACCGCCTGTACGGCGCGCTGACGGAGATGGGCTATACCTGCGTCTACCCGGACGGGGCCTTCTACCTCTTCATGAAGACGCCCGAGCCGGACGCGGAGGCATTCTGCCGCCGGGCCATGAAGGACAATCTCCTGGTCGTGCCCGGGGACAGCTTCGGCACGCCCGGCTATGTGCGCCTGGCCTACTGCGTAAGTCCCGAGGTCATCGAGCGCGCCCTGCCCACCTTCCGCAAACTTGCCGAGGAATACGGCCTGAAAGCGTAAAACGAATACAAAGGAGTTGTGAAAAAAACCACTTGACATTGTAGGGGCCGACGCCCTCGGCGGCCCGTGCGGAACAACTCGAAAACGCGCAGAAATCCCCGGCGAAAAA
>CADBYZ010000057.1:0-10701 GCA_902799075.1 Oscillospiraceae bacterium | reverse complement strand
TTTTGCCGGGGATACGTGTAATTATTGCGTTTTCTTTGCCGGGCCGCCGAGGGCGTCGGCCCCTACGGTGTTGATATTACTGTGTTCTTGATGAAGGGGGCTTTTTTCACAGTCCCATCATTTCCCGTTATGAGGCACTTTTATGAAGGCGGATAAAAGTATCATTCCGCTAAAATTTCAATAACTTCACTTTCCGCGTTTCACTTTGGTATTTACGCCTTGAGCGCGCGCATGGCGTTGAGTACCGCCAGCACCATCACGCCCACGTCCGCGAAGATCGCGGCCCACATCCCGGCAAGCCCCAGCGCGCCGAGCAGCAGGCAGGCAAACTTCACCGCCAGGGCGAAGCTGATGTTCTCATAAACGATGCGCAGGCACTTGCGGGAGATCTTGATGGCCCGGGCAATCTTCATCGGATCGTCGTCCATGAGCACGACATCGGCGGCCTCGATGGCGGCGTCGGAGCCCAGGGCTCCCATGGCGATGCCGATGTCGGCGCGGGAGAGGACCGGGGCGTCGTTGATGCCGTCGCCCACGAAGGCGAGCTTGCTCTTGCCGTCACTGAGCTCCTCCAGCAGAGCCTCCACCTTTTCCACCTTGTCGCCGGGCAGCAGCTCGCTGTGGTACTCGTCGATGCCCACGCGCTCGGCCACCTGCTTTGCCGCGCTCTCCGCGTCGCCCGTGAGCATGACGGTACGCGTCACGCCCACCTCGCGCAGGGCCTTGAGCGCTTCCACGATGTTCTCCTTCTCCAGATCGGAGATCAGGATATGTCCCGCGTAGTCGCCGTCGAGCGCCACGTGGATGACCGTCCCGGCGCTGCGGCAGGGGATATACTCCACGCCGAGCTTCTGCATGAGCTTGTCGTTGCCCGCCGCGACCTTCACGCCGTCCACCGTGGCGGTGACGCCCTGGCCGCTGATCTCCTCAATGTCCTGTACGCGGCTGCGGTCAGGCTCCTTGCCGTAGTGGCTGCGGAGGCTCTGGCTGATGGGGTGGGAAGAGGCGCACTCGGCGTGGGCGGCGTATTCGATGACCTCTTTCTCGGACCGGTCACTGTGGTGTACGCCGCTGACCTCAAAGACGCCCTTGGTGATGGTGCCGGTCTTGTCGAAGACCACGGTCTTGACCTGCGACAGCGTCTCCAGATAGTTCGAGCCCTTTATTAAGATGCCCTCGCGGCTGGCCCCGCCGATGCCCGCAAAGAAGCTCAGCGGAATGGAGATCACCAGCGCGCAGGGGCAGCTGATGACAAGGAAGGTCAGCGCGCGGTAGGCCCAGGTGCCGAAGTCCGCGGGGAGCCCCGCCACAAGGCGCACAAGCGGCGGCAGCAGCGCCAGCGCGAGCGCGCTGTAACACACGGCGGGGGTATAGACTCTTGCAAACTTGGAGATGAAGTTTTCTGAGCGGGACTTGTTGGAGCTGGAGTTCTCCACAAGCTCCAGGATTTTGCTGACGGTGGACTCGCCGAACTCCTTTTCGGTTTTGATGCGCAGCACACCGTTCAGGTTGATGCAGCCGCTGATGACCTCGTCGCCGGGGGCGACATCCCGCGGAGCGCTCTCGCCGGTGAGGGCGGCGGTGTTGAGACTGGACGTGCCCTCGAGCACAACGCCGTCGATGGGCACGCGCTCGCCGGGCTGAACCACGATGACGCTCCCGACCGCGACCTCGTCCGGATCCACCTGCTCGAGCCTGCCGTCAACCTCAATATTGGCGTAGTCCGGGCGGATGTCCATGAGGGCCGCGATGCTGCGGCGGCTCTTGCCGACGGCGATGCTCTGGAACAGCTCTCCGATCTGGTAGAAGAGCATGACGGCCACGGCCTCGTTGTAATCCCCGTTTCCGTCCACTACGGCAAGACCGATGGCGCCGAGGGTGGCCACCGCCATGAGGAAGTTTTCATCGAAGACCTGACGGTTTTTGATGCCCAGGGCCGCCTTGCGCAGGATGTCCCAGCCGACGGTGAAGTAGGCGGCCGCAAAGAGGACGGTCTTTGCCCACACGGGCAGCGGCAGCACATTTGCCAGCACCAGCAGCGCCGCCGAGACGAGGATGCGGTACAGCATCTTTTTTTGTTTCTTGTTCATCGTATCACTTCCCAGAAGAAAAGGCCGCAAAGGGAGACAAATTGCCCCTTGCGGCTCAAGACATCAAAAGTTGATCTCGCAGTCGGGCTCGACCTTGCGGCAGGCCTTGAGTACCTCCTGCATGACCGCCTTGGGGTCGGTGCCGTCCTCAAAATCCACGGTCATCTTGAGGGCCATGAAGCTCACCGTCGCGTCCTTGACGCCGGGAGTTTTCTTCGCTGCCTGCTCCATGAGGTTTGCGCAGTTGGCGCAGTCGACTTCGATCTTGTAGCTTTTTTTCATATCGGGATCCTCCTGTCAAATTTTTTCAATTAAGTGATTGTTTAATCTTTATGGCCGGAGTATAATCCCGTCAGAAAGGAAAGTCAACGTCCGGAGCCGACTCCCTTCCGAATGGGAGAAAAGGATTTCCAAACGGGCGCTTGCGAAAGGAGGACCCATGAACATCGAACTCATGCCCCATGACCACGGCAATGTGCAGCGGGCGGCGGCACTGCACAAGGAGCTGCGGCGCGGCGGCAGCTTTGACACCGTGGCGGAAATCTTCAGATTGCTTGACGACGGGAGCCGGGTGCGCATTTTCTGGCTGCTGTGCCACTGCGAGGAATGCGTACTGAACATCTCGGCGCTGACAGAGATGTCGAGCCCCGCCGCCTCCCACCACCTGCGGCTTTTGAAGGACGCGGGGCTGGTGGAGACAAGGCGCGAGGGCAAGGAGGTTTACTACCGCGCCGCCGACACCCCGGTGGTAAAGCTCCTGCACAGCATGATCGAGAAGACCATGGAGATCTCCTGCCCGGAGATCGGCGAGAGCGCGGACACGGCCCCGGGCTTTACGGCTGAACAGGTGGAGACCGTGCGCCGCATGCACGACGAGCTTTTACAGCATCCCGAGCAGCGTCCCACCATCGAGGAGCTTGCCCGCCGCTGCCTGATGAACCCGACCACGCTCAAGGCGGTATTCAAGGCGGTGTACGGGGATTCGCTGGCAGCGCACATGAAGGAGCACCGCCTGGAGAAGGGG
The DNA here is from genome assembly GCA_902799075.1 of Oscillospiraceae bacterium. Classification (GTDB taxonomy): domain Bacteria; phylum Bacillota; class Clostridia; order Oscillospirales; family Oscillospiraceae; genus Limivicinus. Next base: position 7,587 of record CADBYZ010000057.1, on the reverse strand, counting down.
GCGGAGCTTCTGCGCCGCAGTGACGACAGCGTGGCCGCCATCGCCGCCGCCGTAGGCTACGACAGCGCCAGCCGCTTCTCCGCCGCCTTCCGCGACCGCTTCCACATGCTGCCGACGGAGTACCGGAAACAGCTGAAATAAAAAGCGGAAGGACTTTTAATTTACATAAAACCTACTCTTGCTTTTTATGTCAAAGTAGAGTATGATGAGGGCACACGAGAAAGGAGGGGAATTCCCTATGAAGAAATTTATTGCAGAAGCGGTCGGCACCTGCACACTGGTCGTGCTCGGCTGCGGCACCGCCATGCTGGTGGGCTGCGATGCGGCCTCCGGCGGCGGCTACATCCTCACCGCCCTGGCCTTCGGCCTGTCCATCGTCGCCATGGCTTACTCCATCGGCAACATCTCCGGCTGCCACATCAACCCCGCCGTCACCCTCGGCGTGTACCTGTCCGGCGGCATGAACAAGAAGGACGTCGGCGGCTACGTCATCGCCCAGTGCATCGGCGCGCTGATCGGCTCGGCCATCCTGGCGATCGTCTTTAAGCTCGGCGGCGTGACGGATATGACCGGTGGTCTCGGCACCAACGGCCTCGCCGGTGTGGGCGGCAACGCGATTGCGGGCCTGCTGGTCGAGATCATCCTGACCTTCATCTTCGTCACCTGCATCCTCGGCGTGACCTCCGGCAAGGCCGGCCACGGTTCCTTCGGCGGTCTGGTCATCGGCCTGACCCTCACGGGCGTGCATATCCTCGGCATCGGCCTGACCGGCACCTCCGTCAACCCCGCCCGCAGCATCGGCCCCGCGATCGTCGCCGCCATTACAGGCAACACCGCGCCTCTCGGCTCCCTGTGGGTCTTCGTTGTCGGCCCGCTGATCGGCGCCGGTCTCGCCGCCTACTGCTACAAATACCTCGAGGGCAAGTAATCCAAAACATAAAGCAAAAGACGCACGGATCGTCCGTGCGTCTTTTTATTGCTTATATAATCGGGAAGCCCCCGTCGACGTGCAGGACCTGGCCCGTGACGTAGGAAGCCTCCGCGAGATAGCACACCGCGCGTGAAACCTCCTCCGGCGTGCCGAGGCGTCCCAGCGGGATCTCCTGGCTGAGATAATCCAGCGTCTCCTGCCCCAGCACCTGTACCATGTCGGTGTCGATGACGCCCGGGGCCACGGCGTTGACGCGGATGCCGCTGGGGGCAAGCTCGGCCGCAAGCGAGCGCGTCAGGCCGATGATGGCGTGCTTCGTGGCGGAGTAGGTCACTTCGCAGGACGCGCCGTGCCGGCCCCAGATGGAGGACATGTTGATGATGCAGCCCGCGTGCTCATGGAGCATCGAGGGCAGCACGGCCTGGATGGTGTTGTAGCAGCCGCCGAGGTTCACCGCGAACACCCGGTCCCAGGTGGCGCGGTCGATGTCCTGAAAGAGCTGCTGCTTTGCGATGCCCGCGTTGTTGACAAGCAGCGTGACCTTGCCGAGCTCCTTTTCGGTTTTCGCGACCATGGCCTTCACCGCTTCCGCGTCGGCCACGTCCGCCTGGACCCATACGGCGTCGGCGCCCTCTCGGCGGAGCTTTTCGCACAGGGCCTCGGCGAGGTCCGCGCGCTCGATGCAGTTTACGCACACGGCCCAGCCCTCTTTTGCCAGCGCCTCGGCGCAGGCCCGGCCGATGCCGCGGGACGAGCCGGTGATGAGCGCGACCTTCCTCATGCCTCGACCTCCTCGCCCAGGTGCTCGGCGATCTTTCCGCGGCAGTAGGCGGAGAGCTCCTGCGTGCTCATGGCCTTGACCTTCTCGGCGGGGATCACTTCCAGAACGTCAAGCTGCACGTCCGTGCGGCGGAAGGGGAAGTTTTTGCCCACATTTTCAGTGCCCTGGATGGCGGCGAGCACAATGGGCACATTGCCGCGCTGGGCGATCTTGAAGGAACCCGCGTGGAAGGGGAGGAGCTTTCCGGTCTTGGTGCGGGTGCCCTCGGGATAGAGGCCGATGGAGCATACGCCGCGCTTGAGAAAGTCCGCCGCCCTTAATATGGCTTTGAGGGCCTCGCGGTCATTCGCCCGATCGATGGCGAGAAAGCCCGCGCCCCAGGCGAGCCGCGCGATCCCTGGCAGGTTCATGTTCGAGGGCTTGGAGAGAAAGGCGATGTTGTACAGGCGCAGCCTGTCCGCCGTGACCACCGGGTCGAAGGCCGAGCGATGGTTGCACACCCAGAGGAAGCGCCCTTCTTCCGGCAGCAGGTCCTGGTCGCCGATGACCGCGTGCACACGGCCCCAGGCGCAGAGCCATTCGGCGATGATCGCGCAGCCGTGGCGGCAGATGGGGCTCTGGTTCTCCACCGGCCCGCGGGTGCCAGCGATGAGGGCGACGGCGTACCAGAACACAATAAACAGCAGGTTCACGGCGACAAAGGTTCCGAGGCAGACAAGCAGCGCCTGCCACCAGTTCAGCCCGCCGACGAGCGCCCCAATGCCCGCGCCGAGGGCGGCGTAGATCATACACTCCATGACAAGTCTTGGGGGATTGCTGTGCATATTTTCTCACATCCGTTTCTAAAATGAGTATTATTTCAGTAGGTTTTTGTGGGAGATGACAAAATTTCGGAATATGTGAAAAATTGGCTGTGACATTATGGAACAACCCCTTGACAGGAAGGGGAAAAGGGAAGAAAATACTAAGCAAGCAAGCAAGCAAGCAAGCAAGCAAGCAAGCAAGCAAGCAAGCGAGCGGGCGCGGGGCGGGAGCTCTGCGCATTTTCTATTATAGCGGCTTGCGGGAAAAATTCAAGCGCTTATCCACAGCGAAAGGCGGGAACGCATTGGACGAGGAGTATACCCTGCTGCCGCGCAGCGCCGACATGCCGCAAAACGTCGATTTCTGCCTGCGGCTGGACAACGACTGCATGGAGCCCTTTATCAAAAAAGGCGCGCTTGTCTGCATCGACCGCCGCGACACACCGGAGGAGACGCAGCCGGGCCTGTTTTACTACAGGGGCCGCGCACTCTGCCGCCAGTGGTGCGAGGACAGCGCCGGCACGCTCCATCTGCTGTGCGCAAACCCCGGGCGGGAGGACGAAAACCTCTCCCTCACGGGCGCGGACAAGGCGGCGTGCCTGTGTCTCGGCCGGGTGATCCTCGACCGAAAGCTGCCCATGCCGGTTTATTACTAAGGCAGCACCGCACAATACGGCGGCATCGTCCGTAAAATCGCGCCTTGATTTTGTCGCTTTTTCTTGAAATACATAAAGTATTCCTGCGAAAAACTGCCTTCGTCAGAACCCGGTTTTTCTCGGAATCTGCTCTTGCCGCATTATGCGGTATTGCGCAAAAATAATGTATGATTGCCCGCCTTTTCATAATGACTTAAGCAAGAGATGTTATAATACGGCGACTAACCGGAACAGGAGAGATTGCAAATGAAAATTCTGATCATCGAAGACGAGAAGCTGTTGGCCGATTCCATCAAGACCATGCTGGAGGGCCGCGGCTTTCAGGTAGAGGCCGTGTACGATGGGGAGACCGGCGCGGATTACGCCGAGCTCGGAGTTTATGATCTGCTGATCCTGGATGTGATGATGCCGAATATGGACGGTTATCAGCTTGCGCGGCATGTGCGTTCAAAGCGCTGCGGCACGCCGATCCTGATGCTGACGGCGCGCTCGGGCGTGGAGGACAGGATCGAGGGACTCAACGCCGGCGCCGACTACTACCTCACCAAGCCCTTCGACATGCGCGAGCTGCTGGCCTGCATCAACGCTCTCCTGCGCCGCCAGGGCAACCAGGTGGATGAGCTCGTCTACGGCAACACGGCGCTGGATCTGTCGACCTCGATGCTGGTATGCCGCGAGAAGAGCGTGCGCCTGTCCGCCAAGGAATTTGATGTCATGCGCCTGCTTCTCCAGTACAAGGAGAAAAACCTCTCCAAGGAGGTCATTCTCGCCAAGGTCTGGGGCTATGACTCCAACGCGGTGGAGAACCACGTGGAGGTCTATGTGGGCTTTTTGCGCAAAAAGCTCAGAAGGATCGACTCCAATCTGCGTATCGAGTCCCTGCGCAGGCTCGGCTATCATCTGGAGGTCGACGAGGCTTGATCAAAAAGCTTCGCGTCCGCTTCATCTGCGTCACCATGCTGATCGTGACGGCGGTGATCGTGCTGGCGCTGGGGATCCTGACCGAGTACATGCAGAAGAGCCTGGTCAAGGACCAGTATGCCATGCTGCACCGCATCGCCGAGAACCCCGGGAAAAAAGTCAGCCCGGGCATCAATGACGCCAAGAATTTCCATCCGCCCTACTTCATCCTGGAATACACGAAGGACGGCGGACTGGCTGCCTACGGGGACAGCAGCTTTGACCTGACGAATGAGGCGGAGCTGAAGGAACTCTATGAGCTCGGCTGCAGTGCGGAGGAGACGGAGGGGGTCCTGAGGGACAGCGGCCTGCGCTATGTCCGCATGGAGACGCCGTTCGGCAAGAAGCTGGTCTTCGGTGATATATCCAGTGAACGCGCCACGATGCGCTATCTGGTCAGGGAAAGCATCCTGATCGGTTTTGGGGTTTTTGCGTTCATCCTGGTCATCACGGTGTTCGCCTCCGCCCGGATCGTCAAACCGGTGGAGGAAGCCTGGAAACAGCAGAAGCAGTTCGTGTCCGACGTGTCCCATGAGCTCAAGACCCCGCTGACCGTCATCATCGCAAACGCGGAGCTTCTGGAGCAGCCGGGCTACAGCGAGGAAAAGCGCCGGGAATTCGGCAACAATATCCTGTGCATGTCGCGGCAGATGCGCCACCTCGTGGAGAGCCTGTTGGATCTTGCCCGCCTGGACAGCCTGCGGGAGGCGGACACCCACAAGGAAAACGTGGACCTGTCCGCCATCACGGAAGACTGCGTCCTGCCCTTTGAGCCGCTGTATTTCGAGCGCGGTTTGACGCTCGAGTCCGACATCGAGCCCGGCATCCGCGTCTACGGCAACGAACAGGCGCTGCACCGCTGCGTGGACATCCTGCTGGATAACGCCCAGAAGTATTCCGAGCCCGGCACCGTGCATATGTGCCTGCAAAAATCCGGGCGGATGGCGGAACTGACGGTCCGCAATCCCAGTCCGGAGCTTACGCGCACCGAGTGCCGCGATGTCTTCAAACGCTTTTACCGGCGCGACACGGCCCGCACCAACTCCGGCAGCTATGGCCTGGGCCTTCCCATCGCGGAGGGGATCGTGCTCCGCCACAGCGGCGAGATCGAATGCAGCTGGGCAGGCGGCGAGATCTGCTTTACCGTGACGATACCGCTGATGTGAGGATAACAATGCCAAAGGCGTCCACAATCTGTGGACGCCTTTGGCATAAAAAACCCGGCGCAAAACGCCGGGCAATTGCTTACCAGAGATCAACGTCGCCGGTCTCTTCGCCGCGTACCCAGTACGCCTTGTTCTGATCGACACGAACGTATACCTTATCAGCTTCGCCAACCTTGGCAAGGATCTCGGCAAAAGAGATCTCACCGCCAAGCGGAGACTGTACGATCACTTCAACAGCCTTCTTGGCCGCGGGCTTCTTGGCTGCGGGCTTCTTGGCCGCAGGCTTCTTAGCCGCGGGCTTCTTGGCTTCTGCCACGGGGGCTGCGGTCTCGGGAGCCTTCTTGGCTTCTGCCTCGGGTGCCTTCTCTGCGCTAGCTTTTCTGGGCGCCATATTCGTTTCCTCCTATTACACATAACTGATACCCGAAACCCGGATACCAGGGGCTATTATAACACGCTTGCTTAAAAAAGCAATGGTTTTTTGAAGTTTTTTCACAATTATTTGCGCTAATTGGCACTTTCTGAAAAAATTGACCTACTGAATATAGACGATCGCCGTCTTTCGGAAGGCGGAGGCGATCTGGACGCAGGCGGAATAGAACAGGCACCCGGCGTAGAGATACACCAGATCCCGCGTGTCGGGCAGGAAGAAACCAGCCACCACCGCCAGCACCGCGATCGTGAAGTTGCCGATGCCGAGCACCATGGTCCACCGCCAGGAGGGGGACCCGTAGCGCCGGGCCTCCAGCGCGCGCAGTACGCCCGTTACCCCCGCAAAGGCGTGGATACCCAGCAGATAGAGGATGATAAACACCTTGGGGTCGTCCACCATACTGATGGTGAACACCGCCAGATCCAGCACAATGATCCCGCGAAACAGGAGTGACTTGCCGCCCACCATGTGCCGGGCCATGGTGAGATAAAAGATGATGCAGCGCAGGGCGTAAATCAGCATCATCAGCGCCAGGATGAGGGCCACCACGTAAAAGCCCACATCCGGCTCGTATACCATCACGGCGCAGCAGCCCAGCATCAAAAGCCCCGCCAGGATCTTTTCGATCCGCTGTATACTCGTCATGTGTTCCGGCCCTCCTTTACCGCGGCCTCGATCAGCTTGACAAAGTCCCGGATGCCCTGGAAGCCCTTCTCCGCGTAGTCCACGGAGAAGCCCGCAAGGAGATTGCCGGATTTGAATATCTTATTGGTGACCATGCTCTTCTGCGCCATGGCGGCAAGGAAAAAGCGGCCGAGAAAGCAGCTGTCCTTTTCATCCTCGGGAAGGGACATGTATTCGCCCTGGTATCTGTCAAGATCAAAGGGCGGGATCTCCCGGCCCGAGAGCTTTTCGCCCAGCGCCTTCCAGTCGGCGCAGGCGTCCGTCTGCCGCTTTTCGATGATCGCGCGGATCTCTTCCTCCCAGGGGGCGACGGCTTCGGTGTCATACTGCCCCGTTTCAAAGTCCGGGTTTATCCCGCGCAGGTACTTCATCGCATAGATCATCTGGCAGAAGGCGCACATGTAGTCGTGGGGATTGTCCTTGATGATCTCCCGGTAGCCGCCCCACGCGGGCAGGTACTTGTAGCGTATGTAGCTGTAGTCCGGCATGTGGCCCGCCCGGCCGTGGCCCAGGTTCATGATGCTCCGTTCGCTGCTCTGGTAGATGCTGTTGTTGTAGATCCCGCGTTCCGGATCGTCCGCGCCGCCGGGGCTGTGGCGGAAGCTGACCTCGCGCTCGGTCCCGTCGGGCATGAGCTCATAGAAATAGCTGTTGGTGTTGTTGACGACGAGCGACGGCGTGCCCGCAAAATAGCGGTGGGCCCAGGTGTCGGCCAGGACATGCATGGCGATGCCCGCCGCCTGGAGGCTGCCCCCCTTGGCGAGCTTCACGGTATCGGCCACGAGGGCTCCGTTGGGGGTGCAGATGAGGCGGAACTTGTTTTTATACAGGCGGTTGGAGTGGTTTACCTCGGCATACAGATTGCCGGGCAGAAAGTGAAAGGAGGACCAGATGCGCGTGATGTCCTGGAGCCCCAGCAGGTCGGTGCGCGCGTTCATCAGCTCCAGCTGGAGCTGGGTCGTAGCGGCGGAAAGGGGGGCCCTGAGTTTGGACAGGAGCGTTCTGGTGCAGCAGTCGACAAACTGGGCGCTGTAGGCGATGTCGAGACTGTCCTCATGGCTGTAGCCCGCGAGAAAGGCCGCGCAGTAGGTGGCGTAGTAGTGAAAATCCATCTGCATACTTTCAGCCCTCCACCAGCTTTGCAAGCTTCCGCACCCGCAGCGCCGTATACAC
>CADBYZ010000056.1 GCA_902799075.1 Oscillospiraceae bacterium | reverse complement strand
AACGTCGCGCGCGGCCTGGCGGAAGGCATCCTCCGTCACGTCGTCGAGGAGGAGCGCACCGCCGATATAAAACGCCATCTCGCGCGTGCTCTGCCGGTAGGCGGCGGTGCTGACAAGATCGTAGGCCTGGGCCAGACGCACGCGCCGAAGATCGGGGCTGTAAAGCAGAGAGAAGTTCTTCACGTGGGCGTCGGTGTTGCCCAGCAGCCAGTTGAATACCAGCAGGTCCCAGAGCCGAAGCTGATCGGTGATCGGATTGCCGGAGGCCCTGCGCAGAAGGGCAAACATCTCCCGCAGATAGCCGCGGGGCTCCTTCTCATATTTCATGCTTGCCGGAATCCCCAGCGCTTGGGCGAAGTCCTCCTGATGCAGCCGCTGCGGAGAGGGCAGGCCGCTGATCCGTTTCGGCGCAGCGGGGAAAAAGCGATCATAGCGCGCGGTGGCGAAAAGAACCTCATGCTCCGCCCCGCCGCCGGTGTTGACGATGAAGCTCCCGGACACGGGAATGCCGCAGCGCGCCGCCGTCAGAAGTGACAGCCGCTCATTGGTCACGATTGCGTCGTCCCGCGGGGGAGATACCAGCCCCCGGTAGGCGCGTCGAAATAGAGACCGACCTTTCCGGACGCGCCGGTCAGGGAGAGATGCGTGCTCGTCACGATCTCGGCGGATTTGGATGCACCCTCGGCAGCAAGCTCCCGCACCTGTTCCCGTGTGATCTTCTCATAGGAGGCCTGCGGATCTTCACCCTCCTTGGTGATGCAAAGAGCGCCGAGGCACTCCCGGCCCAGACCGTGGAGGATCGAGAGATAATCCCCATCGTCCACGTGCATCCATTGGGCGACGGTGCTGCGGGTAAAGCCCTCCGGCAGCAGGCCGTCGAAATAGGCTTTCGTCTGCGCTGAAGTGAAGGACGCTTCCTGCAAGGGAAGGCTCAGGGAGATCGGAGCCGAGGCGGGATCGCGCAGCCAGGTGTCGGAATAGGCAAAACGGGCGTCGGCGGAACCCTCGCCGCGAATGAAGCCCACAGGAATCCTTTCGCCGCCGCGCTCTATGCTGACAAGCAGTTCTTTCATAGGCTCAGCTCCTCGGCGTCAGGCTGCAGTCAAGCCCCAGCAGATTGGCGAGAAAGATCGCCTTGCCCAGCTCGGCAGTGCTCTTGCCGTTTTCCAGCCGAGCTCCTTGCGCCGCTTACGCAGCGCCTCGCCAAAGGATTTCGCGTCGGTAATCATGAAAAAGCCTCCGTTTCGCCGTTCGCACAAATCTATTAGCGCAAAACAAAAAATAAGCCGTTCGGCGCAGAATCGCTTGATTCATTATAAGCTGCGCCGAACGGCGAAGTCAAGAACTTCCGCTTATTCTTTTTCGACAAAGGTATCGTAGGTGAACGCGGCGCCGAGGCGGAAGCCGCAGGTGAAGCTCTCCAGATCGGCGCTGCCCAAAAACTCGTCGTAGGCGTCCACAAATTTCAGAAACAGACGCTTGTCCTCGCCCTGAAGCCTTTCGGTGAGCGCGCCCTCCAGCTTGTCAAGTGCCGCGACATCGCGGGATACCCGGCGTGTGAAATGCGAGCTGCGGAACTGGGGATCCAGATTGCCGTAAAACAGTTCTTCGATAAAGCTCATGCCGTCACGCCTCCCTCGTATACCGCCCAAAGAGCGGCCACATGCTGGGGACTCTTTCGGTGGGTGGCGTTGTGCAGATCAGAGCAGAGATAGTCGATCACCCAGGCCTTGGGGACGTGGTAGGCACGGTCGAGCATGAGATACCGCATCCGTCCCCGGCGCAGCCACTGTCCCACGGTGCGGACGTTATAGCCGGTGGCGGCGCTGATCTGAGGGACGGTCAGCACATCGGGAAGATCGGCAAACGTGTTGATATAGTACGCGCGCAGCGTGGACTCCGGTGCTGCGTCGGGCGGCAGGAGGCGCACGGTGTGGGGCTTGCCCCATTTTCCCACGGACGTGCGGACAGGCGCGGGGACCAGGAGCTTTTCCGATGACTGCATGAATGCGAGAACGTCCTCGCGGCGGATTCGGGCAACATCATCAAATCCCGATTTGTCCCTCTTCGGCTCATCAAACCCCAAGCGGCGCCGCGTCCATCCTGATGGCAAACAATCCGCCGGCGCCGCCAGAATGCAGAAACAGGATGTTGTCCGTCTCTGCAAAAGCATCCTCTTTTGCCAGCTCCAGCAAGCCCGCAAACGCCTTCCCGGTGTAAACCGGATCGAGGAAGATCCCTTCACGCGCCGCCATCAGCGAGACGGCGGCGTTCCCGGCCTCCGAGGCGATCGCGTAGCCGGGGCCGCACATATCCCGAAGCGGGTAATCCTGCGGTGTGATCTCCGGCGAAATTTCCAGCAGCTCCGCCGTTTCCCGCATGAGGGCGGGTGTGATCTGATCAAAGGGATCAGTGTCGACCATCATGCCGTGCACTGTTGTCCCGGGCAGGAACAGCTTGGCGCCGAGGGCGAGACCCGCCATCGTGCCGCCGCTGCCCTCCGCGCAGATGATGTGGTCGAAGTGCAGCCCCTGTTCCGCGATCTCCCCGGCACATGCCACATAGCCCAGCGCACCGAGAGCGTTCGAGCCGCCGCAGGGGATCTTGTAATACGGTCTGCCCATCTCTTTGCCGAGGCGATCCATCTCCGCGTAAATATCGGCGTAATCATCGGTGTCGACAAAGCGCACCTCTGTCCCCATCAGACGCTCTAAAAGCTGATTGCCCACACAGTCGGTCACGCCGCGCTTTTTGAGCACAAGGACCGCTTTCATCCCCAGCTTCCCCGCCGCCGCGGCGGTCAGCATGGCGTGGTTGGACTGCGCCCCGCCGGTCGTGAAGACGAGCTCCGCGCCCTTCTCTTTCGCGTCGGCCAGGAGGAATTCGAGCTTTCGGATCTTGTTTCCGCCGAGCCCGAGTCCGGTCATATCGTCGCGTTTGATGTAGATATTTCTGCCGAGGAGGCTGCTGATGTTTTCGAGCTTATGGATCGGCGTCGGCAGGATGCCCAGCCTGATCCTCGGGAAGCTTTCGATGGACTTCATGTACGTGTTCTCCTTTCTCCTGCGCTTCGACCTGTGGCCTGTCGATTTGCAATAAGTATACCATAAAGGAAGTCGGTGATCTACCATCATTATCAAACAGTCTTTGCGTGTTCGTTTATGGTTTTCACCATCCGGTTTCTGTGTTATACTCATCCTGTCGGCGCTTTGCGGAGAGCTTGGAAGGATTGACAGCAGAGCCTGAAACGCTTTGATGAGGCAGGGAAGAGACCCATGACAGAATATTTTGACATTTCCCGTAAGATCATTGCCAATATGACCTCGGAGGGCTGGAAAACCGTCCCGCATGTCTGCATCGTCTATGACGCGGACGCAGAGTTGCTTATGGAGGCGCTGCGAAGCTATAACCGCGGCCGGGCATCCGACGAGAGGATCAGCTTCAATTCCGCGATCCTCAGAATCCTGATCGAGGGGATCAAGGCCTGCCCCAGGATGAACGGACATATCAAGTTCAGCCCGTGGCTTGTGAGCGGAAAGGTGACGACGCCGGAGCATATCGACATCTCCCTCCCGATCACGTACGGCGACGGGAAGATGACGACGATCAATCTGCCGCACATGGAGAATAAGTCCGTCCATGAGATACAGGCGATGATCGCGGCCTACCGGGCAAGGATCGAGAACACTTACATGGACCGTGTTCTGTACCGGACCGGGCTGGAGGACACCTTCTCCGAACTGCGGAAAGGGAATGTCCCGAAAGCGGTCGGGCGCCTGCTGGGCGCAAAGCTCGGCCCCGGGAGAGTCCGGATCGAGAGGCGGAAAAGCGCGGGGAGTGACGACCGTCTTACACCGGAGAACATCAGGCAGGGCAGTATCACGGTGTCGAACATGGGATCCCTGTATAAGCAATGGAAAGGGAGCTGCACGATCCTGGAAATCATACCGCCGCAGCTGTGCGCGCTGGCAATCGGCGCGGTGCAGAAACGGGCCGTGGTGGATGATGAGAACAATATCTGCGCCTCCGAGATCGTCCCGATCACGATCGCATTCGACCATCGGGCGCTGGACACGGCGGAGCTTGTCCCGTTCATGCAGACGCTTGACCGCGTGCTCCGGGACCGAGCCTGGCTGGAAAGAGAAATCTCCATATAATGTGTTGCCGTCTCTGCATCTTCTCTTGACGAATTCTGCGGTATTGCCTTCTGTCTTGACAAAGGGATGCCGGTAATCTTAAAGTAAGAAGCAGAAGGCAGTCACCGCGACGGGAAGCCCCGCGGACAGAGGCAGGCATTTTCATGGATATGCGGACTAAGGCAGGGAGGCATCTAAATGCTTAAAGTTTTTTTGACGGAGGACGAGCGCCTGGTACGGGAAGGTCTGCGGGATATGATCCCCTGGGAGCAATACGGTTTTGTCTTTGCCGGGGAAGCCTCCGACGGGGAAATGGCGCTGCCGCTGGTACGAAAGATCAAGCCGGACGTTTTGATCACGGACATCAAGATGCCGTTCATGGACGGCCTGGCGTTCAGCCGCCTTGTCAGCAAGGAGCTGCCCGCCACGAAGATCATCATTCTCTCCGGTTACGATGATTTCGCATACGCGCAGCAGGCCATCGAGCTGCATGTGGATCAATACCTGCTCAAGCCCGTCACCAGGGCCAGCATGATCCAGGCTCTGGAGCAGACGAAGGCGCGCATCGAGGAGGAGCGGGATCAGCAGGATTACCGCCGCCGCTTTGTCCGCGAGTCGCAGGAGTATGAGCACTACGCGAGGCGGGTGTTTTTTGAAAAGCTGGTCGGCGGTGAGCTTCCCGTTCCCGAGATCTATGAGCAGGCGGACCGCCTGGAACTGGAGCTGGACGCGGAGGCCTACAACATTGTTCTCTTTACCCTGCAGCCGAAGGAAAACATAACCGCCTACAGCGAGCAGAGCGCGGCGCTGCAGGATAATCTGCTGCAGGATTTCCTGCAGTATCCGGATTTCCTGGTGTTTCGCGGCAGCGCCCTGAGCTACGCGGTGCTGCTCAAGGGAAACAGGGGGCAGATCGAGACGATGACAAGGCGCTGCGCGGAGCTTATCGAACAGCGCTGCACCGGTGTTGAGGCAGCGGTGGACTGGTATGTGGCGGTCGGCACGCCGACGGAACGCCTCAGCAGCCTGCCGCGCTGCTACGCCGCGGCGAACCACGCCCTGGCTTACCGGCATCTGATGCCGAACACCCATATTCTGAAAACGGAGATGACCGAGCGCAGCGGCAAGCTCAGCGCCTACAGCGCGGCCGATCAGGGACGTCTGGACCCCACCCTGATCCAGCGCTTTATTCAAAACGGTCTTGACACGGAGATCGAAGATTTTACCAATGAGTTTTTCGACGGTCTGGGGGAGGCCTGCGAGTCCCTGATGTTCCGGCATTATCTGCTGCTCAGCGCGCGCATCAACGCGCTGGCCGCAGCCGAAAAGCTGGGGCTTGAACGGGAGGAGCTCGCAAAGCGCCTACCGCAGCCGCAGCTGGATGCGCCGCTCAAGCTGCGCTCCTATTTTACACAGGTCCTGCGCTGCGCGATCGCCATGCGGGACGAGGAGACCATCCGGCAAGGCGGCGGGATCGTAGACAGCGCCATCGAATACATCGGCCTCCACTACACGGAGGAGAACATCTCCCTGAACACGGTGGCGCGCGCCATCAATGTCAGCACCAATTATCTCAGCGCCGTATTCAGTCAGAAGATGGGCCTTTCGTTTGTGGAGTATCTGACCCAGAAGCGCATGGCCCGCGCAAGACAGCTGCTGCGCCAGAGCGGGAAGCGCAGCGGCGAAGTGGCGGCGGAGGTCGGCTACCGTGATCCCCGCTATTTCAGCTTTGTATTCAAAAAGACGCAGGGCTGCACGCCGCGGGAGTATCGTGCGGGAGAGGCGGAGAAATGAAAAGAACGCGTGTGCCCCGGGACCCGGCCTCCATCAGCAGCCGCATCCGGAAGCTGATATGGAGCCTGGCGATCCCGCTTTGCGTGCTGGCGGTATTTATTCTGCTGGTTTTTTTGCTCTACAGCCTGCGCTATGCCCAGATCAGCCGGAACATCTCCACAGCCTCCCGCTTCAACCAGAACTTCAAGAACGAAGTGGATCTGAAAATGTATTACTTCGTCAGCGGCAGCAGCGACGAGACACCGGACGACGAGGTAAACACCGCCGAGGCGCTCGCCGCCAAGCTCCTGGCGGATACCCGGAACCGGGACAGCCGCCGGGCCGCAAGCAGCGTTCTGAACCTGTGCGTCAACCTGAAGGACTGTATCGCCGATATCCGGGCCACCGAGGGCTATGACCTCAGGATCCACCAGCTGGAGACCAACATTTATGTGATCACCCAGCTGATCGAGGAATACATGTACACGTATCTGTACCATGAGGCCGGAGAGCTCGCGGCGCTGCGGCATACGCAGAATGTGTGGCTCGCGGCGGGACTGATCCTCTCGGTGGGGATCATGCTGGTGGTCATTGTCGTTTCTCTGCGCCGGAGCTTCCGCATTACCCGCAGCATCACGCAGCCCATCGACGATCTGTACGGGCGTGTGCTGGAGATCGGGCGGGGAGATCTCTCCGTCCGGGCGCCGGTAGAGGCGGAGGACAGCAAGCTGCGCGCCCTCGGCGAGGGTGTGGAGGAGATGGCCGCCCGCCTCAACGAGCAGATGGCGCTGAACCGGCAGGAGCAGGACCGCCTGCGCCGCATGGAGCTTGCCCTGGTGCAGGCGCAGATCAACCCGCATTTTCTCTATAATACGCTCGACGCGATCGTGTGGCTTGTGGAGACCGGGAAGAACGAAGAAGCGGTAGAGATGGTCTCGAGCCTCTCCACCTACTTCCGGTCCTTTCTCTCCAACGGAAAGGACATCGTCAGCCTGCGCGAGGAGGCGCTTCATGTCCGCAGCTATCTGGAGATCCAGCAGGTGCGCTATTCGGATATCCTCCGCTTTGAGATCGACATGGATCCCCGCCTGGACGAGTGCCGCATCCCCAAGCTGACGCTGCAGCCGCTGGCGGAAAACGCGCTCTATCACGGGATCAAGGCCAAGCGCGGCGGCGGTGTCATCACCATCAGCAGCCGTCCGGCGGGCGACCGGGCCGAGGTGACGGTGCGCGACACGGGCAGCGGCATGCCGGCGGAAAGGCTCTGCCAGCTGCGCAAATCGCTGGAATCGGACGAGGGGCAGGGCTTCGGCCTGCAGGCATCCTTCAAGCGCCTGAAGCTGATGTACGGTGAGGCGCTGGACTTTCAGATCGACAGTGAGGAAGGGATCGGGACGGTCGTCACCATCCGCTTTCCAGCGCACAGGGAGGAAGAACTATGAAAAAAGCACTGCTCTGCCTGCTGCTTGCCGTGCTGCTGCTGACAGGCTGCGGCGCTCCGGGGCCGACGGAGGAGCATCTGATCCGCGTCGGTTTTTCCCAGGTCGGTTCGGAGTCGGACTGGCGTATCGCCAATACCGCTTCGATGCTGGCTGCGCTGAGTGAAGCCAACGGATATGAGCTGCTGTTCGACAATGCCAAGCAGCGCCAGGAAAACCAGCTGCTGGCGATCCGCAATTTTATCCAGCAGGATGTGGATTACATCGTACTGGCCCCCATCACCGAGTCCGGCTGGGACGACGTGCTGCAGGAGGCAAAGGGCAGCGGTATCCCTGTCATCATCGTGGACCGCCGCATCTCCGTCTCGGACGACAGTCTGTATACGAGCTGGGTCGGGTCGGACTTCCTTGCGGAGGGCCGCAGGGCGGTACGCTGGCTGGAGGAGCAGCTTCAGGCACAGGGGCGTGGGCAGGAGCCGCTTCGCATCCTGCATATCCAGGGAACCTACGGCGCAACAGCGCAGCTCCTGCGAACCCGGGCGCTTACGGAGGCGCTGGAGGCCCATCCAAACTGGGAAATCGTCGCGCAGCTCCCCGGGGAGTACACGGAGGCAAAGAGCTATGAGCTGATGCGCGACTTCCTGCAGACCGGGCAGGAGATCGATGTGATCTACAGCGAGAACGACAACATGACCTTTGGGGCCATACGGGCGCTGGAGGAGGCAGGCATCCCCTGCGGCGGCGAGGGGGAGATCATGGTCCTCTCCTTTGACGCGGTGCACAGGGCGCTGGAGCTCTGCCGTGACGGAAAGATCAGCCTGTGCGTAGAGTGCAATCCGCTCCATGGTCCGCGGGTCGCGGCCCTCCTGGAGCAGCTGGAAAACGGCAGCACACCCGCAAAGCTTACCTTCGTGGACGAGCTTGCCTTCGACAGGGACATGCTGACGGACGATGTGATCCGGGATAGAGAATATTGATGAATCAGCCGCTTGCCCGCTCCCGGATGCTCCAGGGGAGCCGCACGCTGCGCGCACTGCGCCCGCGGATGAGATCCAGGAGGACCCCGGCGGCGGCGCTCCCCATCTGATGGCGCTCGTGGGCCAGGGAAGTAATGGACACGGGCCCGCTTGTGCAGTAATGGCTGTTGTCAAAGCTCACCACCGCGATATCCTCCGGCACACGCAGACCTTCCGCGCGCAGGCAGTGGATCAGGGGGTAGGCGATCTCGTCGTTGTAACACAGCACAGCGGTGCAGCCGGGCAGCCGCCGCCGTATAAAGGCGTACATCCACTCATCCCGCCCGGCGATCAGGGCTTCCCGCTGTACGGTATCGAACCAGAAAATGCGCTCTTCCTTTACGGTACAGCCCGCCTTCAGGAGCGTGGAGAGAAAGCCTTCGTAGCGCTCATGCCCCTGCCGGTCGTCGCTTTTGAAAACGGCGGCGATCTCCCGGTGGCCCCGGCCCAGCAGGTAGCGGGTCAAGAGCTCCGCTCCGCCCGCGTTGTCATCCTGAACGCAGGGCGCGGCTTCCGGCACAGAAAAACCTGCGTGCAGAAAGACAAGCGGGACACGCAGTGCTTCGATCCGGGCCAGCAGGTCCAGATTCGGGCTGGGAAGCGCGGTCTTCGCGCCCTCAAGAACAATGCCCGCGGGCGGATCGGACAAAAGCCGCTCCAGCACGGCGCGCTCCTCCATGACCCGGTTGCCGGAGGCATAGGCCTCCACGGAAAAGCCCTGGGCGGAAAAGACCCGCTCCAGATCCCGGAAAAGCTGGGGATAGAGATAGGTATCGAGAGAGCTTGCCACGACGGCAATGCGTCTGCCGCGGGCAGGACCGCCGGAGAGATAGGTGCCGCTGCCGTGCATCCGGATGATCAGGCCCTCCTCTTCCAGAAGCTCCAGCGCGTGCCGCACCGTCTCGCGGCTGCAGTGATAGTCGCCGCACAGCGTCTGCTCCCCCGGGAGTCTGGTCTGCCCCTGCTGCCGCAGGGAGAAGCACAGCTGTCTGAGCTCGTCCGCAAGGCGTACATATTTGGCTGCCATGATGTCAACCGCCCTTCCGTTGTTCTGTCTTTCATCGGGTTTATGATCATAGCCATTATAGCAGATGTGCGCCCAAGGGCAATGCGATTCCTTATAAAAAAACACCTTTTTCCTGCGATTGCTGCAGGTGAAAAGGTTCAAATATCAATCCACTTTTTTCTCTCTCCCGTAAAAAAACAAACGATGACCCTCTCTTTTGGCTATTTTCCGGATCGCCGTTCAGGGGGAATCCCGGCCTCGATCGTAGAATTTCCGACGTAGGAAAGTGTCCGGGCAAAGGAATACATACATTTTTTCAAAGTTGTCTGTTATTTCAAACATCAGCCGAAAAGTTGTATTTATTCACTTACACGATTTCGCCGCACAGGGCGTCGGAGCGCTTGACGAAGAGCTGCTTTCGTGCTTTTATAGGGACAAGGACAACAACGGTCCAAATATTAAAAAAGTGAGGGAACATCATGAAAAAACTGATTGCTGTTGCACTTGTCATCGTGTTGTGCCTGTCCCTGATGCCCGCGGCTTTCGCGGACGATCTGATCAAGGTCGGCGTTGTCAACAACCCGCCGTCCGAGTCCGGCTACCGTGAAGCCAACGTCAACGACTTCATCAACGTCTTCACCAAAGAAAACGGCTACGACGCCAGCTTCTTCTACAGCATCAAGAACGATGAGCAGCTCAGCGCCGCCCGTCAGTTCATCACCGACGGTGTGGATTACCTGCTGATCTCCGCCGCCGAGACCACCGGCTGGGACGCCGTCCTGAAAGACGCGCAGGAAGCCGGTATCGGTGTGTTCCTGTTCGACCGCATGATCGACTGCGATCCGGCCCTCTTTGAGGCGGCTGTCGTCTCCGACATGGCCAAGGAAGGCGAGACCGCTGTCGGCTGGCTGCTGGATCAGAAGCTTAACGAGTACAACGTCATCCACATCCAGGGCGCGATGGGCAGCGACGCCCAGCTGGGCCGTACCGGCGCGCTGGACGAGCAGTTTGACAAAGGCACGATGAAGAAGGTCGTGCAGCAGGGCCGGCATCACCCACGGCGTGGACAAGGATGTCATCGTGATGGGCTTTGACTGCAACAAGTGGGCCCTGCGCGAGCTCCAGGCCGGCAACTGGAACTATGACGGCCAGTGCAGCCCCTTCCAGGCCAAGGTCATCAGCGACATGATCCAGGTCCTCCAGGCCGGCGGCACGATCGAAGGTCTGAACGAGAACAAGCAGATCATCTCTGTTGAGAAAGGCTTTGACGCCCGCGAGATCACCGAGGAGGATATCCTCACCTACGGTCTCGGCGAGGATGTCACCGTCGGCTGACGCGACGGCAGGAAGCAGGATAAAGAACCAAACAGCGCGGTGTGGGAGTGGAGAAATCCGCGGTCCACACCGCGTTTTCGGTCATGTGCGAAACGCTGACCGGCAGTAAGGAGATGAGCGGATGAAAGATGGAATTGTTTTGACCATGCGTGGAATATGCAAACGCTTCCCGGGTGTCATGGCGCTCGACCGCGTTGATTTCACCCTGCGCAAGGGGGAGATCCACGCCCTCATGGGGGAAAACGGCGCCGGGAAATCGACGCTGATCAAGGTGCTGACTGGGGTATACCCCAAGGACGCGGGGGAGATACACGTGGACGGCATTGAGGAGGCGATCAGCATCCGCTCGCCGCAGGAAGCGCAGAGCTACGGCATCAGCACCGTCTATCAGGAAATCAGCCTCTGCCCGAACCTCACCGTGGCGGAGAACATGTTCATCGGGCGCACCGAGGGCAAAACGGTGAACTGGAAGGCGATGGAGAAGCGGGCGGGCGAGCTGCTCGATTCTCTGGGCATTCCGGCAAGACCCCGGCAGCAGCTCTCGAGCTGCTCCCTCGCGGTGCAGCAGATGGTGGCCATCGCCCGCGCGGTGGATACCGACTGCAAGGTCCTGATCCTGGATGAGCCGACCTCCTCTCTGGACGACAAGGAAGTGGCGATGCTGTTTCGCCTGATGCGTGATCTGAAGGCGCGCGGCGTCGGGATCATATTCGTTACCCATTTTCTGGAGCAGGTCTATGAGGTCAGCGACCGCATCACTGTCCTGCGCAACGGGAACCTGGTCGGAGAATTTGAAGTGGATAAGCTCCCGCAGGTGCAGCTCGTCGCCATGATGATCGGCAGGGAGCTGCAGAACCTGTCGGTGATCAAAAAGGAAAGCGGCGCCGCTTCCGCCCGGCGGGAAGTGCGCTATGAGGCGAAACAGCTTTCCAGCACGGAAAGCCGCCCCTTCGATTTCTATATCGGCAAGGGGGAGGTCAACGGCTTTACGGGGCTGCTCGGCTCCGGCCGGAGTGAAAGCGTCCGCGCCATCTTCGGGGCTGACCCCGTTACCGGCGGCGAGGTGACGATGGACGGGAAAAAGATCCGTGTCGCAAAGCCACTGGACGCCATGAAAAACGGCATCGCCTATCTCCCGGAGGACCGCAAGCGCGACGGGATCATCGCGGAGCTCTCGGTGCGGGACAATATCATCCTGGCCCTGCAGGTGCTGCGGGGCATGGGCCATCCGATCTCCCGCGCGAAGGCCGAGGAATTTGCCGATGAGTATATAGAGGCGCTCGGCATCAAGACCGCTTCGTCGGATACGCCGATCGGCTCTCTCTCCGGCGGCAACCAGCAGAAGGTGATCCTGGCCCGCTGGCTGCTCACACATCCGAAATATCTGATCCTCGACGAGCCGACCCGCGGCATCGACGTCGGCACGAAGACCGAGATACAGCGGCTTGTCCTGAAGCTTGCGGAGGAGGGAATGAGCGTCACCTTCATCTCCTCCGAGATCGAGGAGATGCTGCGCACCTGCTCGCGGCTCATCGTCATGCGGGACCGGAACATCGTCGGGCAGCTCACGGGGGACGAGCTGACCCAAAGTCATGTCATGCATACCATCGCGGGAGGAGGCGGTGACAATGAATAAACGGAAAAGCAAAGCGGCCGCTTATCTCAAAAATTCGCAGCTTTTGGTCCCGCTGATCGCCATATTGCTGCTGGTGGTTTTCAACCTTATCCGCGATCCCGGCTTCTTTTCCGTGGGCCTGACCACCAACAACAACGGCGACCCTGTGCTGCAGGGAAACCTGATATCCATTCTCAACGGGGCCTCGGAGCTGGTCATCCTCTCCATGGGCATGACGCTTGTGACCGCGGCCTCCGGCGGGCAGGACATCTCCGTCGGCGCGCTGGCAGCCATTGCGGGGAGTGTCTTCGTCAAAGTACTCAAGAGCGGCGGCAGCATCAGCGCGCCGGTGGTGCTGGGGGCGTTTTTGCTCTGCTGCGCGGTGGCAATGGCCTTCGGCGCCTTCAACGGCAGTCTTGTCGCGCTGTTTAATATCCAGCCGATGATCGCCACGCTGATCCTCTTCACCTGCGGGCGCAGCATCGCCTACTGGATCAACGGCGGCGCGACGCCGACCGTTTCCAGCCCCATCATCAACGCCATCGGCAGCTTTATCCCCGGCATCCCGATCCCGACGCCGATCCTGATCGTCATCCTGATGGGGATCCTTTTCGCACTGCTTTTCCGCTTTACGACCCTCAGCCTGTACATCCAGTCGGTCGGCATCAACCAGAGCGCGGCCAGACTCAACGGCATCAATTCCGTCGGCATCAAGCTCCTGTCCTTCGTCATTCTCGGGGCCTGCTGCGCGGTGGCGGGCATGATCGGGGTGAGCCGTCTGGGACTCATCAACCACGAGACTCTGCTTATCAACATTGAGATGGACGCCATCCTCGCCGTGGCGATCGGCGGTAACAATCTCGGCGGAGGCAAATTCAAGATGATCGGCTCGGTGCTTGGGGCGTACGCGATCCAGGCCCTGACCATCACCCTCTATGCCATGAAGGTTCCCTCCACCGACGTCAAAGCCTATAAGGCTGTTGTCATCGTGCTGCTGGTGGTCATGGGGTCGCCGGTCGTGAAGGAGGCCGCCGGCCGTTTGGGAACGCGCCTTCGCGCATCGCGCAGGGCCGGTGCCGGAAAGGGGGCTGCATAAGGCATGGAAGAGAAGGGAAAGCTTCGCCGCAGAGAGCCGATCACGGATACACAGCTGCTGATGACCATCACCATCTGCATTTTTGTGGGCATGTACGTGCTGGCGATCCTGATCTGGGGCGGCGGCTTCAAGAAGCCGCAGATGCTCTTTGACATGCTCAACGACAACGCTTACCTCATCATCATCTCCTGCGGCCTTACCATCGTCATGATCACCGGCAGCATCGACATTTCCGTCGGCGGTGTGACGGCGCTGGTCGCCATGGTGGGAGTTATGATCCTCAACGGGAACCTGCATCTCTTTGACGGCATCATCGCCGCATGGGGGCTGTCCGAGAGCTTTCGTATCGTGTTTGCGCTGCTCATGTCGCTGCTGATCGGTCTGGCCTTCGGGTTTGTACAGGGCTACCTGATCGCGCACCTTGAGATACAGCCGTTCATTATCACGCTTGCAGGCATGTTTTTTGCCCGCGGCATGATCACGATCATCAGTGTGGACCCGCAGAAAGGCCCGCAGAGTCTGATGGATATCCTGCAGAAACGGATTGAGATACCGTGGCTGGGCTCGCCCAACAAAAAGGGCGTGATCATTCCGGCGCGCATGGAGATCGGCGTCGTGATCGCGCTGGTGCTGGTGGTGCTGGTATATCTGCTGCTGCGCAAAACCCGGCTCGGCCGCAGCTTCTATGCCGTGGGAGGGAATCGTCAGAGCGCGCTGATGCTGGGCATCAATGTGCGGCATTCCCGTTTTATGGCCCACCTGCTGTGCGGACTTCTCAGCGGCATCGCGGGCTTTGTGTTCATGATGCACACCGGCGCCGGCAACGCGACGAACGCCACGGCGGCGGAGATGAACGCCATCGCGTCCTCCATCATCGGCGGTACGCTGCTGACGGGCGGTGTCGGCAACGTGATCGGCACCTTCTTCGGTGTGCTCACGCTCAGCACCATCAAGTCCATCGTCACGACCTCCGGTCTGCGGGACCCCTGGTGGCAGAGCATTACCACCGGCGCCATGCTGTGCTTCTTCATCCTGCTGCAGAGCGTGGTGCTGATGCGGAAAAATAGAGGCAAAAAGTGAGGAGAGGCTATTATGAAAAAATATGAATTCTGGTTTGTGGTAGGCAGTCAGTTCCTGTACGGACCGGAGGTTTTGAAAACGGTCGAGCAGCGCGCCCAGGAGATGGCGGCGGAGCTGTCCAAGGCGCTGCCTTATCCGCTGGTCTATAAAGTGACCGCCAAGACCAATAAGGAAATCAGCGATGTGGTCAAAGAGGCCAACTACCGCGATGAATGCGCCGGCATCGTCACCTGGTGCCACACCTTCAGCCCGAGCAAAATGTGGATCAACGGCCTTGCCTCCCTGCAAAAGCCCTACTGCCATCTGGCCACCCAGTACAACAAAGAGATCCCCAACGATGAGATCGACATGGACTTCATGAATCTCAACCAGGCCGCCCACGGGGACCGGGAGCACGGCTTCATCGCGGCGCGCCTGCGCATGCCGCGCAAGGTCATCGCCGGGTACTGGCAGGATGAGAAGGTACACAGGCGCCTCGGCGATTGGATGAAGGCCGCCGTGGGCGTGGCCGTCTCGAAGGAGATGAAGGTCATGCGCTTCGGCGACAATATGCGCGAGGTGGCCGTCACCGAGGGCGACAAGGTGGAGGTGCAGGCGAAGCTCGGCTGGCAGGTGAACACCTGGGCCGTGGGCGATCTGGTCAAAGAGATGAACGCCGTCACGGACGCCGAGATCGACGCGCTGTATAACGAGTACCTCAAAAGCTATGATCTCAATACCGACAATACCGCCGCCATTCGCTACCAGGCCCGGGAGGAAATCGCCATCAAAAGGATGATGGACCGCGAGGGCTGCCGCGCCTTCTCCAACACCTTCCAGGACTCCCAGCACCTGATGGCCCAGGGCTACGGCTACGGCGGCGAGGGCGACTGGAAGGTCAGCGCCATGACCGCGATCCTCAAGGCCATGGGCGAGGGCGGCAACGGCGCCTCCGGCTTTATGGAGGATTATACCTATCACCTCGTCGAGGGGCAGGAATACTCCCTCGGCGCGCACATGCTGGAGGTCTGCCCGTCGCTCGCCTCCGACACGCCCCGCATCGAAACCCACCATCTGGGCATCGGCATGAACGAGAAGGACCCCGCCCGCCTGGTATTCGAGGGCAAGGCAGGCAAGGGCATCGTCGTGTCGCTCATCGACATGGGCGGGAGGCTGCGCCTGATCGTGCAGGACATCGAAGCCGTCAAACCCATCATGCCCATGCCGAATCTGCCGGTTGCACGCGTCATGTGGCGGGCGCTGCCGGATCTTACCACCGGCGTGGAGTGCTGGATCACCGCCGGCGGCGCGCACCATACGGTGCTCTCCTACGATGTGACCGCCGAACAGATGCGCGACTGGGCCCGGATGATGGATATCGAGTATGTCCACATCGGCGCGGACACGACGCCCGAGAAGTTGGAAGAGGAATTGCTGATAAAGGACCTGGTGTGGAAATTAAAATGATGAATCTGGAAAAGACCGTACTCGGCATTGAGCTGGGCTCGACCCGCATCAAGGCCGTATTGATCGATGAAAAGCACGTCCCTATCGCCCAGGGGGATTACGAGTGGGAAAACCAGTTCGTAAACGGTGTCTGGACCTACTCCATGGACGCGGTGCATACCGGCATTCAGGCATGCTTTGCAGGTCTCAAGGCGGATGTCAAAGCCAGGTTCGGCACCGAGCTTACCACCGTGGGCGCCATCGGCGTTTCCGCCATGATGCACGGCTATCTGCCCTTTGACAAGGATGGCAGGCAGCTGGCGGAGTTTCGCACCTGGCGCAACACCATCACCGGCGAGGCGGCCGCGGAGCTGACAGAGCTCTTCGGCTTCAATATCCCCCAGCGCTGGAGCATCGCCCACCTGTACCAGGCGATCCTGAACGGCGAGGAGCACGTGAAGGACATCGCCTTCCTCACCACCCTTGCGGGCTATATCCACTGGCGTCTCACCGGGGAGAAGGTCATGGGCATCGGTGAGGCCTCCGGCATGTTCCCCATAGACAGCGAAAAACCGGACTACGACGAGGGCATGATCCAAAAGTTCAAGGCCCTGACGGGGGTGGACCTGCGCGCCATTCTGCCGAAGGTCCTTGTCGCCGGAGAATGCGGCGGGACCCTCACCGCCATGGGCGCGGCCTTCCTCGACCCCAGCGGGACGCTCAAACCCGGCATCCCGCTTGCCCCCTGCGAGGGCGACGCCGGTACCGGCATGGCGGCGACAAACGCGGTGCGCGTGCGCACCGGCAACGTCAGCGCCGGCACCTCGGACTTTGCGATGATCGTCACCGACAAGCCTCTCGGCGTGCACCGGGAGATCGACATGGTCACCACCCCCACCGGCCTTCCCGTGGCGATGGTGCACTGCAGCAACTGCACCTCCGACATCAACGCCTGGATCAATCTCCTGGCCGAGTATGCCGAGATGCTGGGCGTCTCTGTCGACAGGCCCGAGCTCTTTGTCAGGCTTTTCAACAAGGCCCTGGAGGGCGACGCCGACTGCGGCGGGCTGCTCAGCTTCAACTATTTCTCCGGCGAGGGCGTGACCGCGCTCGACAAGGGGCGGCCCGTCTTTGCCCGCATGCCCAACGCGAAATTCACCCTGGCAAACTTCATGCGCGCGCATTTGCTCTCCGCGCTGGCGACGCTCAAGATCGGGCTCGATATCCTGACCCAGACCGAGAAGGTCGAGATCGAAAAGCTCTGCGGCCACGGCGGCTTCTTCAAGACCCCCGGGGTCGGACAGCGCATGCTGTCGGCGGCGGTGGGCGCGCCGGTGTCGGTGATGGAGACGGCGGGCGAGGGCGGCCCCTACGGCATGGCGCTGCTCGCGGCCTATATGCTCTGGAAGGAGGAGGGCGAGACCCTGGAGGACTATCTGGACAGCAAGGTCTTTGCCGACGCTGCCTCCACAACGCTCATGGCGGAGGCCTCGGATATCGCGGGCTTCTCGATCTTCCTGTCCCGCTACAAAAAGGCACTGCCGATGGAGCGCTGCGCAACCGAGGTGCTCTGATGCGCGGGCAAAATCAATGAGGTGAACACGATGACCGAACGAGAACTGGAAATCATTGCTACCAAAGCAAGGCTCCTGCTCTTTGATGCCATTTATACCGCAAAATCCGGCCACCCCGGCGGCTCGCTGTCCTGCGTCGACGCGTTGACGGCTCTGTATTTCAGCGAGATGCGTATTGATCCGAAGAATCCCGACAAGCCCGACCGCGACCGTTTCGTGCTGAGCAAGGGCCACTGTGCTCCCGCACTTTACTCGATCCTCGCCCTGCGCGGCTACTTCCCCGAGTCCGATCTGAAGCTTCTGCGAAGCATACGCGCTCACCTTTCCGGTCACCCGGATATGGTGCATATCCCCGGCATCGACATGTCCACCGGTTCTCTCGGTCAGGGGATCAGCACCGCCGTGGGAATGGCCCTGGCGGCACAGGCAAAACAAATGACCTACCGGACCTACTGCATCCTCGGCGACGGGGAAATGGAGGAAGGGCAGGTCTGGGAGGCCATCATGGCGGCGGCGAAATGGAAGCTGGACAATTTCTGCGCCATGGTGGATGTCAACGGTCTGCAGATCGACGGCAAGACTTCCGATGTCATGCCCACGAGTCCCCTGGATCAGAAGTTCGCGGCCTTTCACTGGAACGTCATCCATGCCGACGGGCACGATTTTGAAGAGCTGCTTTCGGCTCTTGCCGAGGCCCGCAGCTGCAAGGGGAAGCCCAGCGTCATCCTGATGAAATCCGTCAAGGGGCGCGGGGTCAGCTATATGGAGAAGAACGCAGCCTGGCACGGAAAGGCGCCGAACGACGCCCAATATGAACTCGCGGTCAGCGAGCTGCGGGCACATCTGGCAGGATTGGAGGCGGAAGCATGAGCAATATGGAGGCGACACGTTCCGCCTACGGCAAGGCGCTTACGGAGCTGGCGGAAAAATATCCGGAGCTGATGGTCCTGGACGCGGATCTGTCCACGGCCACCATGACCAAAAGCTTTGCCGCTTTGTATCCGGAGCGCTTTTTCAACTGCGGGATCGCGGAAGCAAACATGATGGGCATTGCCGCGGGGATGTCGACCGCGGGGCTCAAGCCCTTTGCCAATACCTTTGCCATCTTTGCCGCCGGCAGAGCCTTTGAGCAGGTGCGAAATTCCATCGCCTATCCCCGGCTGAACGTGACCGTTGTCGGGTCCCACGGAGGCATCTCCGTCGGAGAAGACGGCGCGACCCATCAGTCCATCGAGGATCTGGCGCTCATGCGCGTGATCCCCGGCATGACCGTTGTAAACCCCTGTGACGCCCATGAAATGCGTTTCGCCACGGAGGCGCTGATAAAGCATGTCGGGCCTGCCTATCTCCGCCTGGGGCGCGCCCCGGTGGAAACGGTGACGGACACGCTTCCCGATTATCAGTTCCGCCTCGGCAAAGGCGTCACCATGCGCGAAGGCCGTGACATGACCTTTGTCGCCACCGGCCTTTGCGTACAGCTTGCGCTCAAGGCGGCGGTCCTTCTGGAGCAGGAGGGCATCTCCGCCAGAGTGCTGAATATCCATACTGTCAAGCCCCTGGACGAGGAGCTGATCGTGAAGGCTGCGGAAGAGACCGGGCATATTGTGACCGCGGAGGAGCACAGTGTCATCGGCGGGCTCGGCGGCGCGGTGGCAGAGCTTCTGGGTGAGCGCTGCCCGGTTCCCGTGCTGCGCCACGGCGTGGAAGACCGCTTCGGCAGAAGCGGCAAGGCATCCGATGTGCTCAGCTTCTATGGGCTCACGCCGGAGGCACTTGCGGAAAAGGCAAAGCGGATCCTGCACGTTTGATTCAAACAAAGTAATATATGAACTTCTCAGCCCCGCTGCCCGTCGTCCTCCCCGCTCATTGCGCTGTATGCCTCGAGCCCGCACAGACGCAGGGGCTCTCTTCCCATTACCTCAAAGTCGATGCCGACGGACGCAAGCTCGTCAAGGAACGCACCCACGAACTGATCGGAAGAGAAGTTCTGGCCGACTGCCAGGAAGAAGCTGTGGTTGAGGCAGGCGATCTCACACATGATATCCGAAACGCCCAGCTCTGCCAGCATATACAGCTCCTCTATATACGGATCCAGCGGGCCGAAGGATCTGCTGTTTGCATAGGAGATGGACATGCTCCACCGCGGGCTCCCCGCGGATTTTGCGATAACGCCCAGCTTCATCTCCAGCGGCATCTGCTTAAGTTTCGCATATAACAGCTTTCTCTGCTTCATGGCCCAGAGCGAGTTTTCCGGCTGCGCCTGCAGCATCACCTGCCCGCGGGCCATGGTGCAGGCTTTCATCAGGTCGTCAAGCGGCCTGCTTTTCGGGAAGTCCAGCTCCACGATATTGGCAAACATGCGGTAGTTGTCGCGGTTTCCCAGCATCGCCTTGTGGTCGATCGCAATGGCAGCGCTGACAGTCTTTTCGCTTGCGCTGTCATAGCGCCGCACCGCTCTTGCAAGCACCACAGCCAAAAAGGCGTTGGGGCTCCCGTCAAAATCCCTGCAATACTGCATGAGCTGTGCTTCGGACAGTTTGATGTACGTCACGCGCGCATCAGAACCCGCGCCGTCGTTCAAGCGATAGAAGTCCTTGACCGTCTCCTTCTGGTACAGCGGCGCTTCGGCCCCGTCAATATCCATGGCAGCAAAGGGGTTTCCTGTCTCGGTCTCGGGAATGTCATCTCCCGGCAGGCGGAATCCGGCGGGGTCAAAGCTCTGCCCGGTCTTGCGGGACAGGTATAGAAACAGGGCGCTTTTCAAGTACGGGAGCACCCCCGCGCCGTCCGTCAGCGAGTGGGAGATCTCAAACGCAAGGCGCTTTCCCTCGTATTTCCATGCGGCGAGATGGTAATTGGATTCCGCTGCGTTCAGCCTGATCGGGGCCCAGCTGTCCCGCACGGTCATGGGAAGCGCGTTCGGCACGGGAACCAGGTCATTTCCTTTCGATTCGGCTTTCACGTAAAAGTACGGAAACCGCGTGCGCAGCTCCTCCACCGCATCCCGCAGGAGTTCTCCGTCCACCGTCTCCTTCAAAACGGCCAGCACGCCCATGGTATTGGGATGGTCGGGCGTGGACAGGTACAGCATCGGTTCATAAAATTCACTCATTTTTCGTTCTCCTTTTCCCGCAGGAAACTGTTTATTTCAGGCTGACAATATCGTCGAACGCGATCACGGCCGCGCTGCGCATCTCCAGGACGCCGCGGGCCTCGTCTACCCGCCGTGCGGCTCTGGTCCGCTACGAACAGATTGGTTGTCAGCGGGTCCTTCCCCAGCTCCCGGCACTCGACGGAGGCATAGAAGCTTTTCAGGTCGATCGCGATATAGGTTTTTTCCGGCATCCGTGCCTACCGCCTTTCCGATTTTTTATAAGTATACCATAAAGATAGTCTGTAATCTACCCAAACAGGAAAAACCGGGCGCAAAATGAGCAGCACCCCCAACATACGGGGTGCTGCTTTCCACATGGTGCTGTATTGCTTTTCTATGCCCAGGCAAAGTTTTCCCTGCCCGCGCCCAGCTCAAAGTGGCATTTGACGATGCCGAGATCGATTTTGAGGCAGCCGCCGATCAGCCCGGCCTTTGCCGACACGCGGCCGTCCTTCAGGGTAAAATGAAACTTCTGCTGGTTGACCGCGGTGGGAGCCAGCAGCGCCGCCTCGATCCCCCGCTTAAACCAGTCGGGGCTTGTATCAGAGACATTGCTGACATCGGCGGGCTTCTTGCTCCTTCTGTTTGCGCCCTGGGTTTTGCCGTAGCCGAGGGCGATGAGGATGACCTCGGTCTCGCCGTCCGCGAGCTGCGCCAGGCTTTTGCCGTGGGTCAGCGCGGCCCAGCAGGTGTTCAGCCCCAGCTCCTGCGCCTTCAAAACCAGCTTTTCCCCGTAATAGCCGCAGCGCTCCTCAAGGTCCGGCGCCTTCTTGCCCACCATGGCGATATAATTGGCGCAGTTTTCAAAGCGCCCGTATTTTGCCATGCGGGAGCCGAAGCAGGCCGGCTCGTCATAGAGGATCTGGATATGCAGGCCGCTCTGTCCGTTGAGCTGAGACACAAAGGCGTCCAGCTTTTCCCTTACCTCCTCCGGTATTTTTTTGTCCAGATACCCGCGCACACTGTGGCGCGCTCTAATGAGCTCCATTGCGTTTTCCACGAAGCGTCTCCCCTTCCTTTCAGCTTCCATCATCTGCTCATATCTTCACTTTTCACTTTACACTTTTCACTTTCTTACAGCAGTATACCATATACCTACATGGTATGTAAACGCTTGTCTTTTATCCTTTGCAGAAATAGCTTGAATAATGAACGGGTGTTATGTTAATATGAACAAAATCCCCCGGCGCATCGGAACGTCCGCCCGGGAGGACACTGTTTCGGATACAGACAACCATAGCCGGACTGACCGGCCCGGACTTTGATATGCATATGAAAACGATACGCGGAATCAAAATAGGTGGCCTGCAAAGCAAGATATTCAGCCTCATCCTGTTTCTCATCGTGGGGCTGATCGGCACATATACCGTTGTGTTCGGCATCCATATAAAGCATCTGTCGGCGATCGTGCAGCGGACAGGCGCCGAGCAGCAGGCTTCGATCAAGGACACCTCCGAGTCTGCCATGGAGGCTGTCATGAGCGCTTTTTTAAAGCGCAGCACCGGCCTGCAGGCATACATTGCCGACGATCTCTTCTCCGAGGTGCGGGGAAACGTGACGATACTCCAGACGGTGGCGGAGCAGTATTTCGGGCGCGCCGACACCCTGACCCCATACGCCTTCGCCTACCCGGACCCTGCCAATGCCGGGAAGGCCTCCGTACAGATGCAGCACGAGCGGGGCGTGGATCCCAACGCCTCCCGGGACCTGGGGATCGCGGCGAACATGAGTGAGATCATGCTGGCCATGTTTGAAAGCTGTGACAAGCTCAACTCCTGCTTTGTGGCGACCACCGACGGCTGCATCCTGTTTGTGGACGACCGGGCCGATGTCTACATCCGTGACGACGGCAGCGTGGCTTACGCCACCGAGATCCGCACGCGCCCCTGGTACAGGCAGGCTGTCGAGGCGGGCAAGCTCATCTTTACAAACGTCGAGGCGGACACCTTCACCGGCATTCTGGGCATTGTCTGCGCCGCGCCCGTCTACCGGGACGGCGAGCTCGTCGCGGTCGTGGGTGCGGACATCTTCCTGACCTCCATCAGCAACTACGTCAACGACACCGCCACCGAGGGCGGCTTCCTGTGCGTGGTGGACGAAAGCGGGCAGGTGCTCTTCTCCCCCAAAACCGAGGGCGTCTTCAAGCCCGAACTCTCGAGCCGTGCCCGGGACCTGCGCCAGAGCGACAACGCGAAGCTCGCGGCCTTCATCACCCAGGCGCTCACCGAGAGCACCGGCGTCATCGAGATCGAGATCGAGGGCCGGGAATGCTATCTCTCCGGCGCGCCCATGCCCTCTGTGGGCTGGACGGTCATCTCCGTCGTGGACAAGGGCATCACCCAGCGCCCGACCGCTTCCATGCTGGCAAAATATGATGAAATCAACAGCAATGCCAGCGCCGCCTATCGGGAAGGCGCAAAAAAGTCCGCGCGCACCGTCAACGTTGTTATCGTCATCATTGTTCTGATCGCGCTCATCGCAGCCCAGACGACGGGCTGGCATATCGTCAAGCCCCTCAATCAGCTCACCCGCCACATCAACGCCCAGAAAAACGGCGACGGCATTTTTATTCTGGACAACAGCTACCGCACGGGCGACGAGATCGAGATCCTGGCGGAGTCCTTCAACGCCCTGACGAAGCGGACCCAGGACTACATCGACGAGATCATCACCATCACCGCCGAGAAAAAGCGCATCGGCACGGAGCTGGCCCTTGCCTCCCGCATCCAGGCGGACATGCTGCCGAACATCTTCCCGCCCTTCCCCGAGCGGCCCGAGTTTGACATCTACGCCAGCATGGACCCCGCCAAGGAGGTGGGCGGCGACTTCTACGACTTCTTCCTCATCGACGACACGCACCTCGGCCTTGTGATGGCGGACGTGTCGGGCAAGGGCGTCCCGGCGGCGCTGTTTATGATGATCTCAAAGATCCTGGTGCAAAACCTCGCCATGACGCTCCGCAGTCCCGCTCAGGTGCTGCAGGAGGTAAACCGCCAGCTCTGCGCCAACAACCGTGAGGAGATGTTTGTCACCGTCTGGTTCGGCGTGCTCGATACCGCCACCGGCAAGGTCACGGCGGCGAACGCCGGGCATGAGTACCCCGTCCTGATGCCCGCGGGCGATAAGTTTGCGCTTGTGAAGGACAGACACGGCTTTGTCATCGGCGGCATGGAGGGTGTGCGGTATAAGGAATACGAGCTGACGCTCACACCCGGCTCCAGGCTCTTTGTGTACACCGACGGCGTGCCCGAGGCGACGAACGCGCAAAATGAGATGTTCGGCACCGAGCGCATGCTTGACGCTTTGAACCTCGACCCCGCCGCCGCGCCGAAGACGATCCTGCAAAACGTCAAGGACGCGGTGGACAGCTTTGTCCTGGATGCCGAGCAGTTTGACGACATGACCATGCTGTGCGTGGAATACAGAGGCAAGAATCCCGGCGCCGGCGCGTGATGATAAAAAGCAATGCCCTTCCCTGGTTTTCGGTCAGGGAAGGGCAATTTTTTATTTCATCTTCATCAGCCTGGGCCGCAGGCGGTACTCATAGAGGATGGCGAGGTTTCCGAGCGCGAAGTCGTAGATCAGCATGCAGACGACCAGCATCACAAAGAAGGCCGCGCCCGCGAGCTTTCCCAGCTCCTCCAGTTCCTCAAGCCCGATATCCAGCCGGAGCACGTAATAGATCAGCGCGTACATCGCGCCCACCGCCGCCGTGAAAAACGCAAGCTTCAAAAGCAGCGCCAGCGGCTTCGGCTTTACCCTGTCAAAGCTCTGCTTCAAAATCGGATAATAGCCGAGAAACAGATAGAACAGCGCCGCCTCCTTGTCCGCGCTCAGGATCATCGACAGAAGCGCCGTCACGAGCCACACGAGCCAGGCCCATTTTTTCCCGAACTCCCGCAGCACCGGGATCAGCAGCACCCCCGCCAGCAGCGGCGAGCAGTAGGTCATCACCGGGATCAGCCCGCCCGTCAGCATCAGCACGGCGCCCAGCGCCGCCATCAGGCTGCAGAAGGCCACGGTATAGGCTTGCCCCTTATTCGTTTTCATCCTTTTTCTTCCGGAACACCAGGAACTTGCTGATGACGTAGTTGCCGATGACCACCGCCACGCCGACGATGACCGTGGCGATGCGGTAGTCCAGGTGCAGGACATTGACCAGCAGCAGGTTCAGCACATAGCTCAGGCCCCAGGTCCCGAGACGGGAGCCGACAAAGCCGGAAAACTCCTTGAAAATATCGGGGTCCTTGCTCTGAAAGACCCAGCGGCGGTTGGGATAGTAGGCAAAGAGGATGCCCGACACGTTCTCCACGATGCTCAGCACCGTGTTCTGCGCGACCGTCGGCACCGTGACGCCGGGGTAGAAGATCGCGCCGAAGAGGAACTTGCAGCCCCAGGACACCACCGTGGTCATGCCGCCGACGATGACATACACGATGATCTCGCGGTATTTTACCAGCAGGGCCTTGATTTTCTCGATCATTTGCTCTCTTCCTCCCTGCCGCAGATACGGGAAATGATATAGCGCGGGCGGCCCTTGATCTCATCATAGATGCGGGCGAGGTAGTAGCCGATGATGCCGAGGGAGATCATGAGAAAGCTGCCGATGATGAGCAGCAGCAAAATCACCGTCGTAAAGCCCGGCTGGGCAATGCCCATGATCTTCTGCACCAGGGAGATGACCCCGAACACCACCGCCACGATGAGCGTCAGCACACCCATCACCGTCACGATATGCAGCGGTGCCGAGGAGAAGGAGGCGATGTTCGTGACGGCATACTTGATGAGGGATTTGGTGGACCACTTGCTCTCGCCCTCGGTGCGCTCCTGCACGCGGTAGCGGACCTCGGCCTTCTTGAAGCCGACCCAGAAGGACAGGGCGCGGAAGAAGACATTGCGCTCCGGCAGGGCGTTCAGGGTGTCCACCACCTTGCGGTCAAGGAGCTTAAAGTCCGAGGAGGAGCCCATGTCCATGCCGGTGGCGCGGCTGATGAGGCTGTAGAAGCTGTTGGAGGCAAACTTGTGGAAGGCGCTCTCCTCGCCTCTGTCCTCCTTGATGCCCTCGACCACCTCGTAGCCCTGCTCCCAGAGCCGGTACATCTCCACGATCTTCTCGGGCGGGTGCTGCAGATCGCAGTCGAGCACCACCACGCAGTCGCCCTTCGCCTGTTCGAGACCGGCAAACATGGCGGCCTCCTTGCCGAAGTTGCGGCTGAAATGCACGCCGACCACATGCCGGTCCTCCTCCGAGCAGCGCCGGATCTCTTTCCAGGTGCCGTCGCGGGAGCCGTCGTCCACGAACAGCAGCTCGTAGTCGATCCCCTCCCCGCCGAGGATGCCGCCGAGGCGCTGTGTCGCGATGGGGATCATTTTTTCTTCATTGTAGGAAGGGAGAACAACAGAAAGCAAAGGGATCCCTCCTTATCGGGAAATCAGATAGGTTGTGGTAAGGCCGGTGGTGAAAAGCTCCTCGGCCTTATGATAAGCGGTCTCGTCGGCAATGCGCTTCAAAAGCGCGTCCGCGTCATAGCCGCTGGACCAGAAGACGCTCGTGTCGATATACACGACCGCCTCGTCCGCGTCCCCCAAATACTTGAGCATGGGAGCAAGGCTCTCCTGATCGGTCACATAGACCTCCGGGAAGATCTTGAGCTGGATGAGGTCTTCGGTCAGGGGCATGAAGGCTGCGGTGGGGGCCGCGAACATCACGCAGGGCCTGTCCGCGTAAGCCTCCAGCGTCCGGTTGTATTCCGCGTGCTCGGGATAAAGATAGTCCGGCGGTACAGTCCTCGCCTGCCACAGAGCCAGGCACGCCGCCGCGAGAAACACGAGCGTGCGCAGCGTGTCGCTGATCTTTTTCTTACCCAGCGTCATTTCCAGCAGGTACAGCAAAAAGCTCACCGTCAGCACAAAGGCGGGCATGATGTTATAGATATAGCGCGGCTCGTCCACCGGGGAGATGACCGCCACCAGCACGAAGGTGATATAGGCCGGGACAAGGAGCACCAGCCACTTCCAGTCGAAGCGGTGGTCGAAGCTCGCGTTCTGCACCCGTGGGAAGATGCCGCACAGGCCGCCGATGCAGATAAGGCCCGTATAGATCGCGGCCCGGAGCCCGTGGCGGGCAAAGCCTCCAAAGGTGCGCAGGCGCACCGCGTAGAGCGCCCCGTTCTTGAGGTTGTCGAGCGCGCTCTCGCCTGAGACCAGCTCCCCGGAGAACAGCTGCCGCAGCGCCGCCGGGAACACCAGCAGCAGGCTCAAAGCCCCGATGAGCGCACAGGGGATGAACCAGGCAAGGGCCTCATACTGCCGCTTTATAAGCGCCCACAGCACATAGGCCGCGCACAGGAAGAAGGCATAGAACACGAAGTAATACTGCGTCAAGAGGCCCGCCAGCAGCGTGAGGCCCACGAACACGCAGGTGCGCGGGCGAAAGCGCTCCATGAGATCGGCGATGAAGTACATGAGCACGAGCGTCAGCAGCGTCAGCAGCACATACATGCGGATCATGATCATCGTGGAAAGGCCGATCGTCGAAAGCCCGTACAGCACCGCCGTGGCCGCGGCGTTGTATTTCCCGCCGCCCAGCTTCAGCACGAGTGCGTACAGCATTGCAACGCACCCGAGATAGATCAGCCCGTCGAGGATCAGACCCGTCCATTTGGAGAAGGTGCCCTTGGCAAAGGTGGAGGCGATGTTGAACAGCCAATAGTAAAGCGGCGGGTGCACGTCGTTGACCTGATTATAATAGACCGAGCCGAAGTCAAAGCCCTCGTCGCCGTTGACACTGACATAGTCCAGAAACTCCTGCCGCGTAACGGTAGCGTGTTCTATAACGCCGTAACGGTCGCCGGAGGTGCACAGGAAGGGGTGATAGCTGGAGTTTGAAAGGCCGTAGGTATAGATCTCGTCGATGAACATGCCCTGCTTGCGCGTCGAAAACAGCAGGCACACGCCGCACACCATCACCAGTACCAGCGCCAGCGCCCACCAGCGTTTGATCGTTTTCTTCAAGGCCTCTCCACCTCCGCGCAAAAATACCAAGACAAGATATTATACCCCCTTGTGCCATAATGCGCAAGGGTTTTTGCATGATGCCGACCCCGGGCACTGCAAGACTTGTTTCCAGGCTTGCAGACTTAACGGCCAGATTTGTAAAACTAAGCTCTGCCCAATGCCATAGGCATGAAATATGAGAAGGAGCCCCGTGGCTATCTGCGGGAGATGTTTGCCCTTCTGCGCAGGGCCTCCGGCGATCCGATCACCGATCAGCTTCGGCTCTGGGACTTGCTGGTGTTCAACTGGCTGCTGGGCAACACCGACGCCCACGTGAAGAACTTCTCTCTGCTTTACAGCCCCGATCTTCGGCGCGTGCGTCTGGCCCCGG
>CADBYZ010000055.1 GCA_902799075.1 Oscillospiraceae bacterium | reverse complement strand
GATTCGCGCCTTCTTCCAGCATGCTGTTGACTTTCTGAAGAATGAGCTGGGAGAAGACCGGCTGATTGCCGCCCCTGTTCACATGGACGAGAAGACGCCGCACATGCATCTCTCTTTTGTCCCGATCACGAAGGACGGGCGGCTCTCGGCCAAAGACATCATCGGCAACCGGAAAAACCTGACCGCATGGCAGGACAGATATTGGCAGCACATGGTCAGCAAATACCCCGATTTGGAGCGTGGGGAGAGCGCCAGCAAAACCGGGCGTGAGCATATCCCGCCGCGCATCTTCAAGCAGGCGGCGAACCTGAACAAACAGGCCAAGGCGATTCTGGAACTGCTCTCTGATACCACCGCTTTCAACGTGAAAAAGAATACCGCGGCGCTAGAGGCAATGCTGAAGAAATTCTTCCCGGAGCTGGGGAAATTTCTCACGAAGACGAAGCAGTATGACAAAGCAATCCGCAGTCTGAAAGCCGAAAACGCAGATTTGAAGCAGGATTTGAAAGAGGCCGCGGACGGCGACACGAAGCGCCGCCTGGCAGAGGCCCAGCTCAAATCCGATTATATAGAACTGGAGCGTACGCTCCGGAAGATCCCGCCGGAGATCGTCTTTCGTTACTCCGGCAAAACTACTGAACAGGAAAGGAGCGATTGAATGCAGAAAAATCCCGGATGGGAGAACAAAGTCGGACGCCTCCGCGATATTACGGAGGTTATTTTTATGCCCGCTTGGGTATCATTCCAGAGAAAGGAGGGGCTGGATTATGAAATTTAAGGTGAGGCTGTTTCTCGGCGATCAGCTGCTGGACCCCTCCGATTACAGCAAGGTTTACATCCACTGCAAGGATATTGACCGCATTGTAAACGACATTTACGAGCGAAACCTCCGCTGGAGGCTGGAGAACGGCTTGCCGCCCCCTTGCCGCCCCCGATGGCAGAGGATGACGACGAGCCGCCCGCAAATAAGCCCTCTGTCCTCAAGGCTCTGGAGGAAAAGAAGGAAGAGGTCAAGGCGAGACCGAAGAAGGCTTCCCGCAAGAAGGAAAGCCGGGAGGCGGCAAGATGAGCAGCGCGTTTATAGATACACGGTATGGGTTCCCTTTGGGCCCATACCGTTTTTTCGCTGTTCCTACATTTCGCAATTCGCATGAGAAAAACGCCAATTCTATTGTTTTTAAAGAAAAATTTTGCTATGATACAGATGAAGGATGGTGAGGCAATGAAGAAAGAGAGAATCTACCATCTCAGAAACATATTGGAACTGAGATCAAACATGAAGATCGTCATTGACGACGCCGTAGAACTGGACGAAGACGGCAACTTCCTTGTCAATGTGGGCTACCTGCGTGTCTCCACTGACCGGCAGGCGGATCTCGGCTTCGGTCTGGATATCCAGGAGGCCGATATCGTCCGCTACTGCACGGCAAACGGGTATAAAAACCTGGTGCTGTACATTGACGACGGCTACACCGGCACGAACATGGATCGCCCCGGTTTGCAGGCGATCACCAAAGCGATCAAGGACTTTAACGACGGCAAATCCCATCTCCGCATCAACGCGGTCGTGGTCGCGCGCATCGACCGACTGGGCCGCACGCTGCTGGGGACACTGCAATTCATTCAGGATTATATTGTCAGCGCGAAGGACAGCAAGAACAGCGCCGTCAACCGCAACAAAGAGGACATCAATTTCGTCTCAGTGGCTGAGAACTATTGCAGGATCGACAAGGATAATCCCCAGGGAAAATTCCTGCTGATGCTCTTTGCGACGCTGGCAGAGTTTGACCGCGATCAGATCGTGGAAAAGCTCAAACGCGGACGGCAGGCGCGGGTCGCCTCCGGCAAGTGGATGGGCGGCGGCAGGGCTCCCTATGGTTACCGCTACGACAAGGAGACCTCTTCCCTTGTGATCGTCCCGGATGAGGCCAAGGTGGTCAAAGAGATTTTCCGACTGTACATTGAGGAGAAGGTGCCGCCGCAGAAGATCGCGGAACGCTTTCATTTCAGCGGCGACCGGGCCATAACGCAGATCCTCCAGCGCAAATCCCTGACCGGCTGCATCGTTTTTAACGGCGAGGAGTACCCCGGTATGCACGAGGCGATCATCCCCCTGTCCGTCTGGCAGGAGGCGCAGGACGAAATTGCGCGCCGAAGCGTCCACCGCACCGCGTCCGTCTATCTGCTGTCAGGTCTGCTCTACTGCGGCGAGTGCGGCGCGAAGATGCGCTACCAGAAATGGGGCAACAAGGGCCACAAGCTGGTGTGCTATACCTCCCAGGAGTCCAGCAACGAGCGCTTCGGCAAAGCGGACAGCTGCGACAGCGAACGCTTCTGGAGTGACGACGTGGAGGAAGCCGTGATCGACGAGCTGTTCCGCCTGAGCTATCTGGTGTCGGACAAAGATCGAAAAGCTGTAGGCACGGTCGATCCTATTGGCGTCCTGCAGAAGGAACTCGCTGCCGAGCGCAGACGCTTGAGCCGCCTGTACGACTTTGAGGATGAGGACGAGCCGGACGACGTACTCAAAGAAAAGATCCTCGACGTGAAAAAGCGCATGGCAAGCATTGAGGCGCAGATCCGCGAGGAAGAAGAAAATGCCAGTATTGAGAAGAAGGTCAACCGGGCGCGGGAGATCCTGCGGACACTGAAATCCACCTGGCCGGAGATGACGAAGGAACAGCAGCAGGGCACCTGTCAGAAGCTGATCGACCGGGTCGTGATCTACAAGGACGGACACATTGATGTGTTCCTCAAGCTCAGAAATTATCTCATAAGTGAAGAAAAATCCTGAAATCTGATTATTTCAGGAACAATCAACACCATTACTCCATCCGATATTCGTTCCCATGATTACCGGGGAGCTGCGGCGTTTTCTGCGCGATCACAGCGCGGTGCGGGTGTCGCGGTCCATGCGGGACACGGCCTACCGTGTTTTGCAGGCCAAGGAGAAGCTCACCGCCGAAACCGGGCGGGAGCCGGATGTGGAGCAGATCGCCAAAGCTCTTGACATTCCGCGTCAGGACGTGGTCTTCGCGCTGGAGGCGATCACCGATCCCGTATCACTCTACGATCCCATCTACTCTGACGGCGGGGAGAACGCCACCGTCATGGACCAGATCGGTGACAACCGCAACACCGACGAGCACTGGCTCGAGCAGATCGCTCTGGAGGAGGCCGTGCGGCGGCTGGATGACCGGGAGAAGCGCATCCTCGCCCTGCGCTTTTACGACGGGCGGACACAGATGGAGGTCGCCAAAACCGTCGGCATCTCCCAGGCCCAGGTGTCACGGCTGGAAAAGAACGCGATACGACGGATCAAAAAAGAGCTTGGGAATTAGACCGCATCCCCATGCGCCGCAGACACCGCTGCGGTACATGGGGATGTTTGCATATGGCTTATATCAATATTTGTGCCGTATCGCCGCCGCACTTTATCGGACAGCGGTATTAAAGGCGGCGAGCATAGCCTCCGCGTCGGGCGAGATAAAGAGCGCTGTGAGCCTTCCGCGGGTCACGGCGATACCGCGGGAAGCGATCTCGTACTCCTCCGGGAGGTAGTTTCGGTAGGACTGAGCCTTGACCTCGATGCGCGCGCGTGCTTTTTCGAGCATCTGCGCAGCGGCCGCCTCGCTGTCCAGCTCGACGAGCCAGATCTCATCCGCTTTCAGGTTGTTGCCGCAGACATAGAAGCGCCCGTCTTTGAAGTCCTCCGGCGACAAGCCAAGATAGGCGGAGAGGAGATCGTCCTTCAGCTCCAGCATTGCCGGGACCTCGAGTGTGCGCGTGATCTCCTCATAGAGCACATCCAGCGCACCCCGCTCTTCTTCCGCCGGTATCGAGACCGGGGCCGGGCTCGGCGTGCTCTCCGCGGGCAGCGTCGCTCCGGGCGCATCGCCCACAGGCATGCCGCTTGCGGCGTCATACTCGACCATGAGCTCTTTGGGGAAATTGTAATAGTTCTCCGGCTGCATGAGCGCCTCGTACCAGACGGGACCGCCGGCCAGATTGATATGGGTGGCATTGTACATGTACGCATCGCTCAGCGTCCCGTCCGGGCCCTTAAAGGGCTTATCCAGCTCGATATAGCAGTAGTTGTAAGCCTCGGCGTTCTCCTTGAGCCATGCGTTGAACTCTTCGACCTCCGGCTGGTTGAAATCGCTCTGCACATTCAGGATGGGCATGACGGACTGCATGAAGATCGTAATGTCCGGCGAGATCTCGCGGGCTGCGTTCAGGAAAGCAACGGTGCGCTGCTTGCAGCTTTCCACATCGGTCTGCGCCAGGTCATTGCAGCCGAGGGCGCCGATAAGCTTCGTCGCGCCGGTATCCTCCAGGATCGTGCGCAGGGTGACGAAGTTTCCCTTATACGCCAGGTGCTCGAGCCAGCCGTTTGCGACCTCGTTATAGGTGAGCAGGGCGTTGCAGCTGACCAGGGTGCCGGGCAGCTTTCCATTTTCCGCGCAGAAGGTGGCGAGGGTTCCGATGACCGAATCGCCGAGATAGAGGGTGTTGTCGAAGAAGGCGTCGGTGAGGATCTGCGGCGGAGCAAAATAATTCGTCGGCACGGCCCCCGCGGGTGCTTCCTGCTCTTCAGGGCCGCTCTCAGTCCCCTGTGCTGCCTGCCGCTGCCCGAGCTGCCTTTGAAGCTCTTCCCCGTCTGCGGAGAGGAAGGCCAGGCTCGGTTCGGTCATAAAGTTTTCGACGCTGTATTCGATCAGGA
Organism: Oscillospiraceae bacterium; assembly: GCA_902799075.1. Classification (GTDB taxonomy): domain Bacteria; phylum Bacillota; class Clostridia; order Oscillospirales; family Oscillospiraceae; genus Limivicinus. Next base: position 12,595 of record CADBYZ010000055.1, on the reverse strand, counting down.
CCTCGTCGATGCCCTGCTGCGCGATCAGGTCTGTCAGCGGCAGCTTGTAGTAGCGCAGGTCCACCAGCACGATGCGGTCATAGCAGTCGGCCAGAAAGCAGCCCAGACTGTTGGAGAAGGAGTCGCGGATGACAAGGAGATTGCCCGGCCGCTCCGCGCCGGAGAGGTTTTCGATCGTCACGAGGGAATGGTTCCCGTCGAGGAAGACCGTATATTTGTCCGCCTCCTTCAGCCTTTCCGGGTAAAAGACGCTGCTGTTTGTCCGACCGCTCTCATCGCTCACCTGCACCGTCGCGGCGGAATGCCACAGCTCCAGCGTGTCCGGCTGTGTCAGCCAGAGACCGGAGCCGGAATATGCTGAGCCGTAAAAGCCCTCACAGGATTCGATCTGGTATCTGTCTATCGCGGGCATGGTCCGCCCGCGCAGCGTTGTGTACAGTCTCGCCGCCTCATAAGCCCCCGCGCCGGTCCAGTGATGATCGGTGCGGTAATAGAGCTCCCCGGGTTCGTTCCAGGTCCGAAAATCCGCGCAGAGGTCCACCGTCTGCGCACGCACATTCCGGTAAACATAGTCCGCGATCCGGGCGTCGTCGTAGCGCCCGTCTCCGAGCAGGACGCTGCCGGAGGAGGGGACCAGCATCAGCGTCACGGGGATCTCCTTCCCGCAGGCACTCAGGGCATCGCTGAAGCCATTGACGATGGCAAGGCTCCTGTCAGCGACGGCTGTGTCCATTTTCACCGGCCGCGCGAAAAGCCGCCCGTCCACAAGGAAATAGTCCTTTGTGCCCTGACGCCCGGAGAGGAGATCATAATAGGCGTTGATGCCGACGAATACATTTCGGAAAGGAAAATGGTCGGAGACATAGTCACTGAGCTGTTCCATGAAGCGCCCGCTGACGATGCTGCCCGGGCTGAACGTCGGCGGCTCGGCAAGATAACGCTTCTCCAGCTCGGAAAAGGACTGCTTCGGCTGCAGGAAGAAGAGGGCCGGCACAGAGAAGATCATCAGGAGAAAGAGGAGGGTAAACAGAAAGTTGAGGATTTTCTTTTTCACGGCAGTCTGTCCTAAAACCTGAAATAGATGAAGGGGTTATACCCCTGACTTACCAGTGCGGCGGTGCACAGGAGAAAGAGGAGCACGAGCCATGGGATCTCAAGAAACGCGAAGGGACCTCGCCGCAGCCGCAGGATCGCCCGGATGGGCCGTCTTGAGGCGGCAAAGCAGGCAATATAGAAGATGGGGATATAGGCGAGCATGAAGCGCAGGGCCTCCCCGCTGTCGCCCGACCAAAGGAAGAGACGCCGAAGGAAGACGAGCCACTGATCCATATCCGTATAATAGAAGATCCCCCAGCCGAAGGCGACGATCAGCAGCGTGACAAGGTGACGCAGGATGTCGGGCAGATGCTGCAGCAGGCGGCCGAAAAGCAGCTTCTCCAGGATCAGGAGCAGCGCGTAATAAAGCCCCCAGAGTACGAAATTCAGGGAGGCCCCGTGCCACAGGCCCGTCAGCAGCCAGACGATCAGCAGGTTCAGACATTGCCGGAAAAGCCCCTTCCGGTTGCCGCCCAGCGGGATATAGACATATTCCTTGAACCAGGAGGACAGGGACATGTGCCAGCGTCTCCAGAACTCGGTGATGCTTCGGGAGATATAAGGATAGTCAAAGTTTTTCAGGAAGCGGAAGCCGAACATCTGCCCCAGGCCGATGGCCATGTCGCTGTAGCCGGAGAAATCAAAGTAGATCTGCAGGGTATAGGCCGCCATGCCGACCCAGGCGGAGATCGTCCCGCCCTCGCCGAGCAGCATACGGTCGGCCAGCAGACCCATCTGATTGGCGAGCAGCACCTTCTTCGACAGGCCGTAGACAAATTCCACCGCGCCGTCCGCGAAAAGTCTGACGGTCTCCTCCCGCTGCGTGAGCTGCAGGGCGATGTCCCGGTAGCGGACAATGGGGCCTGCGATCAGCTGCGGGAAAAGCGCGACATAGGTTCCGAAGCTGAGGATGCTCCTCTGCGCATCGGCGTCGCCCTGGTAGACGTCGATCACATAGCTCATGCTCTGAAAGATATAGAAGGAGATCCCGATGGGCAGAACGATCTGCGGGACGGGCAGCGCCAGCCCCGCCGCGTTGTTTATAAGCTCCGCGAAAAAACCTGTATACTTAAAAATGCCGAGGATCAAAAGGTCCAGCAGTATCGCAAGCGTCAGCACCAGTTTTCGTCTGCCGGACGCGCTGTCCGCCGGAAAGCGCAGCAGTCTCAGGCCTGCCAGATAGTTGATCGCGATCACGGCAAGCATGAGCAGGATATAGACCGGCTCACCCCAGGCATAGAACAGCAGGCTGAAGAACAGGAGCACGGCATTGCGCATCGGCCTCGGACTCAGCTTCGTCAGCAGGATGACTGCCGGGAGGAAGAAGAACAGAAAAACAGGATCCGAAAAAACCATAAGGCCCTCGAATGTTCAAAGATTTTAAGGTTTAAAACAGTATAGCAGAAGAAAACAGGTGGAGCAAGAGCGTTTTGTCAGATTCTGCCGTGTTTTAATTCGATTTCTTGATTAACTTCTTTAATCAAGAAATCCGCAGTTCCTGCCGCCTTTTAACTCCTGCTCTGTCCGTTCCCGGCTAACGGGAAAGCTCCCGACAAAGCGGACAAGAAAAGGGCAGGCGCACGAAAACAGGGAACGGCGCGGGCCGTTCCCTGTCTGTTTCCTATGCAATTCAGCCGCCGAGGTAGGCCTTCTGCACTTCTTCGCTGGCGGCGAGCTCCTTGCCCGTACCGCTGAGGGTGATGCGTCCGGTCTCCATGACATAGGCGCGGTCGGCGATGGAAAGCGCCATCTCCGCGTTCTGCTCGACCAGCAGGATGGTGGTGCCCGCCTTGTGCAGGGCCGCGATGATGTCGAACACCTGCTCAACCAGGATAGGCGCAAGACCCATGGAGGGCTCGTCGAGCATCAGGAGCTTGGGGTGGGACATAAGCGCTCTGCCCATGGCCAGCATCTGCTGTTCGCCGCCGGAGAGGGTGCCCGCGATCTGTTTGCGGCGCTCTTTGAGGCGGGGGAACTGCTCGAATACGCGCTCCTTGTCGGCGTCGATATTGCCGCCGCGCACCGTGAAGGCACCCATGTCCAGGTTTTCCTCGACGGTCATGCTGGTGAAGATGCGCCGCCCCTCGGGGACGTGCGCGATGCCGAGCTCCACGATCTTGTGAGCCGGGGTGGAGGCGATGGATTTGCCCATGAACTCGATGGCGCCGCCGCGGCTGCGCATGAGGCCGGAGACGGTTTTCAGCGACGTGGACTTGCCTGCGCCGTTTGCGCCGATGAGCGTGACGACCTCGCCCTCGTTGACCTCGAAGCTCACGCCCTTGACAGCGTGGATGGGGCCGTAGTAGACATTCAGATTCTCAGCCTTGAGCATCATCATGATTCCTTTGCCCCCTTTCTGCCGAGGTAGGCCTCGACGACGGTGGGATCGTTGCGGATGGCGTCGGCGTTGCCTTTGGCGATGAGTCTGCCGAAGTTCAAAACCGCGATGCCCTCGCAGATGTTCATGACGAGGCTCATGTCGTGCTCGATAAGGAGGATCGCGATATGGAAGGTGTCGCGGATCTTGACGATGTTTTCCATAAGCTCCGCCGTCTCCGAGGGGTTCATGCCGGCGGCCGGCTCGTCGAGCAGCAGAAGCGAGGGATTCGTCGCCAGGGCGCGGGCGATCTCCAGCCTGCGCTGCGCGCCGTAGGGCAGGGAGCCTGCCAGCTCGTCGGCGTGCTGGTCCAGGTGGAACAGGGCCAGGTACTCCATGGCGCGCTGACGCGCGATCTTCTCGGCCCGCCAGTAGCCGGGCAGGCGCAGGATGCCGCCAAGCATGCCGTAGTTCATCTCATTGTGCAGGCCGATAAGCACGTTGTCCGCAACCGTCTGGTTATGGAACAGACGGATGTTCTGGAAGGTGCGGGCGATGCCGGCGCGGTTTACCTGGGCTGTGCTCATGTTGGCAGTGTCCTTGCCGTCGAGCAGGATCGTGCCGTGGGTGGGCTGATAGACCTTGGTGAGAAGATTGAAGATCGTGGTCTTGCCCGCGCCGTTGGGACCGATGAGGCCCGCGATCTCGGTGCGGCCGAGAGTGAGGTTAAAGTCCTCCACGGCCTTCAGGCCGCCGAAGGAGATGCCCAGATTGATGCACTGGAGGATGGGCGATTTGTCCACGTCGCGCTCCGGCACGTAATAGGTGGTCTGGACCGGGACAACCGGGGAAACGGATTCCAGGCCCGGACGGCGCTTTTTGCTGTCACTCATGATGCGCTCGCCTCCTTCTCACTGTCTTTGCTGAATTTGCTGCGCAGAGAGGCAATATAGTTTTTGAGGACGGGGTTATTGGTGGTGAGCATGACGACGATCAGGACGATCGCGTAGATCAGCATGCGGTAATTGGCAAAGCCGCGCAGAGCCTCGGGCAGGATGTAGAGGATGACGGTGGCGATGATGGAGCCCCAGATGTTGCCGAGGCCGCCCAGCACCACGAACACCAGCACGAGGATGGAGGTGTTGAAGTCAAACTTCGCGGCGGCAAGGTTGGAGTAGTTCAGGCCGAAGAGCGCGCCCGCCGCGCCCGCGAGGGAAGCGCTCGTGACAAAGGCCATCATCTTGTACTTGGTCACGGGGATGCCGACGGAGTCGGCGGCGATGCGGTTGTCGCGCACGGCCATGATTGCGCGGCCGTGGCGGCTGCGGATGAGGTTCTGGACGATGACGAGGGTGATCATGATGAGGATGAAGCCTGCGGTGAAGGAAGCAATGGTCTTGGTGCCCGTCGCGCCCTGGGCGCCTTTGATGATGATGCGTCCGCCGTCGAGCAGGGTCAGGTCATTGGCGGTCTTGCTGCCGTTGACGTTGAAAATCACGTGCAGGCCCTCGGAGTCCACGCCCACGATAAGGCAGGTGATAAGCTCCTTGATGATTTCGCCGAAGGCCAGCGTCACGATGGCGAGGTAGTCGCCGTTGAGGCGCAGGACCGGGATGCCCACGAGAAAGCCCACGATGGCGGCGCAGACAGCGCCCACCAGCATGGCAAGGGCCAGTCTCGCCGGGGCGGAGGGGATCACGTTCATGAGGCTCATGGCGGTGACGACGCCGCTGAAGGCGCCGACGCTCATGAAGCCCGCGTGGCCCAGGGACAGGTCGCCCAGGATGCCCACCGTGAGGTTCAGGGAGACCGCCATGACGATGTAACAGCAGATCGGCACCAGCAGACCGGACTGGGAGCGGTTAAGCGCGCCGTGGCTCTTGAGGGTGGAGATGATGAGAAAGGCGATGATGACGCCCGCGTAAGTCAGCAGGTCGGAGCGCGCGTCCTTGAGGTAGCGTTTCATATTCATATCGGCACCTCCTCAGACCTTCTCCTGGGTGCGCTTGCCTAAGAGGCCGGCCGGACGCACCAGCAGGATGATGATGAGCACCGCGAAGACGATGGAGTTGGAAAGCTGGGTGGAGATATACGCGCGGCCCAGCGCCTCGATGACACCGAGCAGGATGCCGCCGATGAAGGCGCCGGGGATCGAGCCGATGCCGCCGAACACGGCGGCGGTGAATGCCTTGATGCCTGGCATGGAGCCTGTGGTCGGCATCAGTGTGGGGGAGAAGGAGCACAAAAGTGCGCCCGCCACCGCCGCCAGGGCCGAGCCGATGGCGAAGGTGAGGGAGATGGTGCGGTTGACGTTGATGCCCATGAGCTGGGCCGCGCCTTTATCCTCGGAGCAGGCGCGCATGGCCTTGCCCATTTTCGTCTTTCCGGTGAACGCGGTGAGGGCCAGCATGATGACGATGCAGCAGACCACCGTCACGATGGAGACATAGGAGATGGAGAGCTGTCCGTCAAAGAGCTTGAGCGTGCCGCTGACGACGGGGGTGTATGCCTTGGGGTTTGCGCCGAAGATCAGCAGGGCGGCGTTTTGCAGGAAGTAGCTGACGCCGATGGCAGTGATAAGCACGGCAAGGCTCGGCGCCGAGCGCAGCGGGCGGTAGGCCAGGCCCTCGATGACGATGCCGAGCACCGTGCAGAAGACCATTGCGACCAGTACCGACAGCAGGGCCGGCAGTCCCAGGTTCGTGGCGGCAAGGAAGGAGATATAGCCGCCGACCATGATGACGTCGCCGTGGGCGAAGTTCAGCATCTTGGCGATGCCGTAGACCATGGTATAGCCCAGGGCGATGATGGCGTAGATACTGCCCAGGGAAATACCGCTGACCAGGTAGGCCAGAAACTTCATACAAAACACCTCATTTTCTGGTTCTGCTTCGGAAAGCAGCGTGGAGGTATACTATTATATATATCTCCGCGTTCTTTTTCAAGGCAGAAAATACGCTTTAAGCTGTCGGGGGTTAAAGCCCCCGACAGCCGAAAGTTTTACTTGTTTGATTTGCTGCAACTGCTCAGCAGATCACGGGGTGACGTAGGCGCCGTCCTTGATGACGATGGCCATAGGAGCCTTGGAGACCTCGCCGGTGGCGGCCCAGGTCATGCCCTCGCCGGTCACGCCGTCAACCTTCAGGGTGGGCATCACGGCGATGACAGCCTCGCAGATCTCCTCGGGGCTCATGTCGGGGGTGCAGCCGGCGGCCTCGAGGGCGGCCTTGATGATGTACACGGCGTCGTAGCCGTCAGCGGCGAACTGGTTGGGGATCTCGCCGTAGCGCTTCTGGTACTCGGCAACGAAGGCCTGGGTGCGGGCATCCTCAGCGTCAGCGGAGAACGGGGTCAGCAGGTAAACGCCCTCGGCCAGGGAGGTGTCGAAGTTCTCCACGGTCAGGATGCCGTCCATGCCGTCCACGCCGAAGAAGGTGGGCTTGTAGCCCATCTGGTTGGCCTGCTGGAGGATAACGGAAGCGGGGGTGTAGTAGATGGGCAGGAACAGGAGGTCGGCGCCGGCGTCGCGGGCAGCGGTGAGCTGGACGTTGAAGTCGGTGGAGGTGGCGTCGGTGAAGGTGCCCTCGTAGACGATCTCAACGCCCTTGTCGGCAGCTTCCTTCACGAAGGTGTCGCGGATGCCCTGGGAGTAGGCGTCGTCGTTGCGGTAGATGACGCCGACCTTTGCGCCGGCGAAGTTCTCGGCGAAGTAGTCAGCGGAGGCGATGCCCTGGTTGGGGTCGGTGAAGCAGACCTGGAAAGCGTTGTCCTTGTCGGCGATCAGGTCGACGGAGGAGCCGGACGGGGTGAGCAGGAAGGTGCGCTCATCAAAAGCCTGGGCGGCAACGGTGATGCCGGAGCCGGAGGTGACAGGCCCGAGCAGGATCTGCATGCCCCAGTCCATCAGGGTGTTGTAGGCGTTGATGGCCTTGTCGCCGGAGTCGGCCTCGTCGTCCTGGGCCTGGAACTCAAACTGGGTGCCGCCGGCGGCGTTGATCTCGTCAACGGCGATGCGGGCGGCGTTCATGACAGCGTTGCCGTAGATGGCGGCGCCGCCGGTCAGGGGGCCCTGAGCGCCGATTTTGAAGCTGCCGTCGGCATAGGCGGGGACAGCCAGCGCGAAGACCATCGCGAGAACGAGTGCGAATGCGAATACTTTCTTCATGTTGATTTCTCCTTTTCAAAATTTGGGATTACACATTCATTATACAAAAATCGACCCCGACCAAAACGATCGGGGTCAATCTGTGTATCAGACTGAAACCGCTGACGGTTTTGATCGTTCCGGGTCCAACAGCTTAAGCAGTACGCGCAGGAGTACAAGGTCTGCCAAAAAGGCTGCGCCGAGGCCGACAAGCAGGGTGGCAATATCGGCGGAAACAAAAATTGACACTGCGATCACAGTGTCAATGAGAAGCAGCAGGGCGGCATAGAAAGAAGCGCATGCGAAGGCAGACTCAAAGCTTGCGTCGTTTGAGTCCTGCGTATGAGAGCCGGCAAAAAAACGAGCAGCCATCTTTCGCTTCTCCTTCCCTGAAAGTGTCATCACTTTAGCACAGCAAATCGAAGCTGTCAAGCACTGACATTTATTTTTTACGATTCCCCCAACTTTTTGACAGCCGGGCGGCCCCGCTTGTGAATTTTGACCGGAAAAACCGTCCCCGGATTGAGCGTTTCGCCACTTGTAAGCTCCTGCCGAATATGGTAAACTTTCTATGCATTTACTATATATAATGGAGGTATCACCCCATGATCATGGATTGCGAACAATATACCGGCAAATGCGTCTGCGGACGCGAGCATACGCTGGAGACCCGCAAGGTCGTCGTGGCCGAAAGGGCCATCGAGCATTTTGAGGAGTACATGCAGGAGCTGGGCCTTACCGGCAAGCGCACGGTGGTCTACGATGAGATCACCTGGAAGCTCACCGAGGGTAAGCACGTCAAGGCCGATCAGAACATCGTCCTCGACCCCAACGGTCTGAGAGCCGAGGACATCCTCATCGAGAAGATGATGAAGGATCTGGATTCCCCCGAGGTGATCGTCGCCGTCGGCGCGGGCACTATCATGGACTTTGGCCGCTACCCCGCCTACAAGCTGGGCATCCCCTTCGTTGCCATTCCGACTCTCGCCTCCTCCGACGGCTTCACCGCCAACATCTGCTCGGCCATCATCAACGGCCAGAAGAAGTCCACCCCCATGTGCGCCCCCGTCCTGGTCGTCGCCGACCTTGACATCATCGGCGGCGCGCCCAAGCGCCTGATTGCCAGCGGCATCAACGACATCCTGGCAAAGTACACCTCCCTCGCCGACTGGCGTATGTCCCATCTGGTGGACGGCGAGTACTACTGCCCCATGGTCGCCGATCTTGCCGAGCATGCCCTCAAGCTCATGCGCGACGCTGCCGACAAGTACGCCGCCACAGGCATTGCCGACCACGAGGCCATGACCATGGCCCAGATGGAGAGCGGCCTGACCATGCGCACCTGATGGCCCACCTTGTGGAGATGAAGCCGCCGCGCTTTGAAAAGGCCGAGGGCATCCACGGCGAGTGCGTGGGCGTGGGCACCTTCGCCTGCATTCGCGAGTACCACAAGCTGGCGGGCATGAAGCCCAAGGCCAAGCCCTTTGTGCCGCTCACCCGTGACTGGGTGGTTGAGAAGTTCGGCGAGCGCCTGGCCGACGGCATCATGAAGGAAAACGAGAACGACGTCCTCGGCACCTTCGATCCTCAGAACATCGTCGACCACTGGGATGAGATCAAGGCCATGCTCGACGCCCTGCCGTCTGTTGCGGAGATGGAGAAGCTCTACTCCGACTGCGGCTGCAAGTACCTGCCCGAGCACATCGGCATCGACCCGGCTCTGGCCGACGAGATGCTGGATATCTCCGCCGCCATCCGCAACCGCCTCACTCTCATCCGCATGAAGAGAGTGCTGGATTTCGAGTAAGCATTCGGATTCCCCTGTCCCGTCATTTCGAACCAGTGACCGATGTCACTGGTGTGGGAATCCGTAACTCCCAGCGGTCAGGTACGATTTCTGAGATGTTCAGTGCCTCCGGCGGGCGGATTGCCACGACCAGTTTGAGAACTGGTCTCGCAATGACCGAGCATTTTGCAACGCGCCCTTACATACAAAAATCTGCGAGTACATCACGTACCCGCAGATTTTTTATGTTTATTGTGCGCAGTATTATGCCGCGGCGGTCTTCTTTTCCTTCATGATCTGGTAAGCAATGACGGCGCCGACCAGCAGGACACCGATGATGTCGGTCGCGATGCCGGGGTAGATCAGCATCAGTCCGCCGACAGCGGCAACGATGCGGAATACCACGGGCAGCGCGCCGCGGTAGTAGCCCTCCAGGGACATGGACAGGGCAAACATGCCGACCAGAGAGGTGATGACAATGGAGACGACCTCGATGGCGGTGGTGTCCACAAAGACCATGGCGGGGTTGAGCGCGAGGATGTAGGGGACGATGAAGGCGGCGATGGCAAGCTTGGTGGCGTTGACGCCGGTCTTCATGGGGTTGCCGTGGGCGATGGCGGCGCCTGCATAGGCGGCCAGCGCGACCGGCGGGGTGATGTCGGCCACGATGCCGAAGTAGAACACGAACATGTGCGCCGCGATGCTGGGGATGCCCATGCGGATGAGCACAGGGGCGCAGGTGGTCGCCATGATGACGTAGTTTGCGGTGGTGGGCACGCCCATGCCGAGGATGATGCAGGTGAGCATCGTGAGGAACAGGGCCACGATCTTGTAGCCGCCGGAGGCCCCGATGATGATGGAGATGAGGGAGGAGCCGATGCCGGTGGTGGTGATGACGCAGGCGATGATGCCCGCGACCGCGCAGGCGATGCCCACGGTCAGGGTGCTCTTGGCGCCGGATTCCAGCGCGTCGGTCAGGCGGTAGAGGTCGAGGCGGTAGCCCATCTCATCGGTGTAGCTGACGCGGATGATGCGGGTCTCCGGGAAGACCAGGCTCACCAGGATGGCAAGGCCGGTCGCGGCGATGGCGGCAAAGGCCATGGTGCGGGTCATGAGGAAGTACACGAGCGCCACGAGCGGCAGGAGCAGGAAGCCCTTGCGCAGGAAGAGGGGCCAGAACTTGGGCAGCTGCTCGCGGGGAATGCCGGTCAGGCCGTTTTTCTTTGCCTCAAGGTGGACCATCATGAAGATGCCCGCAAAGTACAGCGCCGCGGGCAGGATCGCGCGCAGGGCGATGTAGCCGTAGCTCACGACGGTGTCCGGCATGGTGACGTATTCCACCATCAGGAAGGCCGCCGCGCCCATGATGGGCGGCATGATCTGGCCGCCGGTGGAGGACGCCGCCTCCACAGCGCCCGCAAACTCGGGCTTGTAGCCGGTCTTCTTCATCATCGGGATGGTGACGGAGCCGGTGGTCACGGTGTTGCCGACGGAGGAGCCGGACACCATGCCGCACAGGGCGGAGGAGATGACCGCGACCTTCGCCGGGCCGCCGGAGGACGCGCCCGCGATGGAGTTCGCCAGCTCGATAAAGAACTGGGTAATGCCCGTCTTATCCAGAAACGCGCCGAAGATGACAAACAGTACGATAAAGTTCAGGCAGGCGCGGATGGGGGTGCCGATGATGCCGTCGGCGGTGTAGAAGAGGTTATACACGTTCATGCGCAGGGATTTCTGCGTCATGGCGTAGATGATGAATACCGAGGCCACGATCACGATCGGCAGGCCGACCGCGCGGCGGCAGGCCTCCAGGGTGACCAGAATGCCGATCACGCCCAGCCACACCTCCAGCGGGGTGAGCATGATGCCGCGGTTGATGATCGCCCGGTAGTTGATGACAAAGTAAAGATAGGAGACTGTCCCGAGCGCCATCAGGATCAGGTCGTACCATGGGATGTAGTTGATCTTCTTGAGCTTTGGATTGCGCGTGGCCGGGAAGTTTACGAACACCAGCAGCACGATCAGGCCCACGAAGGAGGCGCGCTCCATGCGGATCTCGCCCGGATAGAACAGCAGGAAGATCGAATACATGGAGAAAAGCACAAAGAGGATGCGCACGAAAACGCGCGAAAAGCCCTTATAGACGCGAACATTGGCCTCGCGGTCGTACTTTTCCAGCACAGCGGTGGTATTCTTTTCGATCTCCTCGGGGGTTTCGCCGAAGTCGTCCTTTTCAATGAGCTCATCATCGTGCAGCTCTTTGGAGGTTTTCTTGTATTTTTTCTCAAATTCCGGCATGTTGGGACACTCTCCTTACAGATCCGGCCGCAGACCGTACACGCAGGCGAATCACTTGATGCTGAAACAGACCTTTGCGTTCTTGCCGCAAAGCTCGTTCAGGATGATCTTCTCCCCGTTAATGTCGAGGATATGATCGTAGACCGTACCCACGATGTAGGTCAGGTCATACATTTTCTGCTCGATATTGCCGATGATCATTTCACCGTTTTCGCCGTTTTCCAGCGTCCAGCCGGGCTCGAGCACCTCGGCCACGCCCGCGCCGAAGCCGTAGTAGACGCAGCCCGTGAGCCAGATTTCTTTACCGCGGCGCTGGTAGATCTCCGTCACGTCGCTTTTGTTCACACTGTGGCGGAAGGTGACGGAGAAGCTGTCCCCGTCCTTGAGGGGCAGGCGGGCGAAGACCCTGCCCGTGTCCTGCTCGCTGAGAACCAGCTTCGGTTCCCGCTGCGACAGGAGCAATAATGCGACAGCCGCAGCGACCACAAGGATCGCCGCGGCTATCATCATGGTTTTACGATGCGCTTTCAAGGCCGTTTATCAGCCGATGTCAAGACCCATCTCGGTGTAGTACTTCGCAGCGCCTTCGTGCCAGGGGATGGAGACGCCGGAGATCGCGGTGTTCAGGTCGAGCTCGCTGCCCTTGACGTGGCTGGCGGTGATGTCGTCCTTGTAATCGAACAGGCCCTTGACGAAAGCGTAGATCACGTCAGCGGAGACATTGTTGGAGGCAACGATGGTGGCCATGACGGCGACAGCGGGGACATCGTCGGCAACAGGGCTGTAGGTGCCGCCGGGGATCACGCCGTAGTAGTAGAAGCCGTAGTCGTTCTGAAGCTTGGCAGCGTGGTCATCATCGATGGCGAGGAGGTTGAAGTCGAAGTTGGTGGCAAGCTCGGTGACAGCGGTGGTGGGGTAGCCGGCCACGACGAAGGCGGCGTCGATGGTGCCGTTC
>CADBYZ010000054.1 GCA_902799075.1 Oscillospiraceae bacterium | reverse complement strand
TTCGCCGGGGGTCAATGTGTTATTCGGGATTCTCTCTGCCGGGCCGCCGGGGGCGTCGGCCCCTACGGTGTTGATATTACTGTGTTCTTGATGAAGGGGGTTTTTTTCACAGCCCCTCTTGATTTTATCAGATCAGGGTCTCGTAGTATTCATGCTGCCCGGCTTCGGCTTTGCGGCGGCGCTTGTTTTCGTACATGCGCTCGTCCGCCTTGCGGAAGAGCTCGCCGTAATAGGTCTCCTCGTCCTTGCGCATGCTGTAGCCGACGGAGAAGTGCAGGCGCACCGCCGTGCCGCCGCTCATCGCGACGGTTTCCCGGTCCTGGTACTGCCTGATGGCGTGGATGTCGCGCAGGAGGGTGTCGTCGTCCGGGTAGTCATAGAGGAACATCACGAACTCGTCCCCGCCGTTTCTCGACAGGAGGTACTTTCCCTCCAGCGTCTGGCCGTAGCGGCTGAGGGCGTTCACCACGCCGCGGATGTAGAGGTCGCCGTTAAAGTGGCCGCAGCTGTCGTTGATGGTCTTGAGGCCGTCGGCGTCCACCATGACGATGGCGCTGTGGCGCACCTTGTCCGGGTCCCGGAAAAGCTCGCCCAGGGCGCTGTCGAGGCCCCGGCGGTTGAGGATGCCGGTCAGCGGGTCCAAGTCGCGCTGCTTCTCGATCTCCTGGCGGCGGCGCACCTCCTCGGTCTCGTCCATGACGATGCCGGTGGTCTCGCTGCCCTCGCTGATCTCCTCAAGGCGGATGTAGCGCGTGCTGTCGCCCGCGCGCAGGCTGTAGATCCCCTCTTCCCCCTCCACGGGGTTTGCGCGGAGAGAGTCGACGATGGCGCAGAAGGCCTCCCGCCCCAGGCCGTACTGCGCGTTCTGCGGTGTGACGAAGGCCAGGATCTGCGGCACATGCTCGGTATAGCGCACACGGTCCATGTTCTCGCTGTACTCGTACACGCCGATGTTCAGGTCCGTCTGGTTGAGGATGAAGGAGATCTTCCGCGTACTCGACAGCAGGCTCTTGACCATGGCGTTGATGTGGTCGCTCAGCTCCGAAAATTCCAGATTGCTGCGGATATCCACGCTGGTCTCCAGGTCGCCCCGGGTGATCTGTTTGAGAGCCTCGTTCACGCGCCGGACGCCCTGGATGACGTATTTGTCCATATAGTATGTCACGCTCAGCACCATCAGACAGGCGACCAGCAGCAGGCCCGCCGCCATCATGCCGGTATTGACAAGGATACTGTGGTGCGCGGTTTCGCGCGATTCCACATAGCCGATGAGACTGTGGTCAAGCTCCGTGAAGAGGCAGAAAGAGGACACGCCGTCTACAACGGCATGAAAACCGTCATGATCCGATTCGGCGATTTTCAGGCTGATGCCGATCTCGTCGAGCGTTTTGCCGATTTTATCCTTCCCGGTGGCGCCGCGGATCTCCCCGGTGCCGGGATCGGCCGCGTAGAGGTCCACACCGTTATTGGCGCGCAGCAGAGAAAAGATATAGGAAAGCTCGTTTTTCTCCGTCACCTTGAGGACGTTTGCCGGGTACATGCCCACCTGCACGATGAAGCTGCCGCTTTTGTTCCAGAGGGCGGAATACTGCATGGGCATGCTGACCGCGGTATTGGGAGTGATATCCTGCGCCAGGCGCAGGGATTTGTCCGTGAGCAGGGGTTTGAAGAAGCCGATCTGTTCCCCGTCGTCGAAGCTGTAGCCGCAGTATTCCGGCACGGTGCTGGCCACGATGACGCCGTTTTTGTCAAAGAGATGGATTTCGTCCACCTCCACCATCGCGGCAATGCGTTTGAGCTCCTCAACGTCCCACTTGTCCGCCGGCTTGTCTCCCAGGATCTCGGCGATGGTCTCGGCCCGGTGGAGGGTGGATTCGCGGTATTGCTCCTGCACGCTCTCCAGCTCCCGCCGGTTCTCCCTCAGGATCTGCTCGATCTGGTAGAACAGCTCTTTCGCGTCGCGTCGGATAGTCTCCTGCTCGCGTCGGATCTGGAAGAAGACAAACAGCCCCAGCAGCAGCGCCATCACAATGACGGCGACCTTTGTCAGGTAGCTTGTGATCTGCTGGCGCAGATTCGGCATGTTGTCTCCCTCCTTTGCGAATTATTCGTCAGTTTACAGTATAGTAAAAATATCCCATCCCGGTCAAGATGCAAATTGAATAATTTTCACAAGCTTTGCATCTTATTCATTGTTGAAATACGGGCGGAGCCGCACACCGGGCCGGTTTGAAGTGTAAAAACTCCACACTCCACACTCCAAACTGTTTTTACTCCAGCTCGAACGCGCCGGTATAGAGCTGGTAGTAGGTGCCCTTTTCGGCGATGAGCTTGTCGTGGCTGCCGCGCTCGATGATGCGGCCGTGATCGAGGACCATGATGACATCGGAGTTCATGACGGTGGAGAGGCGGTGGGCGATGACGAAGACCGTGCGGCCCTTCATGAGCTGATCCATGCCGCGCTGGACGATGGCCTCGGTGCGGGTATCGATGGAGGAGGTGGCCTCGTCCATGATCATGACCGGGGGATCGGCGACCGCGGCGCGGGCAATGGCGATGAGCTGGCGCTGCCCCTGGGAGAGGTTGGCGCCGTTATTCTGGAGCATGGTGCCGTAGCCCTCGGGCAGGCGGCGGATGAAGTCGTCCGCGCCGGCGAGGCGGGCGGCCTCTTTGCACTCGTCGTCGGTGGCGTCGAGTCTGCCGTAGCGGATGTTGTCGAGCACCGTCCCGGTGAAGAGGTTGGTCTCCTGGAGCACCAGACCCAGCGAGCGGCGCAGATCCGCCTTCTTGATCTTGTTGATGTTGATGCCGTCGTAGCGGATCTTGCCGTCGGCAATGTCGTAGAAGCGGTTGATGAGGTTTGTGATGGTGGTTTTGCCCGCGCCGGTCGCGCCGACAAAGGCCACCTTCTGGCCGGGCTCCGCGTAGACGGACACATCATGCAGCACGTCCTTGCCGGGCACATAGGCAAAGTCCACGTTCACAAGGCGCACGTCGCCCTTGAGCGGGGTGTAGGTGAGGGTGCCGTCCCCGTGGGGATGGCGCCAGGCCCACTTGCCGGTGCGCTCGGTGGTCTCGGTGAGGGTGCCGTCGGGATTCTCGTTGACGTTTACGAGCGTCACATAGCCGTCGTCGGTCTCGGGCTGCTCGTCCATGAGGCTGAAGATACGCCCCGCGCCCGCGGAGGCCATGACGATGTTGTTGATCTGCTGGGCAAGGGTGTTGACGTTGCCGGTAAACTGCCGTGCCATGCCGAGGAAGGGCACCAGCACGCTGATGGAGAAGGGCTTGCCGGAGAAGGAGACGTTGGTCACGCCGGTCAGCAGGAACACGCCGCCCGCGAGGGCCATGGCCACATAGAGGATATTGCCGATGTTGTTCATGATGGGGCCGAGGATGTTGGCGTAGGTATTGGCCCGGCGGCTGTTCTCGCGCAGCTCGTCGTTGCGCTTTTTGAATTCCTCGATGCTCTGCTTTTCATGGCAGAAGACCTTGACCACCTTCTGGCCGTTCATCATCTCCTGGATAACGCCCTCGGTGTCGGCAAGGGATTTCTGCTGCTTGACAAAGTATCTCGCCGAGCCGCCGCCCACGACCTTTGTGACGAAGAACATGGCCACAACGCCGACCACCAGCACCAGGGTCATCCACACGCTGAAATACAGCATGATGGCGAAGACCACCAGCACGATCGCGCCGGACTGGATGAAGGTGGGCAGGGACTGGCTGATGAGCATGCGCAGGGTGTCGATGTCGTTGGTGTAATAGCTCATGATATCGCCGTGCTGATGGGTGTCGAAGTAGGCGATGGGCAGGTCCTGCATGCGGTCGAAGGTCTCCTGCCGCAGCTTGTTGAGGTAGCCCTGGGTCATGATGGCCATGAGCTGGGTATAGGCTGTGGAGCTTACAAGCGCCAGCACGTAGAGGATGGCCAGCACGACCATGTAACGGTAGACCTCGGGCCTGGCGGAGGCCCAGTCGCCGCTCTTGTACCACTTTTCGATGACGGCGAGGACGTTCTGGGTAAAGAGCGAGGGGATGGCCGAGACGACGGAGGAGAACAGGATGCACAGCATCGTCAGCGGCGCAAGGCGGGGATAGTAGGCAAAGAGACGCTTGACGGCCCTGCCGAGGGCGGAGAAGTCCGCCTGGGGCTTGCCGCCCTGGGGGCGGTGTCCGGTGGGCATCTTAGGCATGGTCCTCACCTCCGTTCGTCTGCTGCTCGTAGATCTCGCGGTAGATCTCGCTGCGCTTCAGAAGCTCGTCATGGGTGCCGCGGTCGACGATCTTGCCGTTATCCATGATGAGGATCATGTCCGCGTCCATGACGGAGGCGACACGCTGGGCGATGATGATCTTCGTGGTCTCGGGGATGTAGGTCCTGAAGCCCGCGCGAATCAGCGCGTCGGTCTTCGTGTCGACGGCGCTGGTGGAGTCGTCGAGGATGAGGATCTTCGGCTTCTTGAGAAGGGCGCGGGCGATGCACAGTCTCTGCTTCTGGCCGCCGGAGACGTTGGTGCCGCCCTGCTCGATATGGGTCTCGTATCCCTCGGGGAAGGTTTTGATAAAATCATGCGCCTGGGCGAGCTTGCAGGCTTCGACCAGCTCCTCGTCGGTGGCGTTTTCGTTGCCCCAGCGCAGGTTCTCGGCGATGGTGCCGGAGAAGAGCAGGTTTTTCTGCAGCACCATGGACACGGCGTTTCTGAGCGCGTCCGTGTCGTACTCGCGCACGTCCACGCCGCCGACCTTCACGCTGCCCTCGGTCACGTCATAGAGCCGCGCGATGAGCTGGACGAGCGTCGACTTGCTCGAGCCCGTGCCGCCCAGGATGCCGACGGTGGCCCCGGAGGGGATGTGCAGGTCGATGTCGGACAGGGCGTACTGCTCGGCGTCGGCGGAGTATTTAAAGGACACGTCCTGAAAATCGACGCTGCCGTCCTTCACGGTCTCGACGGCGTTTTCGGGGCTGACAAGGGACGGCTCCTCGGTCAGCACCTCGCTGATGCGCTTGGCGGACTCGGCGGAGATAGTGACCATGACGTAGATGAAGGAGAGCATCATCAGGCTCATCAGCACCTGCACGCCGTAGGTCATCATGGCGGAGATCTGGCCCACGTCGATGACGGTGCCGCGGCTCGAGATCACAAGGCGCGAGCCCACGGTGAAGATGAAGACCATGTTGAAGTACATGCAAAGCTGCATGATGGGGGAGTTCATGGCGACGATGCGCTCGGCCTTCGTAAAGTCCCTGCAGATGCTGTCGGCCGCGGCGCCGAATTTTTTCTTCTCGTAGTCCTCGCGGGCAAAGCCTTTGACCACGCGCATGGCGCGCACGTTTTCCTCGATGGACTCGTTGAGCTTGTCGTACTTGCGGAAGACCGAACGGAAGGCGGGCATGGCGTGTTTGGCGATGAGCAGCAGGCCGCCCACCAGCACCGGCACCACCACCACGAAGGTGAGGGCCAGCTTGCCGCCCATGATGAAGGCCATGATGATGGCAAACAGGAACATCAGCGGCGCGCGCACGGCCGTGCGGATGATCATCATGAAGGCCATCTGCACATTTGTCACGTCGGTGGTCATGCGCGTGACCAGAGAGGCCGAGGAAAAGCGGTCGATGTTTTCAAAGGCGAAGCTCTGCACGCGCACGAACATGTCCTCTCTGAGGTTGCGGGCAAAGCCGGTGGAGGCGTCGGAGCAGGTGCGCGCCGCCATCGCCCCGCACAGAAGCGACAGCACCGCCATCAGCGCGAGCTTCCCGCCCAGGGCCGTGACGCTTGACAGCGGCGCGCCGGCCTTGATCATGTTGACCATGTCGGCGGTGTAGAAGGGGATGAGGACCTCGAAGAAGACCTCCCCCATAATGATTATCAGGGTGAGCAGCGCGGGCTTTTTGTTCTCGCGCAGACTCGCGGCAAGGGTTTTGATCATGCCGCCCATCACATCCTTTCTCCAAACAGCGTTACCATATATTGTAGCGGTTCACGCAGGAGAAAGTCAAGCGGAAGGTTGTGAACTTTTGTTCTTGCGTTCCCGTCAAAAACCTGCTACTCTCCCGGTGAGAGGAGGGAAGCGTATGGACGACGCGTATCTTGCCGAGCTTATGCGGCGCGACTCGCCGGACGAGCTCTGGGATATCTATGACGAGGCCGGGAACAAAACCGGGCGCGTGCAGCGCCGGGGCGATCCGCTGACGGGCGGGGACTGCCACCTGTGCGTGCATGTCTGGATCATGCGCCCGGACGGGAGCTATCTGCTGACCCGGCGCGCGCCGGAAAAGAGCTGCGCCGGACTCTGGGAGTGTACCGGCGGCAGCGCCCTCGCGGGAGAGGACAGCCTGCGAGCTGCCCTGCGCGAGGCGCGGGAAGAGACGGGCCTTTGCCTCGAGCCTGAGAGGGCCGAATATGTGTTCCGCTTCTCGGGAGCGCACTACCACTGCGACGTGTGGCGCTTTGTCCGGGATTTCAAAGAGAGCGACATTGTTTTGCAGCCCGGCGAGACCTGCGATTTTCAGCTGGCCCGGCCGGAGGATATACGGCGGCTTGTCGCCGCGGGGCAGTTTCTGGACTTTGAGGATGTGGAACGCATCCTGGGGCTTTCCGAATAGAATAGAGCGGCGGCGGGTTTGCCCGCCGCCTTTTGATTTGATTGATTTGGAGGCATGCACATGTTGATTGTGCAAAAATACGGCGGCAGCTCGCTCAAGGACCCGGAGCGGCTGCGCCATGTGGCAAGGCTCTGCCGGGAGCGGGCTAAGAGCGCCGAGCTTGTGGTGGTGGTCTCGGCCATGGGCGGCGAGACCGACGTGCTCACCGGGCGGGCGCATGAGATGAACGCCGCTCCCTCCGCGCGGGAGCTGGACGCCCTCGTCACCACCGGGGAGCAGAAGTCGGCGGCGCTGCTCGTCATGACGATGGAGGAAATGGGTCTGCCCGCTGTGTCGCTCACCGGCTGGCAGGCGGGCATCCTGACCGACGAAAAATACGGCGACGGGGATATCCGCCTCATCTCGCCGGGCCGCATCCGCCGGGAGCTCAGCCGCGGCCGCGTGCCGGTGGTGACGGGCTTTCAGGGCGTGTGCGCGGCGGGGGACGTGACGAGTCTGGGCCGCGGCGGCTCCGACACCACGGCGGTCGCCCTCGCCGCCGCGCTGGAGGCCGACGAGTGCGAAATCTACACCGACGTCGACGGCATCTACACCGCCGACCCCCGCCTGCTTCCCCAGGCAAAGCTTCTGACCGTGATCGACACCCGGGATATGCTGGCGCTTGCCAGGGCGGGCGCGAAGGTTTTACATGCCAAATCCGTGGAACTGGCCCTGGCCGGGAACGTAGCGCTGCGGCTTTTATCCTCCTTCCACGTCTGCGACGGCAGCGAAGTGCGCCTGATACCGGACGCTGCCCGCCCCCGCTTCGCGGGGCTCAACGGGAACGCGAAAAGCGGGCGCGTCACCCTCGCGGGCAAGGGCGCGGACGCCTCAGCTCTCTCCGAGGCGGTGCTGCTGCTCTCCGCCGCGGGCATCCGTGTCAAGGACAGCCGCTTTGCGGAAAACGCGCTGTCGATGTACGTTGACCCCGAGGATCAGCCTGCCGCCCTGGCGCTGGTCCACGACGGAATGGTGCTGTCCCAGTTCGGGTGACCCCTTCCGTCCCTTCGGGACACCTCCCCCAAACGCCGCATGCGCGGCTGGGGGAGGCAAGGTTACGTCACGAGCGCCCCGTAGGTCAGGATCGGCAGGTTCTCTTTATACAGCGTGTCAAAGTCCGTGATCGGCAGCGGGTTTGTGCCCCGGCCCGCTTCGATCGTGAAGCCGGGGCGGTCGAGGGCCTGAATGAACCAGTCCTTGTAGCCCGCGTTTGACGACTCCGCCGCGGGGTCTGCAAGCGTGTAGCCCGAGAGCTTTGCGAACAGCTCCCCGATCTTTTGCGCTCCCTCCGGCTCAAACTCGCCGTAGCGCCAGTAGATTTCCCCGCCCTGGGTGTGATAGCTCAGCGTCAGGCGCGGAGAGAGGGCGAGGGTGTAGTCGTACATGGCGCGGCTCTCCGGGGCGGAGAGAGGCATGGGCCCCACGTAATCCTGCGGGGCCGGGCCCCGCACCCCCTGGGCGTACTTGATTTTCTTCGCTTCCTCCCAGCCCGCGGGGTACTGGAGGTTTAAGTCCGTACCGCGGATGTTGGCCTTCCAGCCCCGTGGGAAGGGAATGTCGGGCCAGTCGTCGGCGATATAGGTCGCGGCGCGGTAGAACTCTCCCTGTTGGTTTTCTCCGGTGACAAGGTCGATGCCGTCCGGGTTCACCGCCGGGACGAGGGTCACGGAGGCGTAGTCCAGCAGCTTTGCCGCGCTGTAGTCGAAGATGTTGTCCCCCGACGCGCTTGCCGCCGCGAGATCCTCGGCAAATTTCAGCAGCAGCGGCGTGGTGATCCACTCGTTTGCGTGGTGGCTCGCGTTATACAGCACCTGATTTTCGCCCGTGCCCAGCTTCAGATACCACAGCGGCTTACCCATGACGCTCCGGCCGATGTCTCCGGTCTCGATAAAGGGATAGCGCATCTGGAGTCCCCGCACGCAGAAGCTTATGAGCGCTGCGCTGCAGTCGATATCCGTCGGTACCACCGGGAAGGGCAGCGGGATGGTAACAGTCTCCCCAATCTGCAGGTTCTCCGGCTGCGCCTCGGGATTGGCAAGGGTGATGGCCTCCACGGTAGTACCGTAGCGCTCGGCCAGGGTATAGAACGTGTCGCCTTTTCGGATGCGGTAGGGAAGGCTCCCGGTGTACCAGGGCAGGAGCTGCCGGTGGGTGTCCCGGCCCGCGATGCCGTCGACCTGGATATTCTGTGCCGCCTGAAAGGTCCTGACGGCCCGCTCGGTCAAAGGGCCGAAGATCCCGTCTGTCTGCAGTTCGCCGTACCCGGCCCGGTTCAGGGCCAGCTGCAGGAGCTGCACCCCGGGGCCGACGCTCCCCCTGCGCAGGATTCGCATAAGCATCCCTCCTTTTCCGTGCAGTATATGATGCGGGAGGTTGAGATATGCTCTTTAAAACGAATCCCCCGGCAATTGCCGGGGGGGGAATTCTTTTTAATAGAAGGTGGCGACCGCCTGCTCGGGCGCCTCGCAGTCCTCGTGGCTGATGTAGGTCAGCACCGGGCCCTTGCGGCCGTAGGCCATGTGGAACTTGTAGTTGATCTTTGCCGTGAGGATCACCCAGCCCTCGTCCGTGACCGTGTCGGCCTTGTCCCAATTGCAGACCAGCGCCGCAAACTGGATATCCTCCACGCAGCAGGTCATGACGTGGCGGCCGATGACGAAGGTCTTGGGCGGCAGGCGCTTGCGCTTGAGGGTCTTGGCCTTGAAGCGGACCTTCTTGCCCTCGTACTTCTTGGGCTCCTCGCTCATGTCGCGGTACCAGAGGGCGTAGTCGTCGTCACCGATCTCGATGATGGGGGCGTTGATATCGAAGGGCAGGGGGTCCTGGATGTCATCATAGACCACATTGCCGTCCGGGGCCTCGTAGGCGATATCGGCCCGGCGGGAGGCGGCGCGCACGATCTTGTGGAAGGTCATCTTGTCCATATCCGGGGTGAAGCGGTTGAAGACCACCAGCTCACAGCTCTTGAGCTTGTCGTACACCAGGTTTCGCATGTTGGTGTTGTAGGTGAGGAAGGTGGTGGCGTCGGCGAACATGAACTCCTGGTACACCGTCCAGTTTTCGGGCATGGCGGCGTAGAGGACATCGAGCATCCACATGCCGTTATACTCGATCAGCACGCGCTCGGCCTTCGTCTCCTTGACGAAGCGGAGAAGGTCCCCGGTGGTCAGCTCGCTCTGGTCCTGGATGACGCGGATCTGGACGCCGCCCTTGGCAAACTCGTCGGGGGCGTATTCCTCCTCGCCCTCCTCGCACACCAGAAGCAGGGTGCGCTCACCGTTGCAGAAGCGCTTGTCCTCCAGGGTCTCCTGAATGAATTTGGTCTTGCCGGCCTCGAGAAAACCGGTGAACAAGTATACGGGCATATCCCGCTGCTCGGTATTAGCCAAGGTTGAACAGCTCCTTCAGGGCGTTTTCGTTGATGTGGGAACCGATCACGCAGAAGCGGCCGGTCACGGCTGCCTGGCCGCGGCGAAGGTCGATCTCGCCGGGCACATAGTCAAAGTAGAGCCACTCGCCGTCGGCGGCGTCCACGATGCCCTTCGCGCGCAGCACGGCGCCGAAACGTGCCTCGTCGTCAAGCTGGCTGAGGGTATTGCGCAGCTCTCCCTCGGTGAACTTCTTGGGCGTCTCCATGCCCCAGCTCTGGAAGATCTCGTCGGCATGGTGATGGTGATGATGGTGGTGCTCATGGTCGTGGTCGTCATCGTCATCGTGGTGATGGTGGCACTCGCACTCGGGATCGTCGCACTCCTCGCCGTCCTCGTGATGGTGATGATGGTGATGCTCATGCTCCTCGTCCTCATCATCGTGATGATGGTGATGGTGGCACTCGCACTCGGGGTCGTCGCACTCGTCCTCGTCGTGGTCATGGTGGTGGTGATGGTGCTCATGCTCCATCTTTTCCAGCTCGTGCTTAAGGCCGTTTTTGTCCATGGCCTCACGGATCTGCTCGCCGCTCAGCTGTGCCCAGGGGGTGGTGATGAGACCGGCCTCGGGGTTGAGGGCCTTGAGGATCTCGGTGGCCTCGAGGGTCTTCTCGGGCTTTGCGGTATCGGTGCGGCTCATGACGATGAGGTCGGCGTTGGCAACCTGGTCGTTGAAGAACTCGCCGAAGTTGCGAGCGTACATTTTGGCCTTGCCCGCGTCCACGACCGTGACCTTCGCGCCGATGTGGGCGCCTTCCACGCGCTCGACGGCTCTGGCCACATCGGAGAGCTTTCCCACGCCCGAGGGCTCGATGAGGATGCGGTCGGGGGCGTAGTCGTCCATGACCTTTTTGAGGGCCTTGGTAAAGTCGCCCACCAGGGTGCAGCAGATGCAGCCGGAGTTCATCTCCGTGATCTGCACGCCAGCGTCCTGCAGAAAGCCGCCGTCAATGGCGATCTCGCCGAACTCGTTTTCGATGAGGACCAGCTTTTCATTCTGATACCCCTCCGCGATCAGCTTGCGGATGAGGGTGGTTTTCCCCGCGCCGAGAAAGCCGGAGAAGATGTCTATTCTTGTCATGGTGTTTGCTTCCTTCCATGTTGTATTTTCCAAAAATGTATTATATCACCCTTGTCAATGCCCTATCCGTACAAAAAGCGGGGCAAAATGCCCCGCTTGGAAAACATTTACCGTTTATTCATAATCACCGCAAAAAGCCGTTGATGATCTGCTCCTCGGCTTCCTCTTCGGTGAGGCCCAAGGTCATGAGCTTGATGATCTGGTCGCCGGCGATCTTGCCGATGGCGGCCTCATGCACCAGGGCGGAGTCGAGATTGTTGGCCTCCAGCTCCGGGATGGCGACGACGCGGGCGGAGTCCATGATGATGGCGTCGCACTCGGTGTGGCCGTTGGAGAGGGCGTTGCCCACGATGCGGGAGCGGTAGATCTGGTAGCTCTGCTCCTTGGCAACCGAGCGGGACACCACATCGGCGCTGGAGTTTTCGCCGTTTAATTCCACCGTGTAGCCGCTCTCGGCCTTCTGGTCGCCGTGGGTCAAGAGGCGCTCGTGCACCACCAGCCGCGCGCCCTTTTCGAGCTTGGCAACGGTGTCGCGCCTGGTATCGTCCACGCCCTTGATCTGGACCATCTCCATCTCCACGCTGCTGCCCTCGCCGATGTTGACCTCGGTGCGGGGGTTCATGATGCGCTTACCGCGGCCGGTGCCCTCGCCGTAGTGCTTTTCGACGTACTTGACCTTGGCGTTTTTGCCGATGTAGAAGCAGTGCACGCCGTCATGGGCGGAGTCCTGGTCGCCGCAGTTGGAGATGCCGCAGCCGGCCACGATCACCACGTCGCAGTCGTCGCCTACGAAGAAGTCGTTGTACACGATCTCCTTCAGCCCGCTCTCGGACAGCACCACGGGGATGTGGACGCTCTCGTTTTTGGTGCCGGGCTTGATACGGATGTCGATGCCGGACTTGTCGGTCTTGGAGCTGATTTCGATGTTGGCGGTGGAGTTGCGGCCCGCCGCCTCGCCGTTTGCGCGGATATTATAAGCACCCTCGGGGACCTTGTGCAGGTCCGCGATCTCTTTAAGCAGCTGCTTTTGGATCTCAGTCAGCATTCTTGACGCCTCCCTCCAGAATACGGTTGCAGGTGACGGGGACGGTGCTCTTCATCAGCTCCGGCAGCATCTCGTCACGGCTTCCCTGGCCGCGCACCTGCCCCTCGGCAATGAGGATGATGGAGTCGGCGATCTCGAGGATGCGTTCCTGGTGGGAGATGATGAGGATGGAGGCGTGGGCGCGCTTCTGCATGTTCTCAAAGACCTGGATGAGGCTCTGGAAGCTCCACAGGTCGATGCCTGCCTCCGGCTCGTCAAAGACGGAGAGGGTCGTGCCGCGGGCCAAAACGGTGGCGATCTCGATGCGCTTCATCTCGCCGCCGGAGAGGCTCGCGTTGACCTCGCGGTTGATGTAGTCCCGGGCACACAGGCCCACGGCGGAGAGATACTCGCAGGCGTCGCTGACAGAGAGCTTTTGATTTCCGGAGGCAAGGCGCAGAAGGTCAACGACATGGATGCCCTTGAATCTCACGGGCTGCTGCAGAGCAAAGCTGATGCCGAGCTTTGCGCGTTCCGTGATGCCGAGCTCGGTGATGTCCTCGCCGTCCAGGAGAATGCGCCCGGCGCTGGGCTTTTCGATGCCCATGATGAGGCGGGCAAGCGTCGACTTTCCACCGCCGTTGGGCCCGGTGATGACGACGAACTTCTCATCGGGGACCGTGAAGCTTACGTCCCGGATGATCTCCTTGGTGCTGTCCTCGCTCTCAACGCCGAAGCTGATGTTTTTCAGTTCAAGCATAATTTAAAACCTTTCTGGTGTTTTTCTCTAAGCAGCAAGTATTATAACAGATTTTAATGAAAGTACAAGACTGAAAG
Organism: Oscillospiraceae bacterium; assembly: GCA_902799075.1. Taxonomy (GTDB): domain Bacteria; phylum Bacillota; class Clostridia; order Oscillospirales; family Oscillospiraceae; genus Limivicinus. The sequence goes on along the minus strand of CADBYZ010000054.1, from coordinate 1 downwards.
A
>CADBYZ010000053.1 GCA_902799075.1 Oscillospiraceae bacterium | reverse complement strand
TCAAAAGAATTTTTATAGTCATTTCTGACTTTTAAGAACCCTTTTCTTTGGTGCTTATTTAGCATAAGCTGTTCTTACATTGTTCAATTTTCAAGGTACATCCGCGCCCCGCCTTATCGGCGACAGCTTGGTTATTATAGCACGTTGTTTTCTGTTTGTCAACAACTTTTTTCAAATTCTTTTGGAATTTTTCATTTGTTGTTTCCGGAGAAAACATCGGGTTACTCCCGAGTGCTTGAGTAATATAGCACCGCGGGGCCCGTTTGTCAACACCTTTTTGAAAGTTTTTTCGACTATTTTTTGAAAATCCAAATGTTGTGGTTTCCATAACAAAATGGCCACAAGATAGGTGTTTATTCGTGTTTTGTTATGTTTACTTGAGTATGTCCCCGATGAAAGGCAGGGGCTTCTTCTCCCCCTTGACGACGTGGCCCACGCCCTGGATGATCATATAGATCCTGGCAAGCCACACAAGCCAGCTCAGTCCGAAAAGGCTGCCGACAAGTTCGCCGACGAGTCCGGCGGCAAAAAGAGTCATGCCCTGTCTTGCGTGATACATCGCAAAGCGATCCTTATTGCGGAACAGATAGGGCAGGATAAAGAGGACACTGAAATAGGAAAGGCCAGCCATGACCTTGCCCGCGTCGTCGCTGCTCACGGCACTCCGCACGGTGCGGTATACATCACTTCCCGACCTGGCGGAGGTATTCGTAAAATTTCGCGCCTGCTCCTCCTTTGCCTTCTGGCGCTGGGCGTACTCGGTCTCGGCCCACTTGCGGCTGTTGGCCTGCTGGCGCCTGCGCTGCTCATCGAGCTGCTTTTTCAGAAGCTCGCTGTCTACCTGTCTGTACTTCTCGTTTCCGCCCTTGCGTGTTGACTTGTTTTCGGGTGCCTTTGCGGCGGCGGCAGCAGAGCCGGACGACCTGGTCGCTTCGGCGTTCTCGTCATAGCCGCAGGCCAGACAGGCGGTCTGGCCATCGGGGATATAGGCACCACAGCTCTTGCAGTATGCCATATTTACCATCCTCCGTTACGATTGATGGCATTATTATACTGTACATTTATTAACAATTCAACATTTTCTTATGCGCTTACGAGCAAAAACGGTGCTTGCCGATGTTGACGATCAGCGGGCGCGACCAGATCCATTTGCTGGTGGCGGTGGACGGGTTAAAGTAATAGATGGCGCCGTAGCTCGGGTCCCAGCCGTTCACGGCGTCTTGAGCCGCGCGATAGGCGCTCTCGGCCACGGGCTCGTCGAACTGGCCGTCGTCAAGGCAGGAGAAAGCGCCGGGCTGATAAATGACCTCGGCCACGGAGTTGGGGAAGGACGGGTGCCCCACCCGGTTGAGCACCACCGCGCCCACCGCGACCTGGCCCTCGTAGGGCTCCCCTCTCGCCTCGGCGGAAATAAGGCGGGCCAGCAGATCCAGTGAACCGCTGCCGCCGCTTCCCCCGCTACTTTCGCCGCTGACACTCATGCCCAGCGCGGCGAGTGTTTGATCGCCCACCTGCCCGTCCACATTGAGGCCGTTCTTCTGCTGAAACCAGCGTACGGCTTTCTCGGTCTGGCTGCCGTAGACGCCGTCCACGTCACCGTTATAGTAGCCCCAGTTTTTGAGGCGGGTCTGGATCTCGCTCACGACCGAGCCGCCCGAGCCTTTTTTATAAAGCTCCGCCGAGGCGCGCTGGGCCAGGGCGATGATGAAGATATTCACGGCGAAGATCACCGCGAGGGCCAATATCAGCTTTTTGCGTTCAGGGGACATAAGAAATCCCTCCATAGACTTTTTTGTTAGTCTGTGGAGGGATGTTGATTTTATTCCTTTTCAATGTGAAGTGTGGAGTTTGGAGTTAAGCTTTCGCTTCGCGATTGTTTTAATCAAGCCGAATTAACTTCACTTTCCACTTTCCACTTTTCACTTTTATTTTGCCCTGGTCTCGATCTCTTCCAGCACCTTGCCGGAGAAGGCGTCGAGGCTCATGGCGCCCAGGTCCTCGCCCGCGCGGGTGCGGACGGCGACGGTGCAGTTTTCGGCCTCTTTGCCGCCGACAACCAGCATGTAGGGCACGCGGTCCTCCTGCTGGGCAAGGCGGATCTTGTAGCCGATCTTCTCGTTGGACTCGTCCAGGACGGCGCGGATGCCGGCGTCAAGCAGTTCCTCGTTGACACGGCGGGCGTAGTCAAGGGTCTTCTCGCTCAGGGGCAGGACCTTGACCTGCACGGGGGCCAGCCACACGGGGAAGCGGCCCTTGGTCTCCTCGATGAGGTAGGCCATGAAGCGGTCGAGGGAGCCGAGGATGGCGCGGTGGATGACGACGGGGCACTTCTCGCTGCCGTCGCGGTCGATGTAGCGCAGCTCAAAACGGGCGGGCAGGCAGAAGTCGAGCTGGCAGGTGGAGAGGGTGTACTCGGCGCCGACGGCGGGCTTGACGTTCACGTCGAGCTTCGGGCCGTAGAAGGCGGCCTCGCCGATCTCCTCGGTGAAGTTGATGCCGAGCTCGGTCAGCACCTCGCGCAGGGCGGTCTCGGCGGTGTTCCACATCTGATCGTCGTCGTGGTATTTCTTCTTGTCGGCGGGGTCGCGCAGGGACAGGACGCAGCGATAGTCGGTGATGCCGAAGTCCTTGTACACGTCGAAGATCAGATCACAGACAGAGGCGACCTCGGACTTGATCTGCTCGGGGGTGACAAAGAGGTGGGCGTCGTTCTGGCAGAAGTGGCGGCCGCGCTCGATGCCCTTGAGGGTGCCGGAGGACTCATAGCGGAAGTCATGGGCGATCTCGCCGATGCGGATGGGCATGGAGCGGTAGGAGCGCGGACGGTTGGCGAAGATGCGCATGTGGTGCGGGCAGTTCATGGGGCGCAGGACGTAGGATTCGCCCTCCATCTCCATGGGCGGGAACATGTTGTCCTTGTAGTGGTCCCAGTGGCCGGAGGTCTTGTAGAGGTCGACGGTGCCGACGCAGGGGGTCAGGACGTGCTGGTAGCCCAGGCGGCGCTCCTTTTCCTTGATGTAGCTTTCGAGCTCCTGCCACACGACATAGCCGTTGGGAAGGAACATGGGCAGGCCGCGGCCCACCAGATCGTCGGTCATGAAAAGCTGCATCTCGCGGCCGATGCGGCGGTGGTCGCGCTCGCGGGCCTCAGCCTGCTGGCGCTCCCACTCCTGGAGCTCCTCGGTGTTGCGGAAGGCGACGCCGTTTATACGGGTGAGCATCTTGTTCTCGCTGTCGTTTTTCCAGTAGGCGCCGGACTGCTGGGTCACCTTGAAGGCCTTGAGGGCCTTGGTGTAGAGGATGTGAGGCCCGAGGCACATGTCCACATACTCGCCCTGCTGGAAGAAGCTGAACTCGGTCTCCTCGGCCAGGTCGTCGATGTGCTCGAGCTTGTAATTTTCATTGCGCTCAGCCATGAGCTTTTTGGCCTCTTCGCGCGGCAGCATGTATGCCTTGAAGGGAAGATTCTCCTTGACGATCTTCTTCATTTCCTTCTCGATGGCCTCGAGGTCCTCGGGCGTGAGCTTGGTGTCGCCCAGATCCACATCATAGTAGAAGCCGTTCTGGGTGGCGGGGCCGTAGGCAAAGTCCGCCTGCGGGTAGAGGCGCTTGATGGCCTGGGCCATGATGTGAGCCGCGGAGTGGCGCAGGACGTGCAGCTCCTCCTCTGCCGGACATTCGTCCACATGGCCGTCCTTGTAGATGATCTTCATAGGGTTTCTTCCTCCATATATTGATGTTGTTTTTGACAAATAAAAAATCCCCTGGCAAATGCCAAGGGTGCATTCAGCACGGTTCCACCTTGATGTTTCACTCAATGACACAGTAACGCGCGTCAAACGTGCGGGCTTGTTTCGCCCGCCGGCTCGGGAGTGGTGGCTGTGACGCATCCTCTTGGGGCAGCTTGCAGCCGATGGCCGCCCTCTCTGTACTTCGGATGTGTCCGCGTCTCCGTCTTTGCGTTTAAGCTTTGCCATCATACACCCGCGGTTTTATATTGTCAATGTTTTTATGCGCCGGACACGCTGCAAGAACGAATTGTTTTGTAGAAAAATGCACGAATTCAGAAAATGGTACTTGCAATTTTTGTAGTTCTTTCGTACAATGAAAGTTGCAAATTGCACAGGCAAAAGAGGAATTTTTATGACAGGTTTTGCTTTCTACTATATTGAGGCAAACATTGTCTGTATAATTGTGTTTGCCATACTGCTGGTGCACAACCATTTCAGCATCGACCGGCAGGAGAGACAGATCAAATTCGACCACGCGCTGGTGGCCTTCATGCTGTATTTCGTGTCGGACTGCTTCTGGGCAGCGATCGCGACGGGGATGCTGCCGAGGACGCGTTTTGCCGTGGTCTCCAACACCTTCCTTCTGTATCTCTTCATGTCGCTTATCATCTATGCGTGGCTTCAGTTCGTGCTGGCCTTTGAGCAGGCCCCGCACCGCAACCGTCCGATCAATCAGTTTGCCGTCGCCTTTCCGTTTTTTGTCGCGACCATCGTCCTGAGCCTGCACTATATCATCGCCCCGTATTCGCTGATCGACAGGGATCTGAATATACTCCCCGCGTTCAGCGTCTATCTTGTGGCTGTCCCCTATATCTATATGGCGGCGATCCTTTTCTACACGATCCGAGAGGCAAAGCGCACGGAAAATCCGGCGGCAAAAAGAAAGCACCTGTTTGTCGGCTTCTTCCCCCTGATGACCATTGTCGGCGGTCTCATAGAGATGCTGTTTCTGCCGGAGGTGCCGATCTTCTGCAACGCGAGCATGGTGCTCATGCTGGTATTTTACATCCAGTCTCTGCAGGCCCAGGTTTCGCTCGATCCTTTGACAGGCCTCAATAACCGCGGGCAGCTCGAGCGCTACTGCTCCCAGCGGGGCAACCTGCTCATGCCGGACCGGAAGACCTTTGCCGTCATGATGGATATCGACCGCTTCAAATCCATCAACGACACCTACGGCCACGCCGAGGGCGACAGGGCCCTGGTGCAGGTCTCCGGCGCTTTGAAGGCGGCCATGGGCCACCGCAGCATGCCGTCGTTTCTCTGCCGCTACGGCGGGGACGAATTTATCATGATCGTGCACCCCGCGTCGGCGGACGAGGTGGAGGCCCTGATCCGGGACATCCGCGCCGAGGTCAAGAGCCGAAGCACGGAGCACCCCCTGTCTATCAGCGCAGGCTATGACGAGCTCAGAGGCGCGGAGGACAGCATCGAAGCCTGCATCGAGCGGGCGGATAAGAAGCTGTACCAGGACAAGAAGGCCGGGCGAAAGATCAGAAGCGCCTGACAAAACGCCCTGCCGGAAACCCTGTAATCCTTCATCAGCGAAGCGTCTTCATTCAAAAACCGCACGCCTGACATGAGTCAGGCGTGCGGTTTTTGTCATACGATGCCCCGGTAGCTGTCCCGGACGGCCTCGTAGCTTTTCATGTCGCCGATGTCGTGGCGTCTGCCCGGCATGGGCCAGGCGTGCATGGTCGTTTTCCCCGACAGCCACGCGGCGAAGCTCCCCGGCGCGTCATAGCCGCAGCCTGCGTTCAGGGCCTCGGGGATGCGCCCGAGGTCGCCGCGGCGGTAATAGTAGAAGGGCGGCACCGCGAGCTTGCCCTTCGGGACGGGCGGCTTTTCCTTGTAGCTTGTGATACGGTTTTCGCCGTCCACGGTGATGATGGCGGTGCGGCGCTGCTTTTGGGGATCGTTTTCCTCGTGGCACATGACGCAGGGCGTGTCCTTCTCCCGGGCAAACATCACAAAGGGCCTGAGTGAAAAATCCAGCACATTGTCCCCCGCCATGACGAACACATCGTCGTCGATGCCTTCGGCCGCGAGCTGAATATCCTTCACGGCCCCGAGGCGGGTGTCGTTGCTCTCGGTGCCGTCGTCGATGACGCGCACCGGCTTTCCCGCGCTCCAGTTAAGAAAATGACGCGCGAACTTGTGGTTCGTCACCACGATAAATTCCTCCGTGACCGGGCTTAAATCCTCAATGAGCCAGTCGAGGATGGGCTTGCCGCCCACCTTGAGCAGCGGCTTGGGGAAGTTTTCGGTCAGCGGGTAGAGGCGGGTGGCGTAGCCCGCGGCTAAAATAATGACCTTCACAGCTTCACCCCGTCCGCAGAGCCGCACAGGGCAGACATGTATTTTCCCTCAAGGCCCGGGTAGGCCGTGAGATACTTCTCTCCCACATGCGCGAGGACCGACTCCGCCTTGTCCGGGTCGATGAGCGCCATGCAGCAGCCCTTGAAGCCCGCGCCGGAGAAGCGCCCGCCGTAGATGCCGTCGGTTTCGGTCATGATGTTGTAGAGGGTGATGAGCTCCGGGCAGCCGCACTCGTAGTTTTCCACCGAGCTGCGCCCGCTCTCGAACACCAGTCTGCCGTAGGTGTCGAGGTCGCCGTTTTTCCACGCCTCGGCCCCGGCCTCCGCGCGGCCAAACTCGCCGAAGTAGTGGGCGGCGCGTTTGCGGAAATTGTCCGGCAGGCGGTCTTTATATGCCTCGAAGACCTCGCGCGGCACATCGCGCAGGCGCGTGTCGATGAACTTGCCGTAGTCCATCCCCGCATACGCAAGCAGACTGTAGGCCGCCGCCTTGCACTCATCCTGGCGGAGGTTGTAGGCCGAGCTTGCAAGGCTGCGCTCCAGGCCGCTGAAGAAGACAGCGAACCGGTAGGGCTTCATGGCGGGGCTTGTGGGGATGAGAGTGTAGCTGTCGTCCCGGCAGTCGAGGTAGAGGAGCTGATCCTTTTTGCACAGCACCTCGCAGCTCTGGTCGAGCTTGCCGCAGTTGACGCCGACATATTTATTCTCGGCGGCCTTGGCCATCATGATGGTCTCCCAGGGTTCGAGCGTAATGCCGTTGACATGGGCCAGGGCGGACAGGAAGCAGATGATAACGGCGGCGGAGGAGCTGAGCCCGCCGATGGGCAGCGTGCCCTCGATCACGGCGGACAGGCCGAAGCGCAGGGGCTGCTTCTCCTCCAGCATCAGGGCCGCGCCCCGGCAGTGGTCGGCCCAGTCCCCTGCCTTCTCAGGCGGGATGGACGCCACATGGAACTGCGCCCGCTTGGGGAAATTCAGGGACTGCAGCTCCACCACGCCGTTTTCCTTGCGGCTGTAGGCGATGTGGATGCCCTTGTCGATGGCAAGGCCGTTGATCTTGCCGAACTGGTGGTCAATGTGCGCGCCCAGGGGCGAGATGCGGTAGGGGCAGAAGGCGACGGCCTCCGCTTCCCTGCCGTAGATTTCGCGGTATCTCTCTTCACACTTCATGTCTTGTCACCCCACGTCAAATCTCAGCGGTTTCCGTACATTTTTTCGTAGTAGTTCTGATACTCGCCGCTGATGATCTCCTCCCACCAGGGCTTGTTGTCCAGATACCAGCGTATGGTCTTCTTGATGCCGTCTTCAAACTTCGTCTCCGGCAGCCAGCCCAGCTCGTTGTGGATCTTGGTCGGGTCGATGGCATAGCGCATGTCGTGGCCCTTGCGGTCGGTGACATGGGTGATGAGGCTCTCGGGCTTGCCGAGCTCATGGCAGATGAGCTTTACGATGTCGATGTTCGCCATCTCGTTGTGGCCGCCCACGTTGTAGACCTCGCCGATGCGCCCTTTGTGCAGAATGAGGTCGATGGCCTTGCAGTGGTCCTCCACATACAGCCAGTCGCGCACGTTCTTTCCCTCGCCGTAGACCGGCAGAGGCTTGTCGTTGAGACAGTTTGCGATCATCAGCGGAATGAGCTTTTCCGGGAAGTGATAGGGCCCGTAGTTATTCGAGCAGCGGGAGATGGTCACGGGCAGGCCGTAGGTACGAAGATAGGCCAGCACCAGCAGGTCGGCCCCGGCCTTGGAGCTTGAATAGGGGGAGGAGGTATGGATCGGCGTCTCCTCGGTGAAGAAGAGGTCGGGCCGGTCGAGCGGCAGGTCGCCGTATACCTCGTCGGTCGAGACCTGGTGATAGCGGATATTGCCGAACTTGCGGCAGGCGTCCATCAGGACCGAGGTGCCGATGATATTGGTTTGGAGGAAGATGGACGGGTTTTCGATGGAGCGGTCCACGTGGCTCTCGGCGGCGAAGTTGATGACCGCGTCGGGCTTTTCCTCCTCGAAGAGCTGATACACGCCCTCCCGGTCGCAGATGTCCAGCTTCACGAAGCGGAAGTTGGGGTTATCCATAATGTCCTTGAGCGTGGAGAGATTGCCCGCGTAGGTCAGCTTGTCAAGGCAGATGATCCTATCCTCCGGATGGGCCTTGAGCATGTGGAAAATAAAGTTGGAGCCGATGAATCCGGCGCCGCCGGTGACAATGATGGTCATAGTCTTTCCCTCACAAAACGATTTTTCCCTCGAGCACAGCCCGCAGATGGGCCCCATAGGGGCTCTTGCCGTACTTTTCCGCGCTCTCCCTGAGTTTCTCGTCGTCGATCCAGCCCAGGCGGTAGGCGATCTCCTCCGGGGCGGAGATAGTCATGCCCTGGTATTCCTCGAGCATGCACACGAAATCGGCCGCCCGGCGCAGGGAGTCGAAGGTGCCCGCGTCGAGCCAGGTGTAGCCGCGCCCCAGCAGCTGGGCCTGGAGCCTGCCCTGCTTTAAGTACATCTCATTGAGCGTGGTGATCTCAAGCTCCCCGCGCGCGGAGGGCTTCACCCCCGCCGCCATGTCGCTCACGCCCGCGGGGTAGAAGTAGAGGCCCGCGATGGCATAGTTGCTCCTGGGGTTTTGCGGCTTTTCCTCCACGCCGACGACCCGCACGCATTCGGCACTCTCGCTGCGCGGCACGCCTGTTTCAAACTCCATGACGCCGAAGCGCTCCGGGTCCTCCACATAGTAGCCGAAGATGGTGGCCTCGCCGCGTGCGGCTGTCTCGCGGGCCTGATCGAGCTTGTCGCCCAGACCGTTGCCGTAGAAGATATTGTCGCCCAGGATCATGGCGCAGGGCTCATCGCCGATGAAGTCCCGCCCGATCAGGAAGGCCTGGGCCAGGCCCTCGGGCTTTTCCTGCACGGCGTAGGAGAGGCTGAGGCCGAAGGCGCCGCCGTCGCCGAGAAGCTGACGGATGCGCGGGGTATCCTCCGGCGTGGAGATGACCAGGATCTCCCGGATCCGCGCCAGCATCAGCGTCGAGAGCGGGTAATAGATCATGGGCTTGTTGTACACCGGCAGAAGCTGCTTGGACATGACCATCGTCAGGGGGTAGAGTCTCGTGCCGCTGCCGCCGGCGAGGATGATTCCTTTCATCGTTTAAGCTCCTTCCGCGAGCTCCGCCTTTGCTCTTTCCAGGGCGGAGGCGATCACCTGGTCCATGTCGTAATAGCGGTACTCCCCGAGCCGTCCGCCGAAGATGACGTTTTTCTCCCCCTCGCTCAGGGCCCTGTAGCGGGCATAGAGCGCGGTGTTTTTTTTGTCGTTCACGGGATAATAGGGCTCGTCCCCCGGCCGCCACTCGGAGCTGTACTCCCGGCTGATGACCGTTTTGGGAAGCTCCCTTCCCTGCTCGTCCTTGCCGAACTCGAACCACTTGTGCTCGATGATCCGCGTCCAGGGCGTCTCGGCGTCGGTGTAGTTGACGGCGGCGTTGCCCTGGAAGTTGGGCATGTCCAGCACCTCCGTCTCAAAGCGGACGGAGCGGTATTCGAGATTGCCGAGGCTGAAGCCGAAATAGGCGTCGATGGGGCCGGTGTAGATGATCTTCTTCGCCATGGCGTTCCAGTGTTCGCGCCCGGCAAGGTAATCCGTGCAGGTCCTGACCTCGACCCCTTCGAGCATGTTTTCCACGAGCTTTGTATATCCGCCGACGGGGATGCCCTGGTAGAGGGCGTTGAAATAGTTGTTGTCAAAGGTAAGGCGCACCGGCAGGCGCTTGATGATAAAGGCCGGCAGCTCCGCGCAGGGGCGGCCCCACTGCTTCTGGGTATAGCCCTTGATAAGCTTTTCGTAGATATCCGTCCCCACGAGGGAGATGGCCTGCTCCTCCAGGTTCTTCGGATCCGTGATCCCCGCGGCCCTGCGCTGCTGTTCGATCCGCGCGGCAGCCTCGGCGGGCGTCACCACACCCCACATCTTATTGAACGTGTACATGTTGAAGGGCAGGGAGTAGAGCTCCCCCTTGTAGTTTGCCACGGGGGAATTGGTAAAGCGGTTGAAGACCGCGAAGCGCTGCACATAGTCCCAGACTTCCTTGCTGTTCGTGTGGAAAATATGCGCGCCGTAGACGTGAACGTGGATGCCCGCCGTCTTCTCCGTATAGACATTGCCCGCAATGTGGTCACGCTTTTCAAGCACCAGCACGCGCTTTCCGGCCGCGCTGAGCTCCCGCGCCATGACCGCGCCGTACAGTCCGGCGCCGACGATCAGATAGTCAAACATGATTTTATCTCCTCCCGCACGACAGCACGATATCGCAGATGCGGTCCACATTCTCCAGGGAAAGGTCAGCGTACATGGGCAAGGTCAGCACCCGCTCGGCCAGGAAGGCTGCCACGGGGGTCTTCTCCGCCCCCGCCGTGGGCAGGTCCGCGTAGCACTCGAAGCTGCTGGTCAGGGGGTAGAAGTACTTGCGGGCGGTGATGCCCCGCTCCTCCAGTGCGTCGAAGACCTCGTCGCGCGTTGCGCCGAAGCCGTCGAAGACCACCGGGAAGTAGGCGTGGTTGGACTCCACGTCCTTCTGGGGCTTTCTGAGCCGCAGTCCCGGCACGCCGTCCAGGCGGGCAAAGTAGCGCTCGGTCACGGCAGCGCGCTTTTTGATCTCCCGGTCCAGATGGCGCAGGTTGCAGATGCCCATGGCCGCCTGAAACTCGTTCATCTTGGCGTTGCCGCCCACGAAGACGCAGGACTCCGGCCCGCGGATGCCGAAGTTTTTCATGTCGTTGAGCGTCTCCACCAGCGCGTCGTTCGGAAAGCATACCGCGCCGCCCTCGATGGTGTTGAAGACCTTGGTGGCGTGGAAGGAGAACATGGAGGCGTCCCCGAAGTTTGCCGACGACACGCCCTTATACTTCACCGCGAAGGCGTGGGCCGCGTCGTAGATGACCTTGAGGCCGTATCTCGCTCCGATCTCGCCGATGCGCTCCACATCGCACATGCTCCCGTACACGTGCACCGGCACGATAGCGACGGTCTTTTCCGTGATGAGGCTCTCGATCTTTCCGGCGTCGATGGTGTAGTCCCCGGGGGTTACGTCGCAGAAGATCGGGGTCAGGCCGTTGCGGACGATGGCGTGGGTAGTGGAGGCGAAGGTGAAGGGCGTGGTGATGACCTCGCCGCCCTTGGGAAGCTGCATGGCGGCGATGACGTTTTCCAGCGCCAGGTGGCCGTTGGTGTACAGCACCACATGGCTGCACCCGAGATAGTCCTCCAGCATCTTCTGCAGCGTCTCATGCTCCACGCCCATATTGGTCAGCCAGTGGCTGTCCCAGAGCTTTCTGATTTCCTCGCAGTACTCCTCGAAATCGGGCATGGAGGAACGTGTGACAAGTATATGTTCGCTCATGATTTACCTCACTTATAAAAGCTGTTCAAGCCGGTCCAGCATGTACGCCATGTCCTCCGTCGTATAGCGCTGGTCGATCGGCAGCGGCAGGATGTTTTCCGCCATGGCATACTCCGTGCTGCCCGGCTCGGACATCTGAAACACGTCGGGCCAAAGGGTCGGGATGTAGATTTTCCCGGCCTGGAGCTTTTTGCGCAGCGCCTTGCCGTTATCAAGCAGCAGCGGGTACATGAAGGTCCCGGTCTGATGCAGCGTGAGCCCATTGCGGTCTTTGAGGCGCTCATGCAGATACGAAAAGTTCTCCCTGCGCCGCCGCTCGACGGCGGCGTAGTCGATGCCGTGCAGGAGATTTCGCGTAAGTCTGGACATGGCCATAACGGGCAGCGCTTCAAAGCGCTCCTCGTTTGCGCGAAAGTCCCCGTAGAATTCGTTTGCCGTGCGCTCAAAGCGCCCCAGAAGAAAGCCCATGCGCGAGAAGGATTCGTCCCGCGGCAGCTCCCCGATGGGAGCGGCGTCGGTATAGAGGAACGCCCCGTCCGGCACGCCGAAATACTTGCGGCAGGTGCACAGCGTATCCACCCCCGGCAGAGGCTTCTGGAAACAGCTCTGGGCGTTGTCGACGATGACGCGCCCGTACCGTTCGGCAAAGGCCGTGAGCTGCTCGTTTGAAAGCTGGGAGTAGTAGTTGACCAGATACAGCCACTCCCCCTCCCCCAGGTCAAAGTCCTGCACGGGGAGAAAATCCCGCCCGATATCATAGAGGGTATAAGCCGCCCCCTCGCGCTCACAGACCTTGGGTACGGAGTCGCAGAGAAAGCGCGGCAGCCGGAGTTTTTTGATCTCTCTGGTCCGGATGAGATACGCCAGCGCGTTTCGCCCGCTGTTGAGGGCAAGCGCCCCCTCGTGCAGCATGGGCAGTGAGAAGCGCTCCAGCTCGATATAACCGCCGATCTCCCTCATGACAGCACCTCGCGCGCAAGCGCCAGGACCTCCGCCTGAATGTCCTCAATGGGGCGCATCCCGCCCTCCCGGGCGCATTCCACGGTCTTCCAGCCGAGCTTTTGCGCGCAGTAGGCCGCGGCCCTCTGGCAGCGAGCCAGGTACTCCAGGTCCTTCTCGTGGATGTCTTCCTTCTCCATGTGGCCCTCGTAGCGCCCGGCCAGAAGGCGCTGGCTGACGGCGGGGTCGACACGCAGGTAGATCACCGCGTCCGGCCGCGGGATGCCGAGCAGGCGAAACTCATAGTCAAATAGCCATTCGAGGTATCCGTCCCATTCGCTCTCGGGCAGCTTGCTGCACTGGTGGACAGCGTTGGAGGTGGTGTAGCGGTCGGCGATGACCACACCGCCCGCGTAATCGGCCTGCCAGTCCTTTTTGTAGCTTGCGTAGCGGTCGACGGCGTAGAAGGACGAGGCCGCGTAGGCGTTCACATCGTCCGGCCTGCTGCCGAACTCGCCGCCGAGGTACATCTTCACAAGGCTGCTGCTGGGCGAGGCATAATCCGGGAAGGACACCGTCCGCACAGGATAGGCGCCCTCCAGCGCCCCAGCCAGGAGCTTTGCCTGGGTCGCCTTCCCCGAGCCGTCGAGTCCTTCGATTACAATGAGTTTTTTCATGCTTGATCTCTTTCCGCCCGGCACATAGTCCGGGCGCGGGTTGTTGGGTTTTTATTCCGAACATTTGACATACTGTCCGATCCGGTCAGTTTAGTATATCAAAGAAGCCTATCCATTTCAAGCCATTCCTTCAGCAGGGCTGCGTCATCATTCCTTTATTTGCCCGACAGAGCAAACATCATTGAAAAAACCGCCTAAACCAAAACGGAGGCCTTCCGGGAGGCCTCCGTTTTGGAAAGGAAGAAGGAGGGAGCAGAGTGCAGTTTTCCCGGCAAGCCTTGATCGTCGCGCGTTTCTCGCGCGTCGCTATGCCCTTACGCATAACGGGGAAACGGAACTCCGCACCGTTGTGAAGCCCGGCGCAGCGGCTTCACAGCGGGAAGGAAAAACAACACCATCGGTCGACCTGACGCCGCCTGCGGCGGCTGGTGACCTTATGGTGTTGTTTTGACGTGGAGCAGGGTACGGGAGTCGAACCCGCCTAGCCAGCTTGGGAAGCTGGAGTAATACCGATATACCAACCCTGCGTGCTTACGCAGTATAACACAGGCG
>CADBYZ010000052.1 GCA_902799075.1 Oscillospiraceae bacterium | reverse complement strand
TCTCCTGGCAGCCATGCACATGCCCGCCTTCATCCTCGCGCCTCTGTCGGGTATCCTGATGGCTGCGGCAACTGCATCCACCACTGCGGGCGCCACCGTTGCGGCGCAGACCTTCTCACCGGCCCTGCTGTCCGCGGGTGTCCCGGCCCTGGCCGCCGCCGCCATGATCCACGCGGGCGCCACGGTTCTGGATTCCCTGCCCCACGGCTCCTTCTTCCACGCCACCGGCGGCAGCGTCGGCATGGGTATCTCCAAGCGCATGAAGCTCATCCCCTATGAAGCCCTCGTCGGTCTCACCAGCACCATCGTCGCCGTAGTGATCTATGTGATCGCCGGCTGAGGAAATGAAGGAACCTCCTTTTTCTTCCTTTCGGAAGCCCTGCGGATTCGTCCGAGGGGCTTCCGCGTTTTTTGAGAACGTATAACTTGCAACAGGGGAGGCGGGCAGCAGCTTCCCCATATAATGCATCTTCGGGGTGGAAATATGAAGCCGGGAATGCTATAATATACAAAACCGATCGGCTGCCCGCCCTCACCGCGCGGGATGCCGCAGCGCAACAGGAGGCTTGTTTGTGAGAATCGTAGTGAAAGTAGGCACATCCACCCTGACGCATCCCAGCGGGCACATGGACATCCGCCATGTGGAGACGCTGTGCAAGGTCCTCAGCGACGTGAAAAACGCGGGGCATGAGATCGTCCTGGTCTCCTCCGGCGCCATCGGCATGGGCGTGGGGAAGCTCAACCTCCGGCAGCGCCCGAAGGATATGGCCACCAAGCAGGCCGCCGCCGCGGTGGGACAGTGCGAGCTCATGTATGTCTATGACAGGCTCTTCGGCACCTATAACCATACCATCGCCCAGATCCTGCTGACCGGGGAGGACCTGCGGGACGAGGAGCGCTACCGCAATTTCTCGAACACCGTGGGAAGGCTTCTCGAGCTCGGCGTGCTGCCGGTCATCAACGAGAACGACACCGTCTCCACCGTGGAGATCGCCGTCGGCGACAACGACACCCTCGGCGCGCTGGTCGCGGTGAGCGTGAAGGCGGATATGCTGCTGATCCTCTCGGATATCGACGGCCTCTATACAGCCGACCCCCGCCGGGAAAAGACTGCGCAGCTCATAAGCGAGGTGCGGGAGATCACCCCCCAGATGCGGGAAAGCGCCGGGGGCGGGGGGACGGCCCTGTCTACCGGGGGGATGGCGACAAAGCTCACCGCCGCCGGGATCTGTATGGACGCCGGCACGGACATGTTCATTCTCAACGGCGCAAAGCCGCTGCTGATTTATGAGGCACTGGAAGGCAAACCCGTCGGGACAAAATTTATCGGGAGGAAGGACACGCCATGAAGACGACCCATGAGATCCTTGTAGAAACCAAAGCCGCGCTGCCGCTGCTGACAGCGTCGAGAGAGAGGAAGAACGCGGCCCTGCTCGCCATCGCGGACAGACTCATCGCGGAGCAAAACGACATCCTTGCCGCCAACCGCCTGGATGTGGAGGGGGCAAAGGACCGCTACGGCGAGGTGATGATGGACCGCCTCACCCTGACACGGGCGCGCATTGAAGCCATGGCGCGGGGCGTGCGCGAGGTGGCGGAGCTCCCCGACCCGGAGGGACGAGTACTCAGGCGCGTGGTGCGCCCGAACGGACTTGTGATCGAGAAGACCTCCGTGCCCCTGGGCGTGGTCGCCATCATCTACGAAAGCCGCCCGAACGTCACCTCGGACGCGGCGGTGCTGGCACTCAAATCCGGCAACGCCGTCATCCTGCGCGGCGGGCGCGAGGCATACCGCTCCAACGCCGCCATCGTCGCCGCCATCCGTCACGGGCTCGAGGACGCGGGCCTTCCCGCCGCCCTTGTGGGCTTTATCGAGGATACCTCGCACGCAAGCGCCGACGAGCTCATGCGGGCTGTGGGCTATGTGGACCTGCTGATTCCAAGGGGCGGCGCGGGCCTCATCCGCCGCTGCACCGAAAACGCGAAGGTCCCCTGCATCCAGACCGGCACCGGCATCTGCCACATCTTTGTCGACGAGACGGCGGATCAGGACAAGGCCCTCGACATCATCGAAAACGCCAAGGCCAGCCGCCCCTCGGTCTGCAACGCCGAGGAGGTGCTGCTGGTGCACAAGAACATCGCCGCCGAGTTCCTGCCGAAGCTCTGCGAGCGCCTTACATTGGCGCGCCGTGAGAAGGGGCTTGTCCCGGTCGAGCTGCGCCTGGATCCAGCCGCCGCGGCCATCATCCCCGGCACCCCGGCGGGGGAGCGGGATTTCGACACGGAGTTTCTCGATTACATCCTCGCGGTCGCCGTGGTGGACGACGCGGACGCCGCCATCCGGCACATCGCCCTGCACTCCACGGGCCACAGCGAAGCCATCCTCACCGAAAATGAGGCCAACGCCGCGAAGTTTACCCGCCTTGTGGACGCCTCCTCCGTCTACGTCAACGCCTCAACACGCTTCACCGACGGCGGCGAGTTCGGCCTCGGCTGCGAGATGGGCATTTCGACCCAGAAGCTCCACGCCCGCGGCCCGATGGGGCTCGAAGAGCTCAACAGCTATAAATACATCATCCGCGGCAACGGCCAGACACGATAAAGCGGTCTTCTCCGTCCCGGTCGTGACGTTCGGCCCGGCCTAAGCCGCCCTCTACGACGCGGCGCTTTTGAGCAGCTTTTTGATCGAACCTGTTTTCCGCAAATATGAACAGCCCTGACGCCGCGCATGATCGCCCGGCACCTTTTCAGGTGCAGACAGAAAAATAAACGACAAGGAGAAACATGATGAAAAAACGGATCGCAGCTTTGCTGCTTGCCGTGCTGCTGCTCGGGATGCTTCCGGCGGGGGCATACGCTGAGGAAGCGGACGGCTATACACTTGACCGCGTGGTGGTCCTGAGCCGCCACAATATCCGCTCCCCGCTGTCGGGCAGCGGCTCCCTGCTCGGCGACATCACGCCGCACGAATGGTTCAATTGGACGAGCAAGCCCAGCGAGCTGTCCCTGCGCGGGGCGCTGCTGGAGACCCTGATGGGCCAGTATTTCCGTCTGTGGCTGGAGGATGAGGGCCTTTTCCCGGAAAACTACCGCCCCGAGACGGGCGCCGTGCGCTTTTACGCAAACGCCAAGCAGCGCACTCTCGCAACGGCCCGCTATTTCTCGGCGGGGCTGCTGCCGGTGGCGGAGACGGAGATCGAGAGCCATGCCCCCTATGACACCATGGACCCGACCTTCAACCCGGTGCTGACCTTCCTGACCGGGGAATACGCGGAGGACATCCGCGGTCAGGTCGCCGAGATGGGCGGCGAGGCCGGGATACAGGGCATCCTCGACGGCCTGCGTGACGCCATCGGGCTTTTGATGGATGTGGCGGATATCCGCGACAGCGAGGCGTATAAGAGCGGCGCGGCGGGAGATTTCCCGGAGGGTGAGACGAAGCTCATCATCGAAGAGGGCAAGGAGGTCGGCATGACGGGCCCCATCAAGACCGCGACCTCGGTGGCGGACGCCCTGACCCTCCAGTATTACGAGGAAGCCGACCCCGTCAAGGCGGCCTTCGGCCATGCGCTTAATAGAGAGGACTGGCTCAAGCTGCACAGCATCGTGGACACCTATACCGACATGCTCTTCACAAGGCCCCTGGTGTGCGTGAATGTGGCCCACCCGCTGCTGCGGGAGCTTCGCGCCGAGCTTGAGACACAGGGGCGGCGTTTCAGCTTCCTCTGCGGCCACGATTCCAACCTCGCAAGCGTCCTGGCTTCGCTCGGGGTGAAGGACTACACGCTGCCGGACAGTGTCGAACCCATGACGCCCATCGGCTGCAAGCTGGTATTCGAGCGCTGGCTGAACGGGGCGGGCGAGGCGTTCTGGAAGGTGAGCCTTGTCTACCAAAGCACGGAGCAGCTGCGCGAATATGCCCGCCTGACGGTGGATGATCCGCCCGTGAAGACCCCGCTCGCCTTTGAGGACATGGAAACCAACGCCGACGGCATGATCGCGGAGGCGGATCTCTTCGCCCTGTTCGACGGCGCGATCAACGCCTATGACGTTCTGCTCGAGCGCTACGGCGAAAGCGAGGAGTTCCTGAGCGCGGCGTGAACTGATTGAGTACCCATAAACGCAAGAATCCCCGGCGGATACACCGCCGGGGATTTTCGCACATTGTAGGATCCTTCCGCGCCTCAGCTCAGCGTGATGCCGCCGAAGATGCTCATGCCGAGGATCGTGATGATCGCAAGCGGGGCAATGTAGCGGATGATGACGGCGTAGGTCTTCTTCATCCCAAAACGCACGCCGCTCTGCTCGATCTCGCGGATGGCGCTCTCGGGCTTCCAGACCCAGCCCGCGAAGAGGCAGCAGCCCAGGGCGCAGAAGGGGATCATGAGCCTGTCGGTGAGGTACTCCATCGCGTCGCAGAAGGCGGGGAAGCTGACGCCGCCCGCCGCGTCGATCCAGAAGCCCTTGAGCGGGTAGGCCGCCTGGGAGCAGGTGTAGAGGCAGCCGATGAGGAACATCACCGTGCACACACCGATGGTGGTGGCCGTGCGCTTCCAGTTGAAGTGCTCGGTCAGGAAGGCGACGATGCTCTCAATGAGGGAGATGCAGGAGGTCAGCGCCGCGAACAGCAGCAGCAGGTAAAACAGCACACCGAAGAGCCTGCCGCCGGGCATCTGCTCGAATACGCCCGCGAGCGACACAAACGCAAAGCCGCCGCCCTTGCCGACGTGGTCGGCGCCCAGAGTGGCAAACACCGCGGGCACGATGATGAAGCCCGCGAGGATCGCGACCAGGGTGTCCATCGTGCAGATGAGCACCGTGTTTTTATGCAGGTTCTCCGTGCGAGGGAGGTAGGAGCCGTAGGTGATGAGGATCGCCATGCCGATGGAGAGCGAATAAAACGCCTGCCCCAGGGCGGAGAGCACCGTGGTGAAGCTGACCTTGCTCCAGTCGAAGGAGAGCATGTATTTAAGGCCCTCCTCCGCGCCGGGGAGCGTCACCGCCCGCACCAGCAGGATCACCAGGATCAAGAACAGCGCGGGCATGCCGATCTTGTTGAACTTTTCGATGCCGCCCTCGACGCCGCGGATGATGACCACCGCGTTGCAGAGCATGAACAGCGCCGCAAACAGGATCGCGACCCACGGAAAATGCGTGGTCTCATCGGCAGCCAATCCGAGCGTTGCGTAGAAGTAGCCCAGCGGATCGCCGTAGACCTCGGGCGCCTCGAAGGCGTAGCTGTACACATAGCGCAGCACCCAGCCGCCCACATGGGAGTAGTAGCAGGTGATGATGAACGCGCCCAGCACGCCGACCCAGCCGACCCAGCTCCAGCCCTTGTGGCCGAGCTTATGGAAGCAGCCGACGACGTTTGCCTGGCTGGCGCGGCCCATGGAGAGCTCGGTCAGCATGAGCGGCACGCCGAAGAAAATGACCATGCACAGGTAGATCAGCACAAAGGTCCCGCCGCCGCCCTCGTAGGCCCTGCCGGGAAACTTCCAGATATTGCCGAGACCGATGGCGGAGCCGGCGGCCGCGAGGATAAACCCCAGCTTGCTGCCCCACTGTGCGCGTGAATTGTCCATAATACGATGTACTCCTTTGCAGAAAATGCAGAATAAATAATATATTATAGGAAATTAAAGGAACTGTCAAGGCTCAAAAAACGGGCGGGCACATGGATCAGTGCCCGTCCGCTGCGGTTTGCCTGTCCCGCCTCAATGACACCAGCGCCGTGACGGCGGACACCGTGTCCACCGCGCAGGAGACGAAATCGAGAACAAAGGCGTCGTAAACGGCCCAGAGGATGAGGTTGACAATGAGGTTCCACTTGATGGCCCTGGTGCGCTTTGCGTAAAGGCAGCCCACCGTATAGACCGCCGTGGTCACGATGGGCAGAAGCCCCACCGCGCCCCGGTTGTTGGCGGCAAGCCCGAGGCCCGCCACCGCCGCGACGAAGGCACAGCAGAGCCGGGGCGTGAAGCGCTCATGCATGAGCAGCAGATTGCGCAGCGCGCACAGCGCATAGGTGGTCACGCCGCTTAAGGATGCGAAGAACACATTGGCCGCGGCCAGTACCGCGCACTGGGCCGCCTGGTAGAGATAGATGCGCTTCCGGTCCGTGCTCCAGGCGCTGAGAAACGTAAAGCAGGCCGCGACAAAGGCCAGAAGATTTCCGATTAGTACCGACACTATATTTTGTACTTCTCGGCGTACTGGCTGTAGAGCGCGTCGAAATTGTGGCTGTGCAGCTCCTTGAGGTTGTTGATGTAATCGTGAGCCTGGAACTCGTCCTGATTGAGCTCGATCATCGCGACCGCAATGTTGGAGCAGTGGTCCGCCACACGCTCAAAGTTTGTCAGCAGGTCATTGAACACAAAGCCGATCTGCAGTGAGCACTCGCCCTTCTGCAGACGCTCGACATGGCGCAGCTTGAGTTCATCGCACAGCACGTCGATATGCTCCTCCAGCGGCTCGACCCCGTAAGCCTTCTCGTAATCCTCGTCGATGAAAGCGGTGATGGCCAGAGCCAGGATCTCGTTGACAGCGCTGAGCAGCACGTCCATCTCATGCTCGCCGTTTTCGGAGAAGCTGATTTTTTTGTCGTGCTTTTCCTGCGCGACCTGGCGGATGTTCATGGCGTGGTCGCTGATACGCTCAAAATCACTGAGCGTGTGGAGATACTCGGATACCCGCTCGTTCTCCTCCTGACTGAGCTCCGAGCCGGTGAGCTTCATGAGATAGGTGCCGATCTTGTCCTCATAGCGGTCGACCAGGTCCTCGTCCTGCTCCACCTTCTTGGCAAGCTCGTCGGAATACTCGTAGAGCAGAACCATGGCGTCGCCCACATTTTCGCGGGCCTTGCGGGCCATGGCATTGATGGTCAGGCGGCTCTGCTCCACGGCGAGGGCCGGGTGTCTGAGGAAGCGCTCATCCAGGCGGTCAAAGTCGGCGTTGGCCTCGCGCTCCTGGGGGCTCTCCTTGATGAAGGCGTTGAGGAGCTTTTCGATCGACCGCATGAAGGGCATCAGCACGACGGCGCAGATCACGCGGAAGATGGTGTTCACGGCGGCGATGCTCACCGGAGTCATGACCATGCCCTTGAACGCAAAGTCGAACACAGCGTCGGAGATGTACCAGACGGCGGCGCAGAAGATGGCACCGATGGTCTGCATCACGAGATACGACCAGGCGGTGCGGCGGCCCTGGGTGCGCGCGCCGAGAGCCGAGAGCAGCACCGGCACGGCCGCGCCGATGCTGATGCCGAGGATAAGGGGAAAGGCTTCGACGAAGCGGATGGCTCCGGTCACGGACAGGGCCTGCAAAATACCGACGGCGGCGGAGGCGCTCTGCAGAATGGCGGTGAAGACCGTACCGACGAGGATGCCGAGCAGGGGGTTGGAGAAAGCCGTCATGAAGCGGATGAAAGCGGGGCTGTCCTTGAGTGGGGCCACCGCGCCGCTCATGGCCTGCATGCCGAACATCAAGACCGCAAAGCCGAGCAGGATGTCGCCCACATGGCGGTGAGCCTGCTTTTTGGAGAACATGCGCAGCACGATGCCGACAACGGCGACGATGGCGCTGATGGAGGAGGTGGAAAGCAGCGAAACGATCCCGCCGCTGCCGTCCATGTAGGAAAGGCAGATGATCCAGCCGGTGATGCTGGTGCCGACGATGGCGCCCATGATGACGCTCATGGCCTGGCGCACCTTCATCATGCCGGAGTTGACAAAGCCGACCACCATGACGGAGGTGGCGGAGGAGGACTGGATGATCGCGGTGACGCCCGCGCCCAGCAGCAGCCCGCGCAGCGGCGTGCTGGAGAGCTTGTACAGCAGCAGCTCGAGCTTGCTGCCCGCGACCTTCTTGAGTCCCTCGCCCATCAGCGACATGCCGAACAGGAACAGCGCGACCCCGCCGAAGAGCGTAATGATGTTTGATATACCCATAGATTTCTCCCAATGTTGTTTTCAATAAATATACAACTCTATTTTATCATGTCGCGGGAAATACGGTCAATGCGCATTTCCCCGAAAAATACCCTCCCCGGGGGAGCGGGAAGGGTACATATTTTTATATATTGAACAAGCGCCGGCCGTTTTCCATGGCCGTTTTTGCAACTTCTTCACACGATAACCCCCGGACCTCGGCGATCTTTTCGACCACATATCGGAGGTTCCGCGAGTCGTTGCGCTTTCCCCGGCGGGGAATGGGGCTTAAATACGGGCTGTCGGTCTCGATGAGCAGACGGTCGAGGGGGCAGATCTCCAAAACCTCGATGGCCTTGCGGGCGTTTTTGTAGGTGATGGGCCCGTCAAAGCCCAGATACCAGCCGCGCCGTAATAACTCCTGCGCCATCTCCTTAGAGCCGGAATAGCAGTGGAACACGCCCCGGATATCGCTGTAGCGCCGCACGATGTCCAGGCAGTCGCCGTGGGCCTCGCGGTCGTGGATGATGACGGGCTTGTCGTGCCGCCGGGCAAACTCAAGCTGCGCGATGAACAGCGCCTTCTGTTCCTCTTTATGCGTGTCGTCCCAGTAATAGTCAAGACCGATCTCCCCGACGGCGACGCATTTGTCATGCGCGCACAGCGCCTCGATGCGCTCAAGGTCCTCCTCGCGCATCCCGCCGAGCTCCTCCGGGTGTATGCCGACGGCGGCGTAGACATGGGGGTATCGGTCCGCCAGCGCGACGGCCTTCTCGCTGCTCAAAACATCACAGCCGGGGTCGATGACCAGCGTCACCCCGGCCTCCGGCAGAGAAGACAGCAGCGTGTCCCGGTCGGGGTCGAAGGCCGCGTCGTCATAGTGGGCATGGGTATCAAAATACATTTGTTTCACTCCTTTATCGCGCACATTTTACAATGAGTCCGGCACTTTTGCAAGCATTTTGCTTGACGGGGCGGGCGGGAGCGTGTAAAATAAAGTACTAAACATTTTCTTAACAGGAGGCCGTTATGGCGGTCAGAAAGAAAAAACGCGTTTCCGTCTTTGCGATCCTGCTTCTGCTGGTCCTGATCCTCGTCGCGCTGGCGCTCGCGATCTTCCGCCCCAAGGGGGACCCAGCGCAGGCCCTGCGGTCCGCGCTGGACGCTGCCCGCCCGGCGCGAAACACGGCTCTCACCGGCATCGACGCCGAGATCGCGGACGCTTACGACCGCTGCCTGCGCGTGGAGATCGACGGGCCGATCACGCAGAGCTTCCGCGGCGCTTCCGGATTTGTCAAGCGCACGGAGCTGGACGTCGCCCGGCTCACGGCGGGGCTTTCCGAGGAGCTCCAGGCCGCCCTTGCGGAAAAAGTCGCGTCGGCCAGGCGCGGCTCGGACCTCTACACCACCGACGGCGCGGTGCTGCCGGAGCTGTACGACGAGCTTTACAACGAAGCTCTCCGCGCGCGTCTTGCACGGGCGGAGGACTGCTGCCGCACAGAGCGCCTGCCCGTGACGCTTCAATATGAAAAGGGCTGGTGGAAGGCGGATGTCTCCGCCCTGATGCAGCCGTCGGCGATCCCGAGCCGCCCCGGCTACGCGGAGGCCGCTGCCGCCCTCACGGTGATCCCGGTCCACTACAGCCTCGGCCCCCACGAGCCGAGCCCGCTGCCGGATCCCGCCTGCTTCGGGCAGAGCGAGGACCCGCAGGAAGTTATGCAGATGCTCGCCACCCCCACCGCCCAGCGGCTTATAGGCGGGCAGAAGCTGGACTTCGATCCTGACCGCGACATGCTGGGCCGCCCGATCCGCTGGTATCTGGACGAGACGCTCCTCGCCGTCGTCTGGCAGCAGGACGAGCACGGGGCCATCGGCACCTTCGCCGAGGTCTTCATCGCCGACGAAAGCCAGCTGAGGCGCAAGCTTGCCGACGACGAGTTCGGCAGCTACCAGCTCTACACCGCAAGCGAGATGGCCGCGCAGACCAACGCCGTCGTGGCGGGCAGCGGGGACTATTATAACAACGGCCGCGGGGATGTGGGCCTGTTCGTCTACGACGGCCAGCTCATGCGCTGCGGGCTTCACAGCGGGCAGAGCTGTCTCTTTGACGGAAACGGCGACATGCTCTTTACCTACGAGGACAGCTTCCCCGACGAGGAGAGCGCCCGGCGCTTCATCGACGAAAACCATGTCCGCTTCTCCCTCAACTGGGGCCCGGTGCTCATCGACCACGGCGAGGACGTGACGCCCTATGACTACCCCTTCGGCGAGGTGCGCGACACCTACGCCCGCTGCGCCGTCGGCCAGCTCGGAGAGCGCCACTATCTCATGATGACCATCAACTGCGAGCAGCCCGACCACTATGTCCTGGTCACGCTGCGCCAGGCGGCGGACTCCATGATCGCCCACAACTGCTATAACGCCTACACCCTCGACGGCGGTCAGACCGCCAGCATCCTCATCGGCGGGGAGCTTATAAACCCCGTCCAGTTCGGCGTCGAGCGCGAGGTCAGCGATATTTATTATTTCGCCACGGCAGTACCGAATTGAGCATTTGGCTTCCCCATGAGGGGAAGCTGCCGCGGTGCGTGTCCGCCCGTGCCGTGACTGATGAGGTGGAGGTCACCGCCTTTGAGCGGACATGGTACAGGCGGCAAGCTTGCCACCTCATCCGTCTCGCCCCTCGCGGGAGATCGGGGCGATCCACCTTCCCTGCGGGCCTCTTCTGCGGCAAAAACCTGCCCCCGACAGCTTTTTGCTTCGCATAAGTCCTCAAGGGGAAGGCAAGGAGATTGTACAACTATCGAAAACTATCGGAGAAACAGATATGCAAGTATTGAAACACAACTGGAGCGACAGGACATGGCGGCGCTTTCTGGCCGTCGTGGCGGGGGCGATGCTGCTGTTTTACATGCTCATCCCCATCGCGCCCTTACGCTTTCACGATCTCTACCTCTCCTACGGCAAGACCGCCATCATCGCCCTGGCCGCGATCTACTTCTTCCGCGCGCGCCTCGACGGCGTGCTCGAGGTCAAGCTTGTGATCTGGTACGCGATCTGGGTCTTTATCACACGCATCCTCAACACCGACTACTATCTCCAAAACGAGCTGGACCTGGTCATCAGCCGGGTGCTGTGCTGCGTGGTGCTGCCCGTGGGCCTTATGCTGGAGGAGAAGGAGCGGCGCGTGATGCTGGACGCGGTGATCGCGCTTGTAGGCGCGTTTTACTTCGTCACCGCCCTTGTGAGCCTCTACGCCTGCATCTTCGGCGTCTACTTCTATGTCGGGCCGGAGCAGGTGGTGTTCGGCCTTGACAACAACGCTTATGCCAACAGCTACGTGCGCATCGTCGCCTGGGAGACCACGCGCAACATCTCCGCCGTGTGGTTCTATCTCGCGGGCTGCATGATGGTCTACGAGTTCTTCAACTGCAAGAACAAGCTCTGGCGCATCCCGATCTGCCTGGCTCTGTTCGTGTTCCACCTCGCGGTGGCCTTCACCATGACGAGAAGCGTCATGCTGGCAGCCTCGGTCAATGCCGCGATGCTCGCGATCCTGCTCGGCATGGAGCATATCCGCACGGAGAACAAGGCCCTCAAAATCGGCCTCATCGCGGTACTGGCCGCCCTGTCCCTCGCCCTGTGCTTCAAAAGCTACGACTGGCTGCGCGCCGGGACGGCGAAGCTCTATAACGCCATGGACGTAAAGATCGAGCGCACCTCCGATCAGTTTCTGACCCCCGAGGCCCAGAGCGGCGAGGGCGTCAACTTCAGCGACAGCCGCGATCTCAAGGAGAGCGCTTCCACCGGCTCCATGCGCTTCGGCGTGTGGTACGCCGCCATCCCCGCCATCCGCGACGAGCCCATGCGCCTTCTCATCGGCAAGTACAGCTCCAAGGTCATGGACGGGCCGCACCGCTACCAGATCAGCGCCGAAAACGGCTCCTTCTGGCACATGCACAATTATCTACTCCAGGTACTGATGCTGACGGGCCTTGTGGGCTTCCTGCTGGTGCTGGCCTTCACGGTGCTGCTGGTGATACGCATGATCCGCCTCTTCTTCACGCAAAACCCCGCCGCCACCACGGCCGTCAAATCCCTGACCCTTCCGGTCAGCGGCATCCTGCTCTACGGCATGCTTGAGACGGTGATCTTCACAAACTCCGCCGACGAGCGCGCCGTCACCGACTTCCGCGAGCTCTGCTTCTTCCTGCTGGCAGGCGTCGTTTTAGCTTATGCCTACGAGCTGGCAGAGACGAGGAAAAAGTAAAAAACTCTCCCTTGCGTTCACTGTGAAGTCATGTTATGATAATCAAGATGTTTGTTTCAGGAGTGATCGATTATGTCCAAGCCTGTCGTCATTACCGCTGACAGCACCTGCGATCTCAGTGAGGAGCTCAAGGCGCGCTACGGTATCCGCGTGATCCCCCTCACCATCCAGCTGGGGGAGGACAGCTATCTTGACGGCGTGGATTTCTGCGCGGCGGATATCTATGACCGTTACCGCGCGGACGGGACTCTGCCCAAAACGGCGGCGCCCGGCATCCAGCAGTTTACGGATTTCTTCACCGAAATATTGAATACCGGGGCCGAGATCGTCCACCTGGACATCAGCTCCGAGCTTTCGGGTTCCTTTAATAACGCCTGCATCGCGGCCTCCGAGCTCAGCGGCGTTTACACCGTGGACAGCCGTTCCCTCTGTACCGGCATGGGCCTGCTCGCCATCGAGGGGGCCGAGTGCGCCGAGCGCGGCATGTGCGCCGCCGATATCGCGCAGCACCTCGGGGACCTCATCGACAAGGTGGACACCAGCTTCGTGCTCGATACCCTCGAGTTCATGTGGAAGGGCGGGCGCTGCTCGGGCGTGACCGCGCTGGGCGCGAACCTCCTGCACCTCAAGCCCGCGCTGGAGATGCGCGACGGCAGGCTCAGCGTGTACAAAAAGTACCGCGGCAATATCCAGTCCGTTTACCGCCAGTACGTCAAGGAGCGCTTGGCCGGAGCCGACGTGAGGCCCAACCACGTCTTTGTCACCAACTCGGGCGAGGTGCCGCAGGAGATCATCGAGGAATTGAACGACATGGTGCGCGCCGCCGTGCCGGGAGCGGAGATACATAACAACAGGGCCGGGTGCACCGTGACCTCCCACTGCGGCCCGAAGACCCTGGGCGTGCTGTTTTTGAGAAAGTAAAGGAGTTAAGCAATGATCGATCCGAAGGATGTGGATAAAGTCTCCGAGGAGGACTGGGAGCAGTTCAAGAAGGACGCGGCGAAGGATGAGCTCTACTACAACGGCCCCGGCGACCTGCTGGACACCCCGGAGGGGCGGGCGAAGTTCTGCCGCCTCAACAAGACCAGCGTTTACCGCAAGCCCGACCCCGGCTACCCCGGCTACAAGATCTGGGTTTTCAACAACCAGGGCGAGGGTATGGTGGTCAAAAAGCGCAGCCATGTAGACCCCGCGCTCATGGAGGATATCGAATACGACGCTTCGGGCAAGGAGATCAGCCGCTCCTACGAACCGGCATAAACCATTATATTGTAGGGGCCGCCGCCCCGGCGGCCCGGCAGAAACAAGTCAATAAATACTCTGATCCCCGGCGAATACGTGACATACTACGTTATCGCCGGGGATCATTCGTCAGTTCTGATTGTACCGCACGGGCCGCCGGGGAGGCCGCCACCCGTAAGACTGTTTTAACGTATTTTTGGAACGGCATGGCATAGGTCATGCCGTTTCTTGTTTCATCAGTTCATCAA